>NZ_KB900033.1:0-340369 GCF_000378545.1 Thioalkalivibrio sp. ALE23 | reverse complement strand
GCGATCTCCATCCGAAGCCGCCTGTGCCAGGGTGCAGGCATCTTTGGCCGATTGCCGCGTCGCCTTCGGCTCCTCGCAATGACGGGGTGGAGGGGAGGGCAGAGCTTCGGTTCCTCGCAATGACGGGGTGGGCGCTTCGCGGCTTGGTCGGTATTGTCCGGGCGCGCGAACTCACACGCCGCTGCGGGGTCGATTGGTTCAGATCCCCGGACGAGGAAGACCCCATGCTGATTCGTGTTCGCCGGCGCAGTGACATCCCGCGCAGCGAGGTGACGCCCGAGGCGGTCTACCGGCGCCGCCGCGAGTTCATGAAGGGCGGTCTGGCCCTCGGGGCGGGGCTGGGCCTGGGGGCGCTGGGGCTTGCGGGCCCGGCGGGTGCCGACCTGCGCGACGAGCTTAAGCCCCTGGACGCGGAGCCGGGCGAGTTCTCCACCGACGAATCGCTGACCCCGTTCGAGGACGCGACCACCTACAACAACTTCTTCGAGCTGGGTACCGGCAAGGAAGATCCGCACCGCCTGGCGGACAAGCTGCAGACCGATCCCTGGAGCATCCGTGTGGAGGGGCTCTGCGACAACCCCGGGGAGTATGCGCTGGAAGATTTCATCGACCCCTGGTCGCTGGAAGAGCGGATCTACCGCCTGCGTTGCGTGGAAGGCTGGTCGATGGTGATCCCGTGGATCGGTTTCGAGCTCAACCGCATCATCGACCGTGCCGAGCCGACCGGCAGCGCCCGCTATGTCGCCTTCGAGAGCATCCATGATCCGGACAACCTGCCGGGGCAGCGTCGCAGCGTGCTCGAGTGGCCGTACGTGGAAGGGCTGCGCATGGACGAAGCGCGGCATCCGCTGACGATCATTTCGGTGGGGATGTACGACCATGTGCTGCCCAACCAGAACGGGGCGCCGATCCGCCTGGTGGTGCCGTGGAAATACGGCTTCAAGAGCATCAAGTCGATCGTGCGCATCCGCTTCGTCGAGGACGAACCTCCGACCTCGTGGAACCGCATGCAGCCGAACGAGTACGGCTTCTACAGCAACGTGAACCCCGACGTGGACCACCCGCGCTGGTCGCAGGCCACCGAGCGGCGCATCGGCGAATTCCGCCGCCGGCGCACCGAGATGTTCAACGGCTACGGGGAAGAAGTTGCCTCGATGTATGCCGGAATGGACCTGACCGAGAAGTTCTGAGTGGAAAGGCGCCGGCGCGCATCGGCCCGGCCTCCGCGCGGGGTGTGGACTCTGGTGCTGGCGGCCTCGCTGGCGCCGGGGGTGTGGATCGCGCTGCGCGCGGCCGGGTGGTTCGGCGGTCTCGGGGTCAACCCGATCGAGCGGCTGCTGGCGGATACCGGCACCCACGCGATGATCGCGCTGCTGGTGGCACTGGCGGTCACGCCGCTGCGCCAGTGGACGGGCCTGGCCTGGATCAGCGCGCTGCGGCGGATGCTCGGGCTGGTGGCCTTTGCCTGGGTCAGCGCGCATCTGCTGGTCTGGGTCGGGCTGGATCTGTTCTTTGACTGGGTGCTGATCCTGGACGACATCCGTCACCGGCCGTATGTCACGGTCGGCTTTGCCGCCTGGCTGATCCTGCTGGTGCTGGCGCTGACCTCCACTCGGGGTGCGCAGCGGCGGTTGCGGCGCTGGTGGCCGCGTCTGCACCGCCTGGCCTATGCGGCGGGCGTTCTGGCCATCCTGCACGTGCTGTGGCTGACCCGCGGCGCGGACTACGTCGAGGTGGGGATGTATGCCGCAGTGCTGGCGGTGCTGCTCGGCTGGCGGCTGTGGCGGGCCCTGCAACCGGCGCGAAGGCCCCGGGCGGGATGAAAGATCTCCCCGCGGTCGGCGTCGCATCGCTACAATGGGGAAAACGTCAGACTGGAGCAGTTCCTTGGCCACCTTCACCCTCACCCTGCATGCCCCCGACGCCGAGCAGCCCGAGCTGCAGACGGTCTCGGTGGACGAATCCGGCGACGAGCTGCCCGAATACGGGCAGGTGTGGGTGTGGGACATCCTCTACGCGCAGCAGCTGTTCGCCCTGGGTGACACCCAGCCGGCGCAGGATCTCAAGGAGATCCTCGAGCTGTGGGCGGTGAACATGTCCAGCAAGGTGTTCCAGCCCCACCAGCACATCCTGAACAAGGGGTATCTGGATCTCTCCGAGAACCTGAAGCTGGTGACCGACGAGGCGGAGCGCCCGGCGCCGGCGGACGGCGACCGTGTGATTGAGGTGCAGGTCACCGGGCAGGTCGGGCAGATGCCGGAGGTCTCGGTGTCGCCCGAGTCGCTGGAGGCGAACGATCGGGTGCATCTGGTGCTGGGACTGGCGCAGCACTTCAACTACGCCAACGACAAGTTCGGTCGCGAGCTGCCGATCCACGTGCTGGCGCTTCGCAAGTACCACGCCGATATCCAGTTGCCGCACACCCGCGAGGCGATGGATGACGGGCCGATGTACGCCATCCAGAAGGCCATGGAGTACTTCCAGGCCGCCAACCAGGGCACGGTCCAGTAGCGCCGCCGGGCGGGCATGGGAAACACTGATCCATGAAGACCGTCTACCACAACGCCGATCCGGTGATGGCCGAGTTCATCGGCGGCATGCTCAACGACGCGGGGATCCCCGCCCACGTGCATCAGGCCGGGCTCTATGGCGCCTCGGGCGAGATCCCGCCGAACGAGTGCTGGGCGCGCATCGTGGTGGTGCACGAGGAGCAGGCCACCGAGGCGCGGGAACTGGTGATGGAATATCTCGAGGGCGATCCGGTGGGTGACGCCACCGAATGGACCTGCCCGAGCTGCGGCGAGCGGATCGAGCCGCAGTTCACCCAGTGCTGGAACTGCGGGCGCGAGCGGCGCTGAAGCGACGTCAGCCGGAGCCGGCGCGGACCAGCGGCTGGTCGCCGTTGTAGTGCCGACCGATGCGGCGGATGTATTCGCGGGTTTCCTCGTAGGGCGGGACGCCGCCATGGCGTTCCACCGCACCCGGACCTGCGTTGTAGGCCGCCAGGGCCAGGTCCAGGTCGCCGTCGAAGCGCTGCAGCATGGCGGCCAGATAGCGTACCCCGCCGTGGATGTTCTGGACCGGATCGAAACGGTCGGTCACACCCAGCTCCGCCGCGGTGGCCGGCATCAGCTGCATCAGCCCGTGGGCGCCCACCCGTGACACGGCCTCGGGATCGAAGCAGGACTCTACGTGGATCACCGACAGGACGAGTTCCGGATCCACGCCTTCGCGGCCGGCGGCGTCGTGGATGATGTCGGCGTATTCCCCGCCGCCGCTGGCCATCGCCCGTTGCGCGTTGCGGCCGCAGCGGGCGCGCGCCGGCGGACGGCCGTACTGGGCGATCAGCTCCATGCCGGGCCCCTGATTGCGCAGGTTGGTGACCAGACGTTCGCCGTCGGGCCCCTCGAAGACGAAGATCTCGGTCGGCGACCAGCCGTCGTCACCGCCGGTGGCCGTGTTGCCGCGCGTGGACGAGGGACCGGGAACGTCCTCGTAGTCGCCGTGTTCGGGCGGTTCGTCACTGATGACGCGAGCGCCATCGTCATCGATCCAGGTGTAGAAATCGGCCTGCGCCGGTACCGGGGCCGCGAGACCCCCTGTCAGGGCCAGTGACCCGACCACGAGGGTCAGGGCGGACAACCCCCTGCGCAACGCCGTAAGATGATGGACCGTGTTCAAGCCGGTTCTCCCGTCGATCTGCCGATCCCCATGACCGCCTTCTCTTCGACTGCCGCCATTATGAGGCCGGAAACCACGGCGCTGGAAGGCCTTTTGCGCGATGAATCCGCGCACGCGGGGCCGGCCCGGGTGGAAGTCCTGGATCGGGTGGATTCCACCAGCCGCTATCTCCTGGAGGACGTGTCCGCCGAGGCGCTGCCGCGGGCCGGACGGGTGTGTCTGGCGCGCGAGCAGACCGCCGGTCGGGGCCGTCGTGGCCGGGACTGGGTCGGGCACCCGGAAGACGGCATTGCACTGTCCGTGGCGTGGCCGCTGGAACCGGGTGAGCAGGTGCCGCCGGCGTGGCCGGTGGGCGCCGGACTGGTGCTCGGCGAGACCCTGCACGAACTGGGCTACGCCGCCGTCGGCCTGAAATGGCCCAATGATCTGGTGGTCGGCGAAGCCAAGCTGGGGGGCATCCTGGTCGAGCAGCAGGCGCCGCGTGTCGCGAACGGGGTCGGCGGGCGCCTGGTGGCGGGAGTGGGACTGAACCGCGCCGGGTCGCAGCGTCTGCAGCTGGGGCGTGCGGTGACGGACCTGGCCGCGCAGGGTGTCCCGCCGCCGGGCTGGCTGGAACTGGCGGGGCGCCTCGCCGCGAGTCTGCTCAGGGCGCATCCATGGCTGATGGCACACGGTCTGAGTCAGGCCGGCGAGCGGCTGGGTGCCGTGGATGTACTGGCGGGGCAGCGCGTGGAACGCCTGGAGACCGGCGAGCGATTCCTCGCGCTGGGGATCGATCCGCAGGCCGGCACGCTGCGGGTGCGCGACGAACAAAGCGGAGGACGGGGCGGGGAACAGGCTCTGCATTCCGGTGAGGTCAGCGTGCGCAGGTGGAATCATGCCGAGTGACGGGAACCCGAGTCTGACGCTACTGCTGGATCTGGGCAGCAGCCGCCTCAAATGGTCCCTGCGCGACGCGTCCGGGGTGGAACAGGCCAGTGGTGCCGACGCCGATATCGTGGCCGGCGTGGCGGAGCTGGCGCAAACGGTGTCGGTTCCGCCGGTGGCCGCATGGCTGGCGCGGGTCGGGGCACCGGAGCGCTCGCAGCGCCTGCGCGAGGCCCTGGCCACGGCCTGGCCCGGTCTGACGGTCGAGGAGGTGGAACCCCGTCTGGAGGCGGAGTCCGGCGTGGGCCCCGGGGCGGCGGCGCAGTCGGGCGTGCTGGTGTCGCGGTATGCCCACGGCCAGCTGGGCGTGGATCGCTATTGTGCCCTGCTGGCGGCGCGCGCGCGTGATCCGGGGCGGCCGGTGGTGCTGGTGGATGCCGGAACCGCCGTCACCGTGGACGTGCTGCGCGCCGACGGTGCGCACCTCGGGGGTTACATCCTGCCGGGGCTGCACAGCGGCTGGGCCGGGATGCAGAAGCTGCTGAGCGACCGCATCGTCCCGCGTGCGCCGGGCGCGGGTTTTGATCCGTGGCCCGAGCGCTTGCCGGGGCAAAGTACGGTCGCGGCACTGGACCGGGGCTGGGCCACGGCCTGGGCGGCGGGCGTGGCGGCCGTGGTGGCGGCCGGCCGTGAATCGCTCGCGGACACCCCGTACCCCGAGGAGGGGGGCACCGGCTCTGCGGGGGTGGCGCGCGTGCCGGTCTGTCTCCTGACGGGGGGGGATGCCCGGATGCTGATGGAGGATCTGCCGGGGCCGGTCAGAATGGATCCCCGGCCCGTGCTGGAGGGGCTGGCCGTGCTCGCCGGGCTGGATCAGGCGGATGAGTCACGGACGGGGAGGGCGGGCGAATGATGCGGTGGACGATTTTTGCGTTGCTGCTGGCCAACCTTGGCTATCTGGGCTGGGCCTACCAGAGCGGACACCTGGACCCGGATCCCTGGTCCGATGCTCCGCCCCCGGAGGCCGGGGGCGAAGGCATCGAGGTGCTGGAGGTGCGCACCGGGGCCGACGCGGAGCGTTTGCGCCAGCGCCTGGAGGCCCGGGAGGACCCCTCCGCGTCGGTCCAGGGCGGGGAATGATCGCTTCTTAATCCTCGCCCGGCATGCCGCGCTGCAGGGCGTCGAATCCGAGCGCGATGTCATCGGGGTCGGCACCGGGATGGATCTGCAGCTGGGCTTCCACGGCCGCCGGGTCCACGTGGCTGGCCGCCACCGCCTCCGCCGGCAGGTAATGCAGCCACCAGGCCAGTGCGGCCTGGGTGGGCACCTCGGTCCAGGGTTCGAGTTCCCCGCCCAGCCGTTCGGCATGAGCGTTCAGATCCTCGTTGAAGAACGGCTGCAGCCGGTCCAGGCGCGCCTGCGGGTCGGGTTCGCCGGCGGCGGTGTCCGTCGGATCGCGCTCCAGCGCCCGGGCGGCCCGGCGCAGTTCCAGACGGGCGATTTCCGGCCAGATCTGCGCGGGCAGATAGCCTTCCAGTTCGGGCTGGCCCTCGTCGGTGACCGCATGCAGGAAACCCGCCGGGATGCCCAGATAGGCATCCACGCCGCGCAGGGCGGTGTCGGACCACTCGAACAGCTCGTCATCGTCGAAGATCCGCGCACTGGCGGCCAGTGCCGCGATGGCCTGCCCCGAGGTATGGGCGTAGGTCGTGCGGTCGACCCGCGGCGGATCGGTGGCGCGGCGTTCATCCGGATCCAGTCGGTAATAGGCATTGTCGGCATACTGGGAGTTGCCGAAGCGCCGCTGGTCCTCGTCCCACATCGCATCGCGCAGCCAGCGGATCACGTCTTCCGCGATCTCGCGGTAGCGTTCATCGCCGGTTTCTTCCCAGGCGCGGGCGAACAGCCACAGGAACGCGGCATTCTGATCCAGGCGTTTGGAGGTCTCCAGGGCCCGGTCCGGGTCGCGCTGGTCGAAGTCATAGAAGAAAAAGAAGCCGCCATCCACCGGGTCGTGGAGGTCTTCGGCCACCTGATCCAGCAGACCCGGCATGCGCCCGGTCCATTCCTCCTGATCCAGCAGGAAGCGGTAGGTCCAGGGTTGCGGGCGCTTGCTCAGGGTGCCGAACAGCGCGCTGCCGCTGAGGCGGTCGGCGTCGGCGACGTACACCTGGTCGAGCATCTCAAGAAAACCGCCGACCGTGGTGATCGGCTCCTCGGCGGGGGTTTCCTCGCGCCCCGTCACCGACACCACCCGCTGCTGGCGCTCCAGGATCCGGTACAGGCCGTCGGCGCGGATATGCCCGGTGAAGCGCGAGATCACGTCATCGTCCGGGGTGGTGATGACCACGAAGGGCAGGCCGCGGCCGCCATAGCGCGTGAAGAGGTCGGCGCGCCGATCCAGGTCGATCAGGACCGGGATGTACTCCTCGTTCAGGATGTCCACGACCATGGGGTTTTCCAGCGACTCGTTCTGGAAGTCGATGCACCAGGTGCACCATTGCCCGTGGAAGTAGAAGAACAGCGGCTGGTTCTGATCCTCGGCCCGGTCGAACAGTTCGGGGTCGAAGCTGTTCCACTCGATCTGCGAATCCGCGGGGTAGTCTTCCGCCGGCGCCGCACCGACGAACAGCCACAGCGCCGCGATCAGCAGGGTACCCGCGGCGCGCAAGCCGTTGCGGGCGGATGAAACGTGTTGAGTTGCGGTTCCCATGTCGGGCTCCCGGACCGCGTTGCGGTCGATTCTTTCGTAAAGCATAGACCCTGGCTGCGGGGCTTCTCCATGATCGCCGCGCTCGGCTGCTACCATGCCCGGGTTCATCCGAGGGGGCCTTGCATGAGAGACGAAAGCGCGCGGTTGGCTGTTCCGCGGAGGTGGCTGCGATGAGCGACGTGCGGATTCTGGTGCCGGGGCTGCGCGATGCCCTGGTGGCGGCACGCGCCGCCGGGGGCGGCGGGCTGGCGGTACGCTGGCTGCGGCAGCTGCTCGCGCGTTCGCGCGCGGCGACGCCCGCTGAAACCGTCACGGGGGTGCGACCGGACGAACCGCCCGGCTGGGAGCGGACCCTTGCGCAGGCGCTGGGATATACGGAACCCGGAAACGGAGGAGAGACGGGGTCCGCCTTGCGTACCTGGCTGGCCAGTCCGGTAGCACTGAATGCCGGCATGCGGGACCTGACCGCCCGCCCGGTGGACGGGGTCGCCGATACCGATCGGGAGGCCCTTTGGGCGGCCGCCGCACCGGAGCTGGAAAAGGTCGGGGCGCGGCTGGATCAGTCGCCGCAGGGCTTGTGGCTGCTGTCGATGGCCGCCGCGGGTGCCGACGGCGCCCGCAGCCCGTCGGCGGGCTGGGGCCGGCCGATGCCGGCCGCCGGCCTGGACAGCGAGGCCGCCCGCAGCCTGCAGGTGCTGGGCAACGCGATCCAGATGGCCTGGTTCCAGCATCCGGTCAACCAGCAGCGCGAACAGAGTGGTCTGGACCCGGTGCAGGGGCTGTGGTTCTGGTCGCCGGGCGACCCGGCGCCCGTCGCGCCGGCCGTGCAGATCGCCGGTGGCGGCATCCACGCCCGCTGGCTGGCGGAGACCGCGGGGGCGGACTGGAATCCCGATCCGGCGTCGGGTGGCGACGTGATCGTGATGGATTCGCTGGACGGTCCGGCGAGCCCGGAACGCATGGCCGAGCTGCTGTCCTCGCTGGTGCTCGAGGTCATCGCCCCGCGCGCCGCCGGCCTGCGCTTCGGTCGCACCGGGCGTCTGGAGATCGAGGATCCGCTGCTGCCACCGGCGGAGGGCCCGCGTCGCATCCTGCGCGGACGCGATACCTGGGCGCTGTGGCGCCGGCGGATGCCGTGGCCCGGTCTGTAACTCCATGCATGAGTGATACCACGCAGGCGGCCGGGCTTGGTATACTCCCGGGCTTTTTCCGCACGGGGAAACACCATGGAACTGAGTCCGCTCTACAGCCGGATCGAAGACCTGCAAGGCCGCATCGACGGCCTGAGGGGGTATCTTTGACTACGCTGGCAAGGAAGAACGGCTGGAAGAAGTCCAGCGCGAGCTGGAAGAAAACCCGGACATCTGGAATCAACCGGAGCAGGCCCAGGCCCTGAACAAGGAACGGGCCCAGCTGGAGGGCATCGTCCTCAACATCCGCGAGATCACGGATGCACTGAAGGACAGTCGCGAACTGCTGGAGATGGCCGAGGCCGACGATGACGCGGAAACCGTGTCTTCGGTCGAGGCGGATGTCGCGGGGCTGACCGCGCGCGTCGAGGCCCTGGAGTTCCGCCGCATGTTCTCCGGCGAGATGGACGAGGCCAATGCCTACGTCGACATCCAGGCCGGTTCCGGCGGCACCGAGGCGCAGGACTGGGCCAACATGCTGCTGCGGATGTATCTGCGCTGGGCCGAGAGCAAGGGCTTCAAGGTGGAGGTCACCGAGCTCTCCGAGGGGGAGACCGCGGGGATCAAGAGCGCGACGGTGCGTGTCGAGGGCGACCATGCATTCGGCTGGCTGCGCACCGAGACCGGCGTCCACCGCCTGGTGCGCAAGTCGCCGTTCGACTCCGGCAACCGCCGCCATACCTCGTTCGCGTCGGTGTTCGTCTCGCCCGAGGTGGACGAGAACATCGAGATCGAGATCGATCCGTCCGACCTGCGCGTGGATACCTACCGTTCCTCCGGGGCCGGCGGGCAGCACGTCAACACCACCGACTCGGCGGTGCGTATCACCCACGAACCCACGGGCATCGTGGCCGCCTGTCAGGCCGGACGCTCGCAGCACAAGAACCGCGAGATGGCGATGAACCAGCTGCGGGCCAAGCTGTACGAGCAGAAGATCCAGGAGCAGAACGCGGCCAAACAGGCCCAGGAAGAGACCAAGTCGGACATCGGCTGGGGCAGCCAGATCCGTTCCTATGTCCTGGACCAGTCGCGGATCAAGGATCTGCGCACAGGCGTGGAGGTCGGCAACACCCAGGGCGTGCTCGACGGCAACCTCGATCCCTTCATTGAAGCCAGCCTGAAGAGCGGGCTGTAACCCCCGGAAAACCCTCGATGACCGAAACCACCGACGAGAACAAGCTGATCGCGCAGCGCCGCGCCAAGCTCGACGAGCTGCGCACGGCCGGCAACGCCTTCCCCAACGACTTCCGCCGTGATGCCCTTGCGGGCGAGCTGCATGCCGCGCACGGCGAGACCGAAGGCGAGGCGCTGGAGGCCGAGGGTATCGAGGTCTGCGTGGCCGGGCGCATGATCGGCAAACGGGTGATGGGCAAGGCCAGTTTCGTGCGCCTGCGGGACATGAGTGGCGACATCCAGCTGTTCGTGCAGCGCGATGCCCTGCCGGAAGGGGTTTATGCGGCCTTCAAGCAGTGGGATCTGGGCGACATCGTCGGCGCGCGCGGCACGCTGTTCCGCACGAAGACCGGCGAGCTGACCGTCAACCTGACCGAATTCCGGCTGCTGACCAAGGCCCTGCGGCCGCTGCCGGAGAAGTTCCACGGCCTGACCGACCAGGAGGCGCGCTACCGCCAGCGCTACGTGGACCTGATCACCAGTCCGGAATCGCGCGAGCTGTTCCGGCGGCGTACACGGATCATCCGCTTCATCCGTGACTACTTCGAGGACGCGGGTTTTCTCGAGGTGGAGACCCCGATGATGCAGGTGATCCCGGGCGGGGCCACTGCACGTCCGTTCGTCACCCACCATAATGCGCTGGACATGCCGCTGTACCTGCGCGTGGCCCCGGAGCTGTTCCTCAAGCGCCTGGTGGTGGGCGGGTTCGAGAAGGTCTTCGAGATCAACCGCAATTTCCGCAACGAGGGGCTGTCCACACGGCACAACCCCGAGTTCACCATGCTGGAGTTCTACGAGGCCTTCGTGGATCACCATGCGCTGATGGATCGCACCGAGGCGCTGCTGCGCGGGCTGTGCGAGCACGTGCTGGGGACCACCACCGTGGAATACCAGGGCGTGACCTACGAGTTCGGCCGGCCCTTCGCGCGCATGACCGTGCGCGAGGCGATCCTCGCCCACAACGACGACATCGCGGACGCCGACCTGGACGACATCGAGCGCGTGCGTGCGCACTGCGAGCGCAAGGGCATCGAGGTGAAGCCGGGGGTCGGGCTTGGCAAGCTGTGGACCGAGCTGTTCGAGGCCACCGCAGAGAATCAGCTGCACGACCCGACGTTCATCACCGCCTATCCCACCGAGGTCTCGCCGCTGGCCCGGCGCAACGACGACAACCCGTTCGTCACCGACCGCTTCGAGCTGTTCGTCGGCGGGCGCGAGATCGCCAACGGCTTCTCCGAGCTCAACGACGCCGAGGATCAGGCCGAGCGTTTCCGTGAGCAGGTCGCGGAGAAGGACGCCGGTGACGACGAGGCGATGCACTTCGATGCCGACTTCATCCGTGCCCTGGAGTACGGCCTGCCGCCCACTGCCGGGGAGGGCATCGGGATCGACCGCCTGGTGATGCTACTGACCGACTCCAGCTCCATCCGCGACGTGCTGCTGTTCCCGCACATGCGCCCGGAAGCCTGATTCCGCCGGCCGATGCTCGGGCGAGGGCGTGACCGGAGGGCGGTGCGCGGGTCAGGGTTTGTCCGGGGTAATGACGCCCCGCGCGAGCAGCCCGGCGCACTGTGCCGCGGGGGCCGGGCGGGCGAGCAGGAACCCCTGGAGCGTGTCCACAGCCGGCGGCTTCCAGGAAACGCTGCTGTCCGATGTTTTCCACCCCTTCGGCGACGGTCTCCAGGTTCAGGTTTGTGGCAAGGCTGAGGACCGTACGCACGATGGCCTCGCCGCTGCCGCCATTGTCGAGGTCGCGCACGAAGCTGCGGTCGATCTTGAGCACGTCCAGCGGGAAACGCTGCAGGTAGGCGAGTGACGAGTACCCGGTGCCGAAGTCGTCGAGGGCCACCCGCAGCCCCATGTCGCGAAATGCCCCCAGGGTGTGGATGACCCGCTGAATGTCGGCCATCAACATGCTCTCGGTCACCTCGAGCTCCAGCGCATCGGCCGGCGTGCCGGTTTCGGCGAGGATCCGGCGGATCCGCCGCGGCAGGTCCCGGTCACGGAACTGCGGGGCGGCCAGGTTGATGGAGATCCGCGGCGAGGGCAGTCCGCTGGCCTTCCAGCGCTGATGCTGGAGGCAGGCCTCGCGCAGGATCCATTCGCCCAGTTCCCGAATCAGTCCGGTTTCTTCCAGTACCGGGATGAAGGTCCCCGGCGACAGCACCTGTCCGTTGGGATCCTGCCAGCGGAGGAGGGCTTCGAGACCGGTAATGCGCCCGTTCCCGGCCTCGACCCGCGGCTGATAGTGCAGGAAGAAGCCTTCCTGCCGGTAGACGGCGCGCCGGAGCTGGCCTTCCAGGGCGACCCGTGCACGCGCCGTGGTGTTGCGTTCGCCGGAGCAGAAACGCAGTCCGTTACCGCCTTCCCGTTTGGCCTGATCCATGGCGGCACCCGCGCGGCGCAGCAGCTCCTCGGGTTCGCTGCCATCGTCGGGGTAGAGGGCCGCCCCGGCCGAGCCGGGAACGTAGACCTCTTCGCCATCCATCGCGAAGAGTTCCTTCAAATGATCCACCAATCCGGCCGCCTGGCGGACCAGGGTTTCGGCCTCGGCACTGTGGCCCAGCACGATGCCGAATTCGTCGCCACCGATCCGGGCCAGGGTGTCGTCTTCCTCGAGGGCGCCTGCCAGACGCTGGCTGACCCGCTGCAGCAGTGCGTCGCCGGCGGCGTGGCCGAGCCCCCCGTTGATCCCCTTGAAGCGGTCGAGGCCCAGATGGAGGATCAGCAACGGCGAACCGCGGTCGCGGGCGTATTCCATGCTTTCGTTCAGACGCTGCAGGAACAGTTCGCGGTTGGGCAGCCCGGTCAGGGGGTCGTGCCAGGTCAGGTATTGCAGCCGGTCTTCGGTCTCGCGGCGTTCGGTGATGTCGTGCACGATTCCGGCCATGCGCCGTGGACGGCCCTGCTCGTCGAAACGCACGGTGCCACGCTGATAGACCACCCGCGTGGTGCCGTCCGGGCGGCGAATGCGGTGTTCGATGTCATATTCCGGGCCGTCGGGGCGCAGGGCGGCATTGACGGCCTGCTGGACCCGTTCCCGGTCGTCGGGGTGAACGGCCGCCATGAACGACTCGTGGTTGGCACCCCACTGATCCCGGGTCATGCCGAAGATGCGATAGACCTCGTCCGACCAGCGGATCTCGTCGTTTTCGAAATCCGAGATCCAGGAACCCAGATGGGCGATGCGTTGCGCCTCGGCGAGTTCGGCCTCGCGCTGTTCCAGCGCTTCGCGGGCCTGGTGGCGCTCGGTGGAGTCGATGCCCAGGGTCTGCAGGTGGGTGAGCCGCCCGTGCTCGTCGAAGAAGGCGCGGGAGGTCCATTCGACCCAGCGCCGGGTACCGTCCGCCCGAATGACCGGGTTTTCGATGATCCGGACCGGCTGTTCCGGCGTGAAGCGCGCCAGGTCGGCGAGGTTGGCCTCCTGGTGTTCGGGGGGCAGATCCTCGATCCAGCGCCGGCCGACCAGATCCGCCCCGAAGTATTCCCGCGCCATGCGGTTGGCGAACAGGATCGTGGTGTCGGGCCGGTAGACCGTGATGATGTGCGGGTGGTCCTCGATCAGGCTGCGGTAATCGATGACCAGCGTATCGTCGGGCCCGTATTGATGTTGATCCGTTTTCATCCTTGATCCCTGCCTGGTGCCCGATCGCCATTGGCTCATTATGGCGATGGAAATTCGCCCGGTGCAATCGCGCCGGATCCGCCCGGCGAGTCCGGTTGCGCGAAACACCATGCGCAGATCGGGTATCCTTGTGAATCTGAATCCGTACTCAGGGAGCCATCAATGCAGCCCTTTGCCTCGCGCAATGTCTTCGGTGAGGAACTCGAGCCCTGTGGCCGCGACCCGGTGACCGGGTTCTATCGCGACGGGCGCTGTGCCACCGGGCACGACGACACCGGCATCCATACGGTCTGTGCCGAAGTGACGCAGGCGTTTCTCGATTATTCCCTGGCGCAGGGCAACGATCTGGTGACGCCGATGGAGGCCTTCGGCTTCCCCGGGCTCAAGCCCGGAGACCGGTGGTGCGTGTGCGCCGGCCGCTGGGTCGAGGCGTATCGGGCCGGTGTGGCGCCGGGGGTGTATCTGCGGGCGACCCACGAAGAAACCCTGGCGATCATCCCGCTGGACGTGCTGCAGGCGCACGCCCGCGATCCGGCAGAGTAGCGCGGACGCGTTCGCGGGCGCCTCAGACGGGGCGGGCCAGATACCAGCGGATGACCGCCCAGTCGTAGGCCGCGTGCGCGATCATCACCACCACCAGGTTCTCGGTCACGTGGTAGACCCAGCCGAGATAAAGGCCGATGAGGGTGGCGAAGACGAAGTACAGGTGGCTGACGTAGTGCGCCAGCCCGAACAGCACCGAGGCCAGCAGGATCGCGGCCCCGGGCGGCAGGTGCAGACCCAGCCACTGCTGTAATACGCCGCGTACCAGGAGCTCCTCGCCGACCCCGGCGAGCACCGCGATCAGCACTACCGAGCCGGCCGGGGCCCCGCGAAACAGCAGATCCAGGAATTCATGCAGCTGTGCCCGAATGTCGCGAAACGCCGGGTGGTCGGTCCAGCCTAGCACGGCGACCAGCAGGAACATCGGGGTGGTGACCAGCAGGCCCAGGGCCACGGCCTCGATGCTCCAGTCCATCGCGCCCAGAAGCGGCACTCCGGCGAGCGCCGCCAGCGCGAACGCCACGGGGATGAGTGCACCCTGGAACAGGGCTCCGGCGAGCAGTGGATGACGGGCGATGAACGGTCGCAAAGTGGCGGGAGGGGCAATGGTTGGTTGCGGGTGAGGGGGTCGGCCGGCCGGGCGATCGCCGCGGCCGGCCGTCCGCCCGGGGCTTTGCCTCAGGCCAGGCGCGCGCGGTGGTCGAGGATCACGCGCACGCCGTGACGCTTGCCGCCGGGCAGGGCACCGAGCACGTCACGGCGCTCGGACTCCGCCAGGTGTTCGCAGGCCTGCGCCAGACCATGGCTGGGCAGACGGTCGGCCAGCCGCGCCAGGGTATCGGGATCCAGCGCCTGCAGCACCTCGGCCTGCGCCCGTTCGGTCAGCTTGAGGAAGCGCATGCGGGCGGCGGCCAGCTGGCCGGCCTCCAGCGCGCCCAGGATACCCGCCACGGCGGGGTCGGGACGCATGTCGGCCCAGTGCACGCCCCCAGCGGCATGATCTCCGCGGAATTCAGTGGCCGTGGGGAAATCCTGCACGGTGTCCATTGCCAGTTCGGTCATCTTCGGTCTCCTCGCATCGATTCAGTGAAATCAACCAACAACACGATGCGAAGGCCGTCCGGAGGTCCCCGATCGGGGAGCGGGCGGTGGGGCAGGCACGACCCGGTCACTACCGGGATGTGCGGGAACCCGTGATCCGGCGTGTATCCAGGTCACGACGGACCGGGTTCCGGGGCCTCGTTCAGACGAGGAGGCGGCGGGTCCGGGTCCGACGGACAGCTGGATACACGTCATCCGCCGCGCCGGCGGCCTTCGTGCATCGGCAACTGCAACTGTCCATGGGTGTCGTCATACCTCGTATGGCTCAACATGCGCTCGTGGCACCCGGCCACGAACGGGCGCGAATCATAGCGAAAGCGCGGGTGGCGAAACAAGCCTTGCGGCGGTGTGCGTTGACAGGTTCCGATGCGGGTTATAGTTTGACCCGTTTCCCGGCGCGCGCCGGATCAGGGTGCGCGTATCCTGATCGCGCCGGTTGCCAGCGCCGCAAAGCCTACGCCCGGTGATCCCGGGCCCAATCAGGAATCGACCCGTGACCGACGTCTTTCCCCGCATCGAGCGACTGCCCCCCTACGTCTTCAACATCGTGAACGAGTTGAAGGCCGAGGCACGAGCTCGCGGCGAGGACATCATCGATTTCGGCATGGGCAATCCGGACCAGCCGACGCCGAAGCACATCGTCGACAAGCTTACCGAGGCGGTACAGCGCGGCGACACCCACCGTTATTCGGTGTCGCGCGGGATCCCGCGCCTGCGCCGTGCCGTCACCCGCTGGTATCAGGATCGTTTCGACGTGGAGCTCGATCCGGAAACCGAGGCGATCGTGACCATTGGCTCCAAGGAAGGTCTGGCGCATCTGGCGCTGGCCACCCTGGGGCCGGGAGATGCGGTGCTGGTGCCGAACCCGGCGTATCCCATCCACCCCTATGGCTGCGTAATCGCCGGCGCCGACGTGCGCCACGTGCCGCTGACGCCGGACGTCGATTTCTTTGCCGAGCTGGAGCGCGCGATCCGCGATTCCTGGCCCAAGCCGAAGATGCTGATCCTGAACTTCCCGGGGAATCCGACCACGCAGTGCGTGGATCTGGAGTTCTTTGAACGGGTGGTGGAGATCTGCCGCGAGCACGGGATCTGGATCGTGCACGATCTGGCCTACGCCGAGATCGCGTTCGACGGCTATCGGGCCCCGTCGATCCTCGAAGTGCCGGGCGCCAAGGACATCGCGGTGGAGTTCTACACCCTGTCCAAGACCTACAACATGCCCGGCTGGCGGGTCGGGTTCATGTGCGGCAATCCCACGCTGGTGGCGGCCCTGGCGCGCATCAAGTCGTATCTCGACTACGGCACCTTCACGCCCATTCAGGTGGCGGCGATCTCCGCACTGGAAGGGCCGCAGGACTGTGTCGACGAGATCCGCGAGACGTACCGCGTGCGTCGCGACGTGCTGTGCGACGGCCTGAACAAGCTCGGCTGGGCGGTGGAGAAGCCGAAGGCGACCATGTTCGTCTGGGTTCCGATCCCGGAGCCCTATCGCGAGATGGGGTCGCTGGAGTTCGCCAAGAAACTGCTGCGGGACGCGAAGGTGGCGGTCTCGCCGGGCATTGGTTTCGGTTCCTACGGGGATGATCACGTGCGCTTCTCGCTGATCGAGAACGAGCAGCGCACGCGCCAGGCCCTGCGGGGGATCAAGGCGATGTTCCGGGCGGATTCCGTCCTCGCCGATGCCTCCGCGTAACCAGGCATTCGAAGACCAAAACCCGGATGCGGTGCATCCGGACGATCAGGGAAACAGGATCATATGACGCCGGTAAAGATCGGAATTCTCGGACTGGGAACGGTGGGCTGCGGCACGGTGAACGTGCTGGCCCGCAACGGGACCGACATCGCCGGGCGCGCCGGCCGCGGCATTGAAGTGGTGGCGGCCGCTGCCCGCGACATCGAACGGGAGCGTGACTGCGACACCACGGGGATCCGCCTGACCACCGATCCGGCGGCGGTGGTGGACGATCCGGAAGTGGAGGTGATCGTCGAGCTGATGGGCGGGACTGATGCCCCGCGCGACCTGGTCCTGCGGGCGATCGACGCCGGCAAGCACGTGGTCACCGCGAACAAGGCGATGATCGCCCTGTACGGCAACGAGATCTTCGAACGCGCCCATTCGCGCGGCGTGATGGTGGCGTTCGAGGCAGCGGTCGCCGGCGGCATCCCGATCATCAAGGCGATCCGCGAGGGCCTGGCGGGCAACCGCATCGAATGGCTGGCGGGGATCATCAACGGGACCGGCAACTTCATCCTGACCGAGATGCGCGACAAGGGTCGTGACTTCGAGGACGTGCTGGCGGAGGCTCAGTCACTGGGTTACGCCGAGGCCGATCCGACCTTCGACGTGGAGGGTATCGATGCCGCCCACAAACTGGCGATCCTGGCGTCCATCGCGTTCGGCATCCCGCTGCAGTTCGACCGCGTGGCGGTCGAGGGCATCAGCGGGATCACCCGCGAGGACGTGGGCTTCGCTGCGGAGCTGGGGTACCGCATCAAGCATCTGGGCATCGCGCGTCGCATGCCGGACGGCTACGAACTGCGGGTGCATCCGACCCTGATCCCGGAACGCCGGCTGATCGCCAATGTGGACGGGGTGATGAATGCCGTGCTGGTGCAGGGCGACGCGGTGGGGCCCACGTTGTACTACGGCGCCGGAGCCGGTGCCGAGGCGACCGCCTCGGCCGTGGTCGCCGATCTGGTGGACGTGGTGCGCGCCCTGACCACCGACCCCGAGAATCGCGTGCCGCATCTGGCGTTCCAGCCGGACGCGCTGTCGGAACGCCCGGTGGTGGCGCTGGAGGACGTCCAGACCTCGTTCTACCTGCGCCTGCGTGCCCAGGATCGTCCGGGGGTACTGGCCGACATTACCCGGATCCTGGGCGAGCATGGCATCAGCATCGAGGCGATCCTGCAGCGCGAGCCCGACCCGGAGCGGGGCGAGGCGACCATCATCATGCTGACGCACGCCGTGCGCGAGGGCGCGATGAACCAGGCGATCACGGCGGTGGAACAACTGCCGCACCTGCTGACTCCGATCACGCGTATCCGCATGGAAGCGCTCTGAACAACCAACTGATCCGATCCACGACACGAGAATCCGCATGGCCCACGGACACCGCTACACCGGACTGATCGACCGCTACCGCGATCGGCTGCCGGTCCACGACGACACCCGCGTGATCTCCCTCGGCGAGGGAGCCACGCCGCTGATCCGGCTGAACAACATTCCCCGCGAGCTGGACAGCGAGGTGGAGATCTACGTCAAGTACGAGGGCCTGAACCCCACCGGCTCGTTCAAGGACCGGGGCATGACCATGGCGGTCACCCGCGCGGTGGAAGAGGGTTCGCGGGCGATCGTTTGCGCCTCCACCGGCAACACCTCGGCCGCTGCCGCGGCCTATGCCGCCCGCGCGGGGATCACCGCGTTCGTGGTCATCCCGGACGGCAAGATTGCGATGGGCAAACTGGCGCAGGCGATGATGCACGGGGCCACGGTGATCCAGATCGCCGGGAATTTCGACGACGGCATGCGGCTGGTCAAGGAAGTGGCCTCGAATACCCCGGTGACCCTGGTCAATTCGGTCAACCCGTATCGTCTGCAGGGGCAGAAGACCGCGGCCTTCGAGATCATCGAGGAGCTGGGCCGGGCACCGGATTATCACTGCCTGCCGGTGGGCAATGCCGGAAACATCACCGCACACTGGATCGGCTACAGCGAGATGGCCGCCCGCAGCAGCGAGGACGTGACCGACGCCTGCGCCTACTGCCAGGGGCACTGCAAGTACGCCGGGGGCGGCATGGTCGGGAACCGGCCGCACATGGTGGGCTATCAGGCCTCGGGGTCGGCGCCGTTCATGCGCGGGGCCATGGTGGACGACCCCGACACGGTCGCGACCGCGATCCGCATCGGTCACCCGCAGTCCTGGGACATGGCGTGGAAGGTGCGCGAGGAATCCGGTGGCTGGTTCGACGAATGCGCGGATGACGAGATTCTGGCCGCGCAGAAACTGCTGGCGGAAAAGGAGGGGGTGTTCTGCGAGCCGGCCTCCGCCGCCTCGCTGGCCGGCGCCCTGCGCGACATTCGCTCGGGGCGAATCCCGGCGGGGTCCACCGTGGTCTGCACGCTCACCGGCAACGGCCTCAAGGACCCGGACACCGCGATCAGTCAGAGCGTGGTCCAGCCGACGCGGGTGCCCGCGGAGCTGGACGCCGTGTCGCAGGCGATCCGCGACAACCTCGCCTGAAGCCGTCGGCCTGAACCCGGGGGCCGCTTCCGGCCCCCGGGCAGGGTCAGTTTGCCGGTCGTTCGGGGATCTCGATCCGGGCGGCCTCGCGCAGGCGTTCGATCTCTTCCTGAATCGCGCGGCTTTCCAGGATCTCGATCAGTTCGGCCCGCACGTCTTCCATGGGCGGCGGGTCGACCGGGCGCGTCTCTTCCAGCCGGATCAGGTGCCAGCCGAAGCGGCTTTCCACCGGATCCGTCGTCGTCTCGCCGGGTTCCAGGCGCTGCACGGCATCGCTGAAGGCCGGCACCATGCGGCCGGCTTCGAACCAGCCCAGGTCACCTCCGCGTTGGGCGGAGCCGGGGTCGGTTGAATGCGTTTCGGCCAGCTCGGCAAAGGAGGCCCCGTCCTCGAGTTCGGCCAGCAGGTCCCGGGCGGTCTCCTCGCTCTCGACCAGGATGTGGCGGGCGCGGTACTCCTCGGCGGCCATCTGCTCCACCTGCCGCTCGTATTCGGCGCGCAGGTCGTCCTCGGTGAGTTCCAGCTCGGCCGTCAGGCGTTCCATCATCTCGGAGGCGAGGAAATTGGTGCGGACCATCTCGAGGATCCGGCGCGTTTCTTCTTCCTCGTGCAGGCCACGCCGCTCGGCTTCCTGGCGCAGCAGCCGCAGGCTGATCAGCTCGTCGAGTACGCCATCATCGCCGGCCATCCCGGGGTCGTCGTCCAGGCCGGAATAGGTGAAGACATCGGCCCGGGTGATCGGTTCGCCATCGATGCGCGCGAGGATTTCGGCGTCTTCGGTCGTCGTGGCGGCATCGGTTTCGTGGCCATTGCGTTCGTCAGACGGACCATCGTTGCCGCAGGCGGCAAGCGAGGTGACGGCGGCCAGGATCGCGGCCGCGAGCAGGCCGCGGGGTGCGGGCAGTGGAAACGTTGATGCGGCCATTCAGAACACCTGCTTGAAGGGGCGGACATCCACCGAGGCATACACCCCGGCCCGGACATAAGGATCGGCATCGGCCCATTCGCGGGCCGCTTCCAGAGACGGGAATTCGGCGACGATCAGGCTGGCGCTGAAGCCGGCCGGCCCCGGATCGGGGCTGTCGATCGCGGGGCACGGCCCGGCCAGCACCAGGCGTCCGGTATCGCGCAGGGCCTGCAGGCGTTCCAGGTGTTCCGGACGCGCCGCCAGGCGGGCGTCCAGCGAATCGGGGGCATCGTGGCCCTGGATCATGTAGAGCATCGGCATTCCGTGTCGGGGGGACAGGCGGGCATTGTAACGTCACGGGCGGGTGCGGCGTGATGGTCGGGTCACAGTTGCGCTACACTGCGCGCTTTGTCCGATCTGCGGTTCCCCATGAGTACGTTCGCGATCCACCCCGAGAATCCCCAGCCACGGCTGATCCGCCAGGTCTGCGACCGGCTGCAGGAAGGTGCGGTGATCGCCGTGCCCACCGATGCCTGTTATGCGCTCGCGTGCCTGCCCGGTGACAAGACCGGCGCCGATCGCATCCGCCGCATCCGCGAGGTGGACGAGACCCATCATCTCACCCTTCTGTGCCGTGACCTGTCCGAACTGGGGGTGTACGCCAAGGTGGACAACAGAGCCTTTCGGCTGATGAAAACCCTGACGCCGGGGCCCTACACCTTCATTCTCCCCGCCACCCGCGAAGTCCCGCGGCGGTTGCAGCATCCCAGGCGCCGGACGATCGGACTGCGGGTGCCGGACAGCCCCATCGTGTCCGCGCTGCTGGCGGAACTCGGTACGCCGCTGATGTCCGCCACCCTGCAACTGCCGGGGGACGATACCCCGCTGACCGAGGTGTGGGAGATCGAAGAACGTCTCGCGCATGCGGTGGACGCGATCCTGGACGGCGGCGCGGGAACGCTGGAGGCCACCACGGTGCTGGACCTGAGCGGTGACGGCGTGGAAGTGGTGCGACAGGGCCTCGGGGACGTGGCCTTTCTGGAAGAATAGCCATGCGTAAATGGATCATCCTGGTCGCTCTGCTGGTCGCCATTGGTGCGGCGTGGCCCTGGTATGTCGGGGGACAGGTGGAAGGCACCCTCGACGCGCGCATGGATCTGCAGGCGGGTGGTCTGGAACTGCGTCACGAGCCCGTTCGCTACGAGCGGGGCTATCGCGAGGCGCGTGCGGAAGGAACACTGCACCTGCGTCGTGGCGAGGACGCTTACGAACTACCGGTGGTACACGAGGTGCAGCACGGGGTGCTGGGCGCGAGGATCGCCACCCGCCTGGATCACGCGGCCCTCGACGACGCCCTCGCGGAGCATGACGGGCTGGCCGCGATCCTGCAGCGTCTTGCGCCCGAGGCGGAGAGCCGGACCGGCCTGGGTGGCGGCGTCACGACCCGCCTGCGCGTGCAGGATGCGCGCCTGGATGTTGCGCAATGGCCGGCAGTGGCACCGCTCCGGGACGCGGAGGGCCCGCTGTGGCTGGAGTTCGAGGACGCGCTGGGGCAGTTCGCCTGGTCGGACGAGCAGGCGATGGCGAGTCTGTCGATCCCGCGTCTGCGACTCGATCAGGCGGACGGAACCCTGGTGTTCGAGGGGCTGCGGCAGGTCCTGGCGCTGGAGCCGGACGCTGACGGGGTCTATGGCGTGCTTCCGGATTATGAAGGCGGCGTGGCGGCCGACCGGATGGAATGGACGGGTCCGGGATGCGAGGGCAGTCTGCTTCTGGAGCGTGCCCGGATCAATGCATTCCAGAGCACCCATGGCGACCGGCTGGACTCCCGCGCGCGTCTGGAAATCGACCGGATGACGGTGACGCGGGGCACGCAGCGTCTCGTGCGTCAGAGCGGGCCGATGGATCTGCAGCTGGGGCTGGAGCGCTGGGACCGCGCAGCCATGGAGCAGCTCGCCGGAACCCTGCGTGACCCGGCGCACCGGCGCCAGGAGGCCGAGCAACGCCGCGATCTCACCCATGCCGCGATGATCGATGCCGTGAGCCAGTCGCTGGAACGCAGCCCGGCGGTGACGCTCGGGGCGATCATGAACGACGAGCCGGAGCAACGGCTGGAGCTGGAGGGCAACCTGGTCTTTTCCGGTACGCCCGAAGGCTTCCGCATGCGCCCGGTGGAGGCGATCGCGCTGGACATGCAGGCCGCGGTCGGGCTGCAATGGCCGGAGTCGCTGGCCGGGCTGACCGACCCGCAGCCGTTCGGCCGGGTGCTGGCCGCGGCCGAGGCGGATGCCTGGCTGGAACGCGACGGCGAGATCCTGAGCGGGACTCTGGCGATGCGTGACGGCCGCATCCACGTCAACGAGCGGGACCGCACCGCCAGTGCCCTGGGCCTGCTGTTCGCCGCCGCCGGCGGCATGTTCTGACACCGACCATCTCAGCCTCATCAGTCAACCATCAGGAAGGATCGCGACCGTGACCACCAATCAGGGGACGAATCAGCGTGTCATCTCGGGGATGCGGCCCACCGGGCGTCTGCATCTCGGGCATTATCACGGAGTCCTGAAGAACTGGATCGAGCTGCAGCATAACTACGAGTGCTTTTTCTTCGTTGCGGACTGGCATGCGCTGACCACGCATTACGAAGACCCGGGCGACCTGCAGCAATACGTGACCGAGATGGTGATCGACTGGCTGGCCGCGGGGGTGAGTCCGGGATCGGCCACCCTGTTCGTGCAGTCGCGTGTGCCGGAACATGCCGAGCTGCATCTGCTGCTGTCCATGATTACCCCGCTGGGCTGGCTGGAGCGGGTGCCGACCTGGAAGGACCAGCAGGAACAGCTGCGCGAGAAGGATCTGGCGACCTACGGGTTTCTCGGGTATCCGGTGCTGCAGAGTGCCGACGTGCTGGCCTATCGCGCCGGCATGGTGCCGGTGGGCGAGGACCAGGTCTCGCACCTGGAGGTCACGCGCGAGCTGGCGCGGCGCTTCAACCATCTGTACGGGCGCGAACCCGGGTTTGCCGAAAAGGCCGAGCAGGCCGTGGACAAGATGGGCAAGAAGGCAGCCAAGCGCTACCGCGATCTGCGCAAGCGCTTCCAGGAGCAGGGCGAGGACGAGGCCCTGGAGGTCGCCCGGGCGATGCTGGAATCACAGCAGAACATCTCGCTGAAGGACCGCGAACGGCTGTTCGGCTATCTCGAGGGCGGGGGCAAGATCATCCTGCCCGAGCCGCATCCGAAGCTGACGCCCACCGCGAAGATGCCCGGGCTTGACGGGCGCAAGATGTCCAAGAGCTATGGCAACACCATCAGCCTGCGGTCCGAGCCGCAGGAGGTGGAAAGCCAGATCCGGACCATGCCCACCGATCCGGCGCGGGTGCGCCGCACCGATCCGGGGACGCCGGAAAAATGCCCGGTGTGGGAGCTGCACCAGGTCTACACCGGCGAGGACAAGCGGGGCGAGCTCTACGAGGGCTGCACCACCGCCGGGATCGGCTGCCTGGACTGCAAGAAGCCCCTGATCGCGGCCATCCAGGAGGAGCTGGAGCCGATCCAGCAGCGCGCGCGCGAATACGCCAGTGATCCGGGGCTGGTGCGCTCGATCATGGTCGAGGGCTCGGAGGCCGCGCGCGAAGAGGCGCGCGAGACCCTGGAGGAGGTCCGGCGCGCGATGGGGCTGGACTACCTGCGGTAGAGCCGGTGAGCGAACACGCCGAAGACGCCAGCGTCGACCCCGTTGATCCGGCCGCCGCCGGGGAGGGCGAGCACGTCTGGCGTGTTCACGGCGAACCGGTCGCGGAGCTGCCCGAGGACCTGTACATCCCGCCGGATGCACTGGAAGTGTTCCTCGATTCCTTCGAGGGGCCGCTGGACCTGCTGCTGTACCTGATCCGCCGGCAGAACCTCGACATCCTGGCGATCCCCATCGCCGAGATCACGCGCCAGTACATGGCCTACATCGAGGTGATGCGTGCCCTGCGCCTGGAACTGGCGGGCGAATACCTGGTGATGGCGGCACTGCTGGCCGAGATCAAGTCGCGCATGCTGCTGCCACGCCCGGCGGAGGCGGACGCGGAAAACGCCGGTGATCCGCGCATGGCCCTGATTCGGCAGCTGCAGGAATACGAGCAGTTCAAGACCGCGGCCGAACGCCTGGACGCACTGCCGCGCATGGAGCGGGATTTCTTCGCCGCCGGCGCCGCGACCGACGCACTGGAAGGCCCGCCGCCCCCGGCGCCGTCGCTGGATGCCCTGATGGATGCGCTCGCCGGGGTGATGCGGCGTGCCAGCCTGAACGCCCACCACCACGTGGCCACCGAACAGCTGTCGGTGCGCGAGCGCATGACCCGGCTGCTGCACGAGCTGGACAGCGAGACCTTCACCGACTTCGTCGGCCTGCTGGAACGGGCCGAGGGCCGCCAGGGCGTGGTGGTGTCGTTCCTCGCCATCCTCGAGCTGGCCAAGGCGGGGCTGGTGGAGTGGGGGCAGAGCGAACCCTACGCCCCCATCCGCCTGCGTCGGCGCGGCGGCGACGCCTGACCCCGACGCGCCCCGCCACCCCGTGCCCCCCTTCCGCGGGGCTGCGGTCAGCTCGCGTGGTGGGTGGACGTGGCGCCGCGATCGAATGCCCCCTCGTACAGGCGCAGCAGCGCCGGGATCACGAACAGTACCAGCACCGTGGCCACTGCCAGCCCGAACACGATCGAGATCGCCATCGGGATCAGGAACTGCGCCTGCACCGAGCGCTCGAACAGCAGCGGGGTGAGGCCCGCGATGGTGGTGACCGAGGTCAGGATGACCGCGCGCAGGCGCTGGCAGGAGGCCTCGATGATCGCCTCGCGCAGGGCCAGACCGCTCTCCCGCAATCCCTGGTAGAAGCTGACCAGGATGATGGAGTTGTTGACCACGATCCCGGTCAGGCCGAACAGGCCGAACATCGACAGCACGGTCAGCTCCACCCCGAGGATCCAGTGGCCCAGCAGGGCCCCGAGGATGCCGAACGGGATGATGGCCATCACGATCAGCGGCCAGCCCCAGGAGGCGAAGACCCAGGCGAGGATGATGTACATCAGGCCCAGCGCCAGCACCAGGCCCGTGCGCATGTCGGCAAACGTCTCCTCCTGATCCGCCGCGCGGCCCTCGAAGGACCAGTCCACCCCGTGGCGCTCGGCGACCGCGTCCAGCGGACCGTCTTCCAGCGCGGCGCGGATGCGCGCGGCATTGTTTACCGAGCGGTCGACTTCGGTGGATACCTCGATCGCGAGGCGGGTATCGGCATGCCGCAGGGTCTCGAAGCCGGGACGGGATGCGAGTTCCGCCACGTTCTCCAGCGGGGTCAGCTCGCCGTCCGGCAGGCGGATCTGCAGGCGGTCCAGGCTTTCCGTCGCGTGGCGTTCGTCGTCGGGCAGACGCACGCGCACCTCGACCTCCTCCAGGCCATCCTGATAGATCTGCGCCAGATGGCCGTCGTAGGCGTCGCGCAGCTGCGCGCCGAGCTGCTCCGTGGTCAGTCCGAGGGCGCGGCCTTCCGGCAGGATGCGGAAGGTCAGCTGCTCGCGGCCGAACGGGGTGTCGTCCTGGGTGGCGAAGGTGCCCGGGAACTCGTCGAACAGATCGGCCACGTCCAGTGCCGCGTCCTTGAGGATATGCGGGTCATCGCCGGTCAGACGCACTTCGAGATCGCGCCCGGGCGGGCCGGCCTGACGCTCGTCAATAGAAAAGGTCTCGATGCCGGGGGCCTCGCGGACGTTGTCCCGCCATGCCTGGATGAACGCCCGGTTGCGCACCTCTCGGGCCTCCGGCGAGATCAGCTCGACCTGGATGTTGCCGAACTGGTCGCCCTGCGGGGCGTTGCCGTCGCCGGGGTCGATGCCGCGTCCGAGCCGGGTCACCGAGGCACGCACCAGGCCGCCGCCGAGTTCCTCGTCGGTTTCCTCCAGCGCCTGTTCGACGTGGATGAGGAATTCTTCGACCCGTTCCGGCGGGGTGCCGGCCACGAAGTTCACGCCGGCATGGACGACCGTGCCCTCGGGCGAGGGGAAGAAGGTGAAGCCGATGCGCCCGGATGCCGCGAGGCCGATGGCCAGGATCACCGCGCCCACCGCCAGGGCGAGGGTGACCCCGGAGTGGTCCACGGCGCGCGTGACGGCACGGCGGAACGGGCCGTTGCGCAGGTTTTCGAAACCCCGGTCGAAGCGCGCCCGCAGGCTGCCGGCCGGCGGTTCCTCGAGGCGATCCATCACGCCCTTGAGATGGGCTGGAAGGATCAGGAAGGCGATCAGCAGGGTGGCCACGATCACGCAGATCACCACCAGCGGGATGTCGAACAGGATATTGCCGATGATCCCGCCGATCAGCATCAGTGGCATGAAGGCCGCGACGGTGGTCAGTGACGCGGCGACGACCGGGCCGACCATGCGCTGGGCGCCCTGACGCGCCGCCCGACTGGCCGACAGGCCCCTCTGATGCAGGCTGTAGGCGTGCTCGGAGACGACGATGGCATTGTCGACGATGATCCCCAGCGACATGATGAAGCCGAACAGCGACATCATGTTGATCGAGCCTCCCACCAGCCACAGCACCACGAATGCGGCGGTGAAGGCGATCGGGATGCCGAGGGCGACGCGCAGGGCGATGTGGCGGTTCAGGAACAGGAACAGGATCCCGAGCACCAGCAGGAGTCCCCCGGCACCGTTTTTCAGCAGCAGGGTGATGCGCTCGGACAGCAGCTCCCAGAAGGCATCGGTCTCCTGGAGCTGGACACCCGGGGGCAGGGCGGGCCGGGTGCGCTCCAGCCACTGTTCGAGGGTGCGCGCGGATTCCAGGGCGTCGCCGGTCTCGCTGCGCATCAGCTGCATCTCGATGGCCCGCGTACCCTGGGAGCGGACACGCACCTCGCCGTCGCGGGGGCGCAGGTCGATGTCGGCGATGTCGCCCAGCAGCACCCGACCACGTTCGGGGTCGCCCTGCAGCACCAGGCGTTCGAAAGACACGATGTCGCGAGCCTGTTCCAGGCTGCGCAGCTGTCGGGCGGTGTCGTCGCGTCCGACCGAGCCGGCGGGCATGTCGCGGCTCATGCCGGCGATGGCCGTGCCGATGTCGGCCAGGGTCATGTCCAGGCGGTAGAGATTGAAGGCCGGCACCTGGATGGCCATCTCGTCTTCCGTGAGGCCGGTGAACTCGACCCGCGCGATGCCGGCGTCCAGCAGTTCGCGTTCGTACTGCCGGGCCAGCGTCCGCAGCTGCTCCGGGTCGTCGGGGCCGGTGATCAGCAGGCGCGAGACCGGCTCGTAGTTGATCACCTGATTGACGATCGGGGTCTCGGCATCCGCCGGCAGGTTGCGCTGCTGATCGACCCGGTCGTTGACCTGTTCCAGCGCATGCGACA
Source organism: Thioalkalivibrio sp. ALE23 (assembly GCF_000378545.1). Classification (NCBI taxonomy): domain Bacteria; kingdom Pseudomonadati; phylum Pseudomonadota; class Gammaproteobacteria; order Chromatiales; family Ectothiorhodospiraceae; genus Thioalkalivibrio; species Thioalkalivibrio sp. ALE23. The sequence goes on along the minus strand of NZ_KB900033.1, from coordinate 312,936 downwards.
TGTCGGCGCCGGGTTCGAACTCCAGGGTGATGGTCGCCACGCCCAGCGCGGAGGTGGAGGTCATCTCGCGCAGGTCGTCGACCGTGCGCAGGTCCTGCTCCAGCGGGTCGGTGATCGACTGTTCCACGTCTTCGGCGGCAGCACCCGACCACACGACCTGGACCGTGATGATGTCGAGATCAAAATCGGGGAAGAACTGCGAGTTCAGCTGGTTCAGGGCATAGGCGCCCGCCAGCAGCATCAGCGCGATCAGCAGGTTGGCGGCCAGGCGGTGTTCCAGGAACAGCCGGATCGGACCGCGCCCGGCCGCGCCCTCCGCATCGCCCCCGGCCGGGGCGCCGCCCGGCATGGGTGCGCTGGTTTCACTCATCGCCGGCGTCCTGCGGCTGGAGGTCCGGGTCGCCTTCGCGCACGGCTTCGGCCGCGGTGGGCAGGTCCTCGCGGTCCTCGACCTCCACGCGCAGGCCATCCACCGCATTGGGCAGGCGGGTGGCGATCAGGACGTCGCCGGCCGACAGGTCCGGATTGCGAACCAGCGCCAGGGTGTCCCCGGCCTCGCTGCGGTATTCGCCCAGACGTTCGACGTTCAGGGACTGCAGGCGGCCGTCGATTACGCGGAACATGGTGTCGCGCCCGTACAGGGCCTCGAACGGAACGGCCAGGCTGTCGTCTTCCTCGGGCAGGCGCAGGTTCAGCTCAAGGAAGCGGTTCAGACCCAGCGAGCGCCCGCCTTCGCGGATCGCGAACACACCGTGCGAAGCGCTGGCGCCAGGCCGGGTTTCGCCTTCGATGCGGACCAGTTCGCTGGTGATCTCGCGCCCGCCGTTGCGGGCCGAGGCTTTTAGCGTTGCCCCATCGGCCAGCAGCGCCTCCAGCCGCGGTTCCAGCGACACGGGAAGTCCGGCCCGGATCTCCAGGTCGTCGACGTCGAACAGGCGTACCAGTTCGTCGCCCACCCGGGCGCGTTCGCCCGGCGAGGTCCGGACCGCGGTCACGCGGGCATCGAACGGGGCGCGGATCTCGGTGCGTTCCAGGTCCAGTTCCGCCTGTTCGGCCGCGGCCCGCGCCCGGTTCAGCCGGGCCTCGGCCCCGGCCAGCCGCATGGGGGCGTCGGCGATCGCCTGTTCCCGGTTCTGGATGGTGAGTTCGGCCTGCTGCAGCCGCTCCTGGGCTTCATCCACGTCACTGTCGGATGCCATATCGCGTTCGCGCAGGTTGCGGGTGCGTTCGAGGTTGCGGCGAGCAATCTCGCGCAGTTCGCGTTCGCGCACCAGGGCCTCGCGATCGAATCGCGCGCGCAGCTGTTCGCTTTCCAGCGCGCCTTCGAGTTCATCGACCTCGGCGCGCGCCTGCCGCAGGGCCAGGCGCGCCTCGGCGGGGTCGATCCGGATCAGGACGTCGCCCCTGGCGACCCGCTGGCCTTCGCGCGCGGAGACCCGGGCCACGTCGCCCTGTACTGCGGCTCGCAGGGTCGCGTCGTGGGCCGAGGCACTGCGCCCGTAGAGCATCACCGAGGGCTCATGGGTCCCGGGTTCGGCGACGAAGCCGCGCACCGGCCAGGCACGTTCCTCGCCCTCGGGGGCGGGGGCCTCCGGGCCGGTGGCGCGCAGGATCATGAATCCGGCCACGCTGAGCGCGACGATCAGTACGGGGATGAGGGCACGGCCGACTCGCGGCATGACACGGGACATGCAGTTCTCGCTCGGGTCCTGGGCTGGATGGGGCGCGGGCCTGATGCCCGGGCCTTGGAGACGGTGCACCGGATGAAGTTCCCGTCCGCGGGAGACCGGTATCAGTGTCTCCTGATATGGCCAATCCTAACATCGGCGGCACGAGGGCCGCAGGCGTGGGGAATGCCTTTCTCAGGCCAGGTTATAGCGATGCAGCTTGCGCCACAGGGTCGTACGGTCGATTCCGAGACTGCGCGCGGCCCGCGAGCGGTTGCCATTATGAGCGGCAAGGGCCTGACGCAGGCGCCGCGCCTCTTCGGACTCCCTCGGGGATACCTGCGGGGCCGCGTCCGTGGGGGGCCCTTCCGGGAAAGCCGTTGCCGGGGCGGCGGCCTCCGGCTGTGGTGAAACGGTCCCGGGAGGGCGGCCTTCGGGCAGGGGAAAATCCTCCACGCGACCGTTGACCGCGTGCAGCTGGAGGCAGGCGAACACGTTTTCCAGTTCGCGGAAATTGCCGGGCCAGGGGTGGGCTTCCAGTTTGCGCCTTAACGCCGGCGCCAGCTGCAGCGCGTGTTCCTCGACGAAGCGGTCGAGGGTGGCGGCCAGGTCACGCGGCCGGGTCCTCAGGGGCGGCAGCTCCACCGTGGCGACAGCCAGGCGGTAGAACAGGTCGGCGCGGAACTGTCCCGCATCCACGCGGGCCTGGAGGTCCTGATTGGAGGCGGAAAGGATGCGTACGTCCACCTGCCGCGTGGTGTTCTCGCCCACGCGTTCGAACTGTCCGTCCTGCACCGCGCGCAGCAGCTTGGCCTGCAGACGCAATGGCAGTTCGCCGATCTCGTCGAGGAACAGGGTGCCGCCGTGGGCGGATTCGAAACGGCCCTCGCGATCGTTCACCGCGCCGGAAAAGGCCCCGCGCACATGGCCGAACAGCTCCGATTCCAGCAGCTCGTCGGGGATGGCCGCGCAGTTGACTTCGACGAACGGTCCGGCGGCACGCGGGCTCCATTCATGGATGCCGCGGGCCAGGCGGGTCTTGCCGGTTCCCGACTCCCCCAGCAGCAGCATGCGAATGTCGCTGCCCGCCGCCCGGCGGGCGAAGACCATCTGATGATGGCATTCCGGATCGGCCGAACGGAACGCGTCCGGCAGCCCCTCCCCACGATTCATTTTCATGGCCTTCCTCTCCGGGAAACTCACCGGGAGTATGGCAGCGGCGTTGCAACGCCGCCACCGCTGTTGCAACAAAAAAATTTCTGCAGCAACAGATGCTTATATTCGAATTCCCGGGTAGCGCGTGTTGCAACACCCTGAGTGCGCGGTGTTTTTTTCACGAGGACAAATATCTGAAATTTAATAATATTCTAATATTGGCATTTCTCTTGCTTGTATCGGGGCGTGCTTTTCTCTACAACGAAAAAAGACCAACGGAACAGGCACGCTGTCGGGGAGGTGCGAATGACGCTCATGCGAACGGCCAGCCTGATGCTGTCCATGGTCATCGTGGTTGGCACGGCCGGTGCACAGACCGCCTGGACGCCGGCCCAGAGCCCGGGAACCACGAGTCCGGGCAACACCGGGGTCCATGTTGCGCAGCCGCTCGCCGCGGAGCGCCACACCGTCAGCGGCACGGTGATCCCGTTCAGTGAAGTGACCCTGCGGGCGCAGTCGGGTGGCCGGGTGATCGCGGTCGAAGGGGTCGAGGGCGACCGCTTCGAAGCGGAAGAAGAACTGGTCGCGATCTCCGACGATCGCCTCCAGGCTCAACGCCAGGCGGCGCTCGCCGAGATGCGCACCACCGAGGCGGCGATCCGCGAAGCACGCATGCAGTACGACCGCGAGGTCATTTCTCCGCGTTCGCAGGACATCGGGCAGATGCCGGGCATGGGCATGCCGTCGATGTTCGACCAGATGTTCACGCGCAACATGGGGCAGTTCATGGGATTCGGTGACCCGACCCTGGACCGCACCACGGATCTCTTTTCCCGTCACATCGGCGTCGATCAGGCCCGAGCACGCTGGGAGCAGGCCCGGGCCCGAGTCGAGGAGCTCGACGTCGCGCTGGAAGACACCCGCTCCCGCGCTCCGTTCGACGGGGTGATCATGCACAAGCACGTGGAACAGGGCGATACCGTCCAGCCCGGGCATCCTCTGGTCACCTTCGGGCACCTGGATTATCTGCGGGTGGAGGCCGCCGTGCCCGTTCGCCTGGTGCGTCAGCTGGACGTGGGCGACATCGTGCCGGTGACGCTCGACGGCCATGCGGAAGAAGTCAGCGCGCGGGTCTCGCGGATCTTCCCGCTGGCCGACCCGCAGCGCCATACCGTAACCGTGAAATTCGATCTGCCGCAGGAGGTCCGCGGCGGCCCGGGCATGTACGCCGAAGTGCATCTGCCGGGCGAAGTGACGCGCGAAGACCGGGTGGTGATCCCGGAGAGCGCGATCATTCCGGGCGGGGCCCTGCCGCGCGTGGCCGTGCTGGATGCCAATGACGAGGTGCGCATCCGCATGGTCCGGCTGGGGGCGTCGCGTGATGGGGGCGTGGTCGTGACCTCGGGGCTGGAGCCCGGAGCGCGGGTGTTGCAGCACCCCGGCGGCCGTCATTGATGCGCTTCGAACACGGACAATGACAGGACGTTCGCGCCAGACATGAGCGATCAGGAACCTCGCAATCAGGAACGGCCCGGCGCTCACGCGACCGATCCCGGCATCGCCGGGCGCATGGCCCGCGCATTCGTCCATTCGCCGCTGTCGCCGCTGCTGCTGCTGGCCAGCATCGCGATCGGCATCCTCGGCCTGATCGTGACGCCACGCCAGGAAGACCCGCAGATCTCGGTCCCGATGGTCGACATCATGGTGGAGTATCCGGGCGTACCGTCGGAGCAGGTGGCCAGTCTGGCCGCGCGGCCGCTGGAACGCCTGATGAGCGAGCTCTCGGGGGTCGACAACGTATATTCGGTGTCGCATCGCGGCGAAGCCATGGTCACTGTGCAGTTCGACGTCGGCGAGGAGATGGAATCCTCGGTGGTGAAGGTCCACGACAAGCTGATGTCGAATCGCGACCTGATGCCCCCTGGCGTCAGCGAGCCGATGGTGAAGCCCAAGGGTGCGGACGACGTGCCGGTGGTCACGCTGACCTTCTGGTCGCACGAGGTCGATGACGCGATGCTGCGCCAGATCGCCCTGGACGCGAAGCAGCAGCTCAACGAGGTACCGGACACCGCGCAGAGCTTCGTGGTCAGTGGCCGCGAGGAAAAGCTGCGCATCGAGGTGCGGCCGGAACGGCTGGAAGGTTACGGGGTTACCCTGGATCAGATCGCGGGCGCGGTGCGGCAGGCCAATTCCGAACGCGGCGCGGGCGCGATCGAGGCGGGTGGGCGACACATGTCGGTGCACACCGGCTCGTTCCTGACCAGTGCCGAGGATGTCGAACGCCTGCTGATCTCGGTGGAAGACGGTCGCCCGGTCTATCTGCGCGACGTGGCCGACGTGAGTTATGGCCCGGGGGAGGTGGATCGCTTCGTGCGTCACTATTCCGGCCCGGCTGCCGAGGCACCCGATGCCGCACCGGAGGGTGCGTCCGCCGTGACCCTCGCGATCGCCAAGAAGCCCGGCAGTAACGGGGTCACGGTCGCCAATGGCGTGCTCGAACGCCTGGAGCGCCTGAAGGGCTCCGCCATCCCCGACAACGTGGGCGTCGAGATCTCGCGCGACTACGGCAAGACGGCCAACGAAAAGGTCAATGAGCTGATCTTCAAGCTCTTTGTCGCGACCTTCGCGGTGACTCTGCTGGTCGCGCTGTTCCTCGGGCTGCGCGCCGCGCTGGTGGTGCTGATCGTGATTCCGGTGGTGATCCTGTTCACCGTGTTCAGCGCGTGGCTGCTCGACTACACCATCGACCGGGTGAGCCTGTTCGCGCTGATCTTTGCGATCGGGATCCTCGTGGACGATGCCATCGTCGTGGTGGAGAACATCTACCGTCGCTGGCTGATGAAGCGCGGCCTGGATGCCGAAACCAACGTGGACGCGGTACGCGAGGTCGGCAACCCGACGATCCTGGCGACCTTTACCGTGATCGCGGCGCTCCTGCCCATGGGTTTCGTGTCCGGGATGATGGGTCCCTACATGCAGCCGATCCCGGTTCTGGGGTCGGTCGCCATGCTGTTCTCGCTGGTCGCGGCCTTCGTGTTCACCCCGTGGCTGACCCAGCGGCTGCGCCCGAGCATGTCCTACCTGGAGAAGGCCACCGAAAAGGAACACCGGCAGGCCGAGCGGCTGGGCACGTTCTTCCGCCGGGTGATCCCCGGGCTGGCGGACAATCCCGCCCGGGGCTACGCGTTCCTGGCCGGGATCGTGGTGGTGTTCTTCCTGATGGCCAGCCTGTTCTACACCACGGATGTCCGGGTGAAGATGCTGCCGCTGGACAACAAGCCCGAATTCCAGGTGATGATCAACTTCCCCGAGGGCACGGCGCTGACCGAGACGGCCTCGCTCAGCGAAGCGATGGTGGCGGAACTGCGGGAGTTCGAGGAAGTGACCGGGCTGCAGGCATATGTCGGCACTGCGGCGCCGTTCAATTTCAATGGTCTGGTGCGTCATTACTACCTGCGCCAGGACCCCTGGCTGGGCGATATCCAGGTTCAGCTGGTGGACAAGGGCGATCGTGCGCGCTCCAGCCACGAGATCGCCACCGAGGCCCGTGAGCGCCTGACACCACTGGCCCGCGAGGCCGGCGCGCGCATCGAAGTGGTGGAGATGCCGCCGGGGCCGCCGGTCCTGCAGTCAGTGGTCGCCGAGGTTTATGGCCCGGATGCCGATACCCGGCGTCAGGTCGCGCGCGACCTGGAAGAAATGTTCCGCGGGGCCGAACACGTGGCGGACGTTGACAGCTTCCTGCAGGCCCCGCATGACGTCTGGCATTTCGACGTGGACCGCGACAAGGCCCTGCGCCGTGGTGTCACCGTGGAGACCGTGAACCAGACGCTGGAGGCCGCGATCGTTGGCCGGGTCCTGGGCGACATCAAGGCGCGTTCGCTGGTGGAGCCGCACCTGATCGAGCTGCGCCTGCCACGTCCCACGCGCTCCGATATCGGGCGTCTGGAACAGCTGCCGGTGGCCTCGCAGCATGGCGGGACGGTCAGCCTGGGCGAGCTGGGCCGGTTCGTCGAGCGCCCGCAGGACGAACCCATCTATCACAAGAACCTGCGGCCGGTGGAGTATGTCACCGGCGAAGTGGTGGGGCGTCTGGCGGCACCGGTCTACGGGATGCTCGAGGTACAGGAGCAACTCGCCGATTACGAGCTTCCCGACGGCAGCCGGGTGCAGCCGCACTGGCTGGGGCCGCCGCCGAACGACGGGTCCACGGCGTTCGAATGGGCCGGCGAATGGACGGTCACCTACGAGACCTTCCGCGACATGGGTATCGCGTTCGCCATCGCCCTGATTCTCATCTACATGCTGGTGGTCTGGGAGTTCGGCAACTTCGTGCTGCCGGGCATCATCATGGCCCCGATCCCGCTGACCCTGATCGGGATCATTCCGGGCCACTGGCTGTTCAACGCCGAATTCACCGCGACTTCGATGATCGGGTTCATCGCCCTGGCAGGGATCATCGTGCGCAATTCCATCTTGCTGGTCGATTTCGGCCGCCAGGCGGTGGATCAGGGACATGACGTCCGCGAGGCGATGATCCTCGCCTGTCAGGCGCGCACGCGGCCCATCGTCATCACCGCGTTCGCACTGCTCGCCGGTTCCAGCGTCATCCTGTTCGACCCCATTTTCCAGGGCATGGCGATCTCGCTGATGTTCGGGACCATCGTGGCCACGCTGCTGACCCTGGTCGTCATCCCGCTGGGCTGCATCTCCGGGCGGCGCGCGTTCTGTCCCGCCTCACTGGAAGACGGCGACGGCACCAACGGCTCCGGCTGTGCTACCCCGACGAATGGCAGTGCCGGGACCGGCCGTGACGACAATCCCTTCGGCCCGGCCGAGGGCGGACCGGTCACGCGCGCAGTCCAGTACTTCGGGCTCTACCTGCGCTGCCTGGCGGTCGCCTTCGTCGAGGGCATGCGCGACCTGTTCCTGGCCTTGCTGAAGCTGGTGCGCGGACGTTTCGGGACGCGCCCGGGGCCGGGCGGTGGCCCGGGATCCGGCGGTTCCGGCTCGGGCTCCGGGCCTTCTCCAGCCCCGTCGTCCGGTCCTGCGCCGGGTCCCCCCGCGTCGGGGGCCTCGGACGGCCCCTCCGGCCGTGAAGGGGACGCGGGCGCGAACGCCGAATCCACGCCGGACGACGGGCTTGGATCGAAGGAGGGAGATACGGAGGCGCCGCGGAAATCCGGAAGCGATTCCCGTTCCGCCGGATCGGAGAACTCCGGGACGAGTGCGCCGCCGGATCACGATTCCACCACGACGGACCAGAAGTCGGACTCGGGGGAAGACCAAAAAGACGCGTCGTCTCCGGAGGACGGTCCCGGTGCACGCCAGTCGGGTGGCCGCCGACGCCGGGGTATTCGGCTGAAATGAGCAATCACTGAAAGAACCTCAAGGAGGTTAATGATGAAGAAGCGATTCAACGCACGCATTCTCGGTCTGGCCATGGCCGGCGCCGCAGTGGTCTCGATGTCCGTGCTGGGCGCGGCCCAGGCGGAAGAAGGGAACCAGGGCGCTCAGGGGCAGCCGATGGCCCAGCATGCTCCGGTTCCCGGGCCCTGGGGCCAGCCGGGTCCGTATGGACAGGGCATGGGCGGGCATCAGGGCGGCGAAATGATGCAGCGTCGCGATGCCTCCGGTGACTTCAGCTTCGGCATGTCCGGGCGCAGCCACGGGCAGGGCTACGGTCAGGGCCGCGGTCATGGCTACGGTCACGGCTATGGCCCCGGCCATGGGTACGGGCCCGGTCATGGTCCCGGCTACGGCTACGGTCCGCAGCAGGGCCATGGTCCCGGCATGATGCACGGCCCCGCGTACGGGCCCGGCCATGGTGCCGGCATGCACGGTCCCGCAGGCCACGGCCAGATGCAGGAATTCGATCCCGAGAATCTGCCGGAGGACATGCCGGAAGAGATGCGCGAGCGCATCGAGAAGATGCATGCCGAGCGGCAGGAACGCATCGAGGAAATGGAAGCCATGCGCGAGGCCCGGATGGAGGCGATGAAGAAGGGTCGCCAGGCCTACATGGAGGAGATGGAACGCCAGCGCGAGATGCGCATGGAGCAGATGGAAGAGCGTCGCGACTCGGGGAACTACTGAGCGCCGGGTGACGCATGGGAGCGAGGCGAATGGCGTTCGTAGGTGACGGCATGCAGCGGGGAGCAACGGCGGGGCGGAGCGTCCTGCTGGTCGCCCTGGTGACGGTCGGGGTGATGGTGGCCGCTGCGGCTGCCGAGGCCCGGGAACGTCACAATCCGTGGCATGCCGGACCGCCATCCGCGGCCGATGCGGGAGAGCCGGGAGGCTTCTCCCGGGGCGAACCCCGGTCGGCCGGATCGTTCCCTCCGCCGGACTACGATCCGGCCCGGCGGGGACGCGAGGAGCGCTCGCGCGTTCCCGCAGGTGAAGCACGCCCGGCTCCGGGGATGTCGCCCTACGGTTACGGGTTCAGTCCGTATCCGTATGGCGGCCACCGGGGACCGGGGGCAAGTGAACCGGGCATGTCGGGGTACGGATTCCCGTTCTTTGGCGGCCCGGGCGCATGGGGACCCTTTTCGGGGCCCTGAATCACCTGCCTTCGGGCAGGGTCCGGTGCGTGATCGCCCTCCGCGCATCGGTGGCAGAAATGGGAGGGCATGTCTCCGATAGGAGGAGGTAACACTATGAGCAAGTTTCTGAAAGCAGCCGTTCTTGCGGCATCCATGGCCGGTCTGGCCGCTGCCCCGATGATGGCTTCCGCGCAGTGGGGCGGGCCGGGCTATGGTGGTCCGGGCTACGGGGCTCCCTACGGTCCCGGTTATGGCTACGGCCCCGGCTACGGTGGCATGCCGTTCTTTGGCGGTCCGGGTTACGGCCGCGGCCACAACATGGGCGACATGTTCGGCGACATGATGGGCGATTTCGACTTCTCCGCCCGCGGTCGCGGTCATGGTCACGGCTACGGTCACGGCCGTGGTGACGGCTACGGCTATGGTCGTGGTCATGGCTACGGTCCCGGCTACTATGGCCATCCGGGCTACGGTTACGGCCCCGGCCACGGCTATGGCCCGCAGCAAGGTATGCCGCAGCAGGGCATGCCGCAGCAGCAGCAAGAGCAGTGATCTGCTCGCACGGGCTCGCCCGTGCATGATCGGCTGCCCGGTTCGCCGGGCAGCCCGTTTTAGATTTCAATGGATCCGGGAGCCGCAATGCTGACCGTGGTGGCCAACCTCAAGGGCGGAACGGGCAAGAGCACCGTCGCTTTCAATCTCGCGCTCTGGCTGCTCGCGAAAGGGCACCGCGTACAGGCCGTGGACCTGGATCCGCAGGGGACTCTCGGCGATGTCCTGGAAGTGCGGCAGGAGGAGGGGTACAGCCCCGCGCTCCCCGCCACGACCGATGCCGATGTCGCGCTGGGTCGGCAGGGGGAGTTCGATCACTGGCTGGTGGACGTCGGGCCCTCCGCCATGGACACCCTGATGCGGGCGGTCGCCGCGGCAGACCGGGTGCTGATCCCGGTGCCGCCGAGTCAGGCCGACGTCTGGTCCACTCACCGTTTCGTGCGCGAGATCCAGGAGCGTCGGACCGATCGTGACAGCGGTCCCGGCATCGAGGTGTTCATCAATCGCGCCGACACGCACCAGTTCGTGCGCGAGACCGAGGAGACTGCGGAGGCCCTGCAGCAGATCGAGGGTATCCGTTTTCTGCGCCCTCGGCTGAAGCAGCGCACGGCCTTCCGGCGGTCGTTCAGCGAGGGTCTCGCGGTGAACGAGCTGGAGCCTTCCGGCAAGGCGGCGGAGGAGCTGGACCGACTGGCCCGGGCGATTTTCGGACAGGAAACGAGGTGACAAATGGAATCAGGTGAAGACAAGCCGCGCCACGGTTTCATCAATCGCTACTGGGTGCTGATCGTGATCGTCCTCTGGTTGATCGCCTGGTCCGCCCGTGACTGGCTGGCGCCGGCCGAGCCGGAGGACCCGCCCGCGGAGTCCGGCGTGGTCCTGGAGGAAGAGCCTTCTGCCGAGGACCAGGAAGCTGCTCGGGGGGAAGCTGCCCGGGAAGAAGCGGCTCGGGAAGAAGCGGACAGGGAAGAAGCGGACAGGGAAGAAGCGGACAGGGAAGAAGCGGACAGGGAAGAAGCCGCCAGGGAAGAAGCCGCCAGGGAAGAAGCCGTGGAGGAGCCGGTGGAGGTCGAGGCGCTGCTGACCGAAGCACGGGAGACGTACTGGCGCGAGGGTGCCGCAGCCGCGTTGACCGTCCTCGAAGGCGGGCTGGAAACGCAGGCGTACGAAAGCCGGGAACGGGCGGACATCCTCGGGGAACTGGGCAATCTGCAATACGCCACCGGCGATGTTGAAGCCGCCATCGGAAGCTGGGACCGGGCGCTGGAGAAGCTTCCGGAGGGCGAACGCCGGGCGATGATGGCCCCACTGCGTCCGATCTATTCCCGGCATCATCCGCAAGGGGCGGACCACCTGGAACGGTTCCGCTGAGGTTTGCGGCACCCTCCACATCACGTGTGCTGTAGTCACCGACCGGAGGAACGATGGGTGCGAAAGACAGGCCAGCTGACGGCGACAGTCAGTATTACGAGGTCAAGGAAGAGGCGGACGATGCGCAACGACGGGCCAGGCGGCTCGAACTGATCGTCTATGCTTCCCTGGTCGCATTCGTCGTGCTGGCGGTGTACGGTTTCTGGTTGATCACCAGCCTGACCCGGGACGTGTCACAGCTGACCGAGGAGATCTCCTCGATGACCCGGGTGGTGGACCGCGACATGTCGGCGATTGTGCGCCACATGGAGGCGATGGAGGGCCGCATGGTGGATATTGCCGGATCCACGGCCGAGATGGAGCAGAGCGTTGCATCCATCAGCGAGGACACCGGCCGCATGAGCACGGACATCGGGTCGATGACCCGGGATACCGAGGTGATGGCCGGGTCCGTGATCGGCATGCAGCGCGACATGTGGAGCCTGAATCGCAACGTGGGCGGTCCCATGGGTATGATGAACATGTTCAACCCACTCTCGGGGCAGGGCGGTCCCTATCCGGGGTCGGGCGGTCCCTACCGTCCGCCGTCGGCGCCGCGCTAGCCGTGCGCGCGGTCTGCCCGGGCCCGAACCAATACGGAGATCGGAATGTTCAATCGACCTGGCAGCCGCGTCCGCAAGCAGCTCAAGCTCCTGAGTGACCGTCTGGCGGAGGAAAACCCGGTCCTCGAGGGCGTGGTCAATCCGTTCCGGGAGCTGGATCGGGTCGGATATGCCTCGGGCCTGCTGGATCCGGAAGAAGAGTCCTACGCCTTCACCATTTCCTGGTGGCCGATGATCTCGGTCCTGGGGACCTTCTCCTCGGGCAAGTCCACGTTCATCAACGAGTTCGTGGGCGATACCGTGCAGCGCAGCGGCAGCCAGGCGGTGGACGACAAGTTCACCGTGATCTCCTACGGCGGCAGCGAACGGGTGCAGGAACTCCCCGGGCTGGCGCTCGACGGAGACCCGCGCTTCCCGTTTTATCGGGTGTCCGACGAGATCGAACGCATCACCGATGGCGGCGGGCGCACGGTGGATCATTTTCTGGCGATGAAGACCGCGCGCGCGGAGCAGCTGCGGGGCCGCATCCTGATCGACTCGCCCGGGTTCGATGCCGACGAGCAGCGCACCACCATCCTGCAGCTGACCGACCACATCATCGATCTGTCGGATCTGGTGCTGGTGTTCTTCGACGCACGGCACCCCGAACCCGGCGCCATGCGCGACACCCTGGAACACCTGGTCAACCGGGTGGCCGAGCGCAACGACTTCACCAAGCTGGTCTTTATCCTGAACCAGATCGACACGACCTGGCGCGAGGACAACCTCGAGGAAGTCGTCGCGGCCTGGCAGCGCGCGGTGGTGCGCCAGGGGAATGCAACCGGGCGTTTCTACTGCATCTACAACGAAAGCGGCGCGGTGGAGATCGGCGACGCGCAGGTGCGCGAGCGCTACGAGGAAAAATCCGCGCACGACCGCGAGGAGATCCACGCCAAGATCCGCGAGATCAGTTCTTCACGGTCGTACCGGATCATCGGGGCCCTGCAGGCGATCGCCGAATCCATCGAGATGGACGCCCTGCCGGCGATCAAACGCAGTCTGGATCGCTGGCGGCGCCGTGTACTGCAGTTCGACGCCGGCATGATGGGGGTGCTGGTGGCGGTGCTGGCCGTGATCGGCTATCAGGCGACCGACGGTGTCCGCCCGTGGATCGATGGCCGGGTGTGGCAGACCCTGCTGGACAACCCGTGGTGGACGTCGCTGGGGGTGGTGCTGGTTCTCGGCGCGCTGGGCGGCATCCATTTCTTCAACCGTCGCTGGCTCGCACGGCGGATTGCACGCGAACTGCCGAAGGAATCGGCGGCCGGGAACTGGCAGGCGGCCTTTCTCAAGAGTACCCGGCCGATGCGTTCGCTGTTTGCACGCGGGCCGCGCGGTCTGGGGCGGCGGAGCCTGGCACGGCTGCATCGCCTGCGTGATCAGGCCGAGGCTTACATCCAGAAGCTCAACAACCAGTTCGTGGACGCGAGCCCCGTGGACCCCGGCAGTGGCCGGGCCTCGGCGGCGGATGTTCATCGACCGGCGGAGGCGGCCGAACGGCGGCCGGCGCCGGAATCCGGGCCGGGTCAGGAGGGTGCGGCCGAGGGCAGTGATGCAGGGAGCAGCGGAACGCGGTAGGCTTCGGTCGGCTTGAGCCGGTGCCTGTCTGCCGCCGACAACAAGCGAATCGGTCACCGGATGCGCACGGACCGCGTGCCATCCGCACCGAAGGAGGAGAGCAATGACCGTACTGGCGTGGGTCATGTTTGGGCTGGCAATGATTCTGGTACCGATTTCGGTCTGGGCCAGCCTTGCCGCCCTGGGTGTTTGCGCGGGTTGCGCCCTGATTCGGGACTGGCGACGAGCGCGCCAGGGCTCCGGACACTGAAAATCCGCACTTCACGCCATTCGGAGCCGGGTGGTGCAGGGGGCGCCACCCGGCTTCGCCATGTATAACAACAGGAGGAAAACTCAATGAGCGACGAACAGAAGAAAATGGCCATCATCGCGACCAAGGGCAGCCTGGACTGGGGGTATCCCCCGTTCATCCTGGCCTCGACCGCAGCGGCCCTGGGCTATGAGTGCGAGATCTTCTTTACCTTCTACGGCCTGAAGCTGCTGGAGAAAAAGCTGGATCTTCAGGTGACCTCACTGGGCAATCCGGGCATGCCCATGCCCATGCCGATGCCGGTTCTTGTGCAGGCCCTGCCGGGGATGCAGAAGATGATGACCGTGATGATGAAGAAGAAGATGAAGGCGAAGGGCGTCTCCGATCTGGAGGATCTGCGCGAGCTGTGCCAGGAGGCCGAAGTGCGCATGATCGCCTGCCAGATGACGGTGGACCTGTTCGAAATGGACACCAGTCACTTCATTGATGGCGTCGAATATGCCGGGGCGGCGGCGTTCTTCGAGTTCGCCGGAGATTCCGACATCTGCCTGTTCATGTAAACGGGCGGGGCGTTTGCGCCATCCGGGCCCCGGAGCCGAGCTCCGGGGCCTTTTTGTTGGCGGGGTTCACGTCGCATTCGTCGTGCCCGCGGACCCGCAAAGCCTGCGTGAGTCGTTATACTCTGCGGCCATGAAACGACTGCATCCCGATTCCTTTCCGACCCTCGAGGATTTCGTCGGCAACACGCCGCTGGTGCGCCTGCAGCGCCTGGCCGCGGATCTGCCGTCGACCGTGCTGGTAAAGCTCGAGGGCAATAACCCCGCCGGTTCGGTCAAGGACCGGCCCGCGGTCAACATGATCCGTGCCGCCGAGCAGCGCGGCGACATCCGTCCCGGCGATACCCTGATCGAGGCCACCTCCGGCAATACCGGCATTGCGCTGGCGATGGCGGCCGCGATCAAGGGCTATCGCATGATCCTGATCATGCCGGACAACATGTCGGCCGAACGGCGTGCGTCGATGAAGGCCTATGGCGCCGAGCTCAAGCTGGTCACGCGCGAGGAAAGCATGGAAGGGGCGCGCGACCTCGCTCAGCGCATGGCGGACGCGGGAGAGGGCTTCCTGCTCAACCAGTTCGGCAATCCCGACAATCCCGATGCGCATTATCAGGGCACCGGGCCGGAGATCTGGCGCGACACCGAGGGCACGGTCAGCCATTTCGTGTCTTCCATGGGGACCACCGGGACCATCATGGGAGTCTCGCGGTACCTGAAGGAGCGCAATCCGGAGATCGAGATCGTCGGCGTGCAGCCGGGAGAAGGGGCTTCCATCCCGGGGATCCGGCGCTGGCCCGAGGCCTATCTGCCGACGATCTTCGAGGCCGCGCGGGTGGACCGCACCGTGGACGTGACCCAGGAAGAAGCGGAGACCACCATGCGCCGGCTGGCGGCAGAGGAAGGCATCTTTGCCGGGGTGTCGTCCGGCGGCGCGGTGGCAGCCACCCTGAAGCTCGCCGCAGAGGTCGAAGGCGGAACCTTCGTGGCCATTATCTGCGATCGCGGCGACCGCTACATTTCCACCGGCGTCTACCCCGACTGAGGCTGGCATGTCCGCTCCCGTACTGGTTTTTGACCTGGAAACGGTGCCCGATATCGAGGGCGCGCGCCGGCTGTACGATTTTGATGGCCTCACCGACCGGGAGGTCGCGGATGCGCTGTTCGCGATGCGCCGCGCGCAGACCGGCTCGGAATTCCTGCGCCATCCGCTGCATCGCATCGTATCCATCGGGGTGCTGTACCAGGGCGGGGAAGCGCTCAAGCTGTCGGCCTTCGGCCGCGACGGCGAGGACGGGCACACGCCGGACGAGGCCGAACTGCTGCGCCAGTTCTTCGGCGTGATCGACCAGCGCACGCCCACGCTGGTGAGCTGGAACGGCAGTGGCTTCGACCTGCCGGTGCTGCACTACCGCGCGCTGGTCAATGGCGTGCAGGCGCCGCGGTACTGGGAGCAGGGCGACGACGACCGCGAGTTCCGCTACAACAACTACCTGTCGCGCTTCCACTGGCGCCATGTCGACCTGATGGACGTGCTCGCCGGCTTTCAGGGCCGCGCGGTGACCGGACTGGACACCATGGCCAGCCTGCTGGGCTTCCCCGGCAAGCTGGGAATGGACGGCTCCATGGTCTGGCCGGCATGGCGCGACGGACGCGCGGGCGAGATTCACGACTACGTGGAGCACGACGTGCTCAATACCTACCTCGTGTGGCTGCGCTTCGAGCACATGCGGGGCCACCTGACCGACGATGCGCTGAAGTCCCGCCAGGACCAGCTGGCGGATTACCTGGCCGCCAGCGCGGCGGAGCACCACCTTGAATTTCTCGAAGCCTGGCGGGGCTGACGGCATGGGCAAGAAGATCGACCGCACACCGTTCGAGGCCGTGATCGAGGACGTGACCCTCGATGGCCAGGGCGTGATCCGGCGTGACGGCAAGGCCTGTTTCGTGCACGGGGCACTGGCCGACGAGCGGGTGCGCGCGGTGCAGACCGGGCGCAAGCGCCGTTTTGATATGGCCGAAGTGGTGGAGGTGCTGGAGCCCGCGGCCGGTCGGGTGGATCCGCCCTGCGCATTCTTCGGTCTGTGCGGCGGCTGCAAGCTGCAGCACGCGTCGATCGACCTGCAGCGCGAGATCAAGGAACAGGCCCTGTTCGATGCGCTGGAGCGGATCGGGCACGTGACGCCCGAGGCGCGGTTCGAGCCGCTGACCGGGGCGACCCTGGGCTATCGGCGAACGGCCCGGCTGGGCGCGAAGCATGTCCCGAAGAAGGGCGGGACCCTGGTCGGGTTTCGTGAACGGGGCAGCCCCTATCTGGCGGAGATGGACCACTGCGAGGTGCTGCATCCGGCGGTGGGGCACCGCATCCGTGCGCTGCGGGAGCTGCTGGACGGCCTGCAGGCGCGTGACCGGATCCCGCAGATCGAGGTCGGCGTGGATGACGACGACCGCGTGGCGCTGGTGTTTCGTCATCTCGATCCGCTGGCCGATGCCGATCGGGCGCGGCTGGCGGCCTGGGCCGACGAGGAACGCATCGGTGTATTCCTGCAGTCGGGCGGGCCGGAGACCGTGGTCCATCTGGCGGGGCCGGATGCCCCACTGGTCTACCGGCACCCGGATTTCGGCGTGGAGGTCGGTTTCACGCCCATGGATTTCGTCCAGGTCCACCCCGAGGTCAACCGTGCCATGGTGCGTCAGGCGGTGGCCGCCATGGAGCTGGAGCCGGAGCACCGGGTGCTGGACCTGTTCTGCGGGCTGGGCAACCTGACCCTGCCGCTGGCCACCCGGGCGGCCGAGGTGACCGGGGTCGAGGTGGATGATGCGATGCTCGCGCGGGCGGCGGACAGCGCGCGCGGGCAGGGCATCGACAACACTCGCTATGCCCGCGCCGACCTGGACGACGCCGAGGCACTCTCGCGGGCCGACTGGCTGCACGAGGACTGGGACCGGGTCCTGCTCGATCCCCCGCGCACCGGGGCGGCCGCCGCCGTGGAGGCGCTGGGCCCGCGCCGGATCGAGCGCATGGTCTACGTGTCCTGCAACCCGGCGACCCTGGCCCGTGACGCCGAACGTCTGGTGCATCATCATGGCTACCGGCTGGAACGGGCCGGGATCATGGACATGTTCCCGCACACCGCGCACGTGGAATCCATGGCCGTCTTTTCCCGGGCCTGAGGGCGCAGCCGGACCGCGCCGTAACTCCAAGGAGGCAGTGAATGCTCGAGATCGTGAAAAGTGGCGGCTGGCTGATGGTGCCGATCCTGCTGTGTTCGGTGCTGGCCGTGGCGATCATCCTGGAACGTTTTATCTCGCTGCGGCGAGGCCGGGTAGTGCCGCAGGGCCTTCTGGGGCGCGTATGGGAACAGATGCGCGAACATGGCCTGTCGATGGAAGACATCGAGCGCCTGCGTGAAAACTCCCCGCTGGGATCCGTGCTGGCCGCGGGTCTGGCGACCCATGACCGTACCCGCCAGATCACCCAGGAAAGCATCGAGGAGGCGGGCCGGCGGGTGGCGCATGAACTCGAACGCTACATGAACACCCTCGGTACCATCGCGATGATCACGCCGCTGCTGGGGCTGCTGGGCACCGTGGTCGGCATGATCGAGGTCTTCACGGTGGTCACCGAGATCGGTGTGGGCAGCCCGCGGGATCTGGCCGGTGGCATCTCGCAGGCGCTGATCACCACCGCCACCGGCATCGGGATCGCGATTCCGGCGCTGATCTTCCATCGCTACTTCCGCGGCCGGATCGATGAACTGGTGCTGGAGATGGAGCAGGAAGCCACCAAGCTGGTCGAGATCATGCACGGCGAGCGCAGCGCCAGCAGCGTCGAGGCCGGAGGCCGGGCGTGAAATTCCGGCCCCATCGACCACCCGAGGAGCCCGGCGTCAATCTCACGCCGCTGATCGACGTGGTGTTCCTGCTGCTGATCTTCTTCATGGTCTCCACCACGTTCGACCGGCATGCCGACATCGACATCACCCTGCCATCGGCCGACCGGGAAGCGGAACAGGTGGACGACCGCGCCTGGATCGACATCGTGGTGGATGCCGACGGCCGCTACTTCGTGGACGGGCGGGAACTGGTGAACCGTCGGGCCGAAACCCTGGAACAGGTGCTGGGCGAGGTCCTCGAGACCCGCGGCGATGACCCCGTGGTGATCCGCGCGGACGCCAGCGCCAGCCATCAGTCGGTGGTGCGGGCACTGGACGTGGTGGGCCGCCTCGGTGTCAGCGCGGTGTCGATCGCCACGCTGGGCGATGACGGCCGGGCGGCGGACGACTGAGCGGCATGTACACGACTGAACCGGGATACGGCGCCGGGCTGGCGGAGGTCTGGGGCGCGGTCGGGCGGGACTGGCGCCGCGGAGACCGTGCACGGGCACTCGCGCGGCTGGGATTCCTCAGTCCGCCGCAGGACCGCGGCCGCCTGATCTGGATCCGGGCCGGGGCCGACCCCGAGAGCCTGCGCCTGGGGATCGAACTGCTGGGATTCGTGCGCCACAAGCGTCAGGACGTGCGCCTGGTACTGACCTTCGAACGCGACTGCCCCGAACTGTTCGAGCAGCACATGCAGCCGTTTCGCAAGGTGGGCGTGGGGTACGGCCCCTGCGATCGGCCACGGGTCGTGCGCCGCGTGCTGGAACGCTTCCAGCCCGCGGGCATCATCCTGGCGGGCGGCGTGACCCCGCCCAACTTGCTGGAAGCCACACAGGCCCCGGTGATCGCGGTGAACGCGGCACCGCCGGCGCGGCCGGCAGCGCGGGGTCTGGAGCTGGCCTGGCCCCGCGATCCGGAAGAGAGCCGGCGCTGGAACGAGCACGCCGGCGAGGGTGGTGCCGCGCGGTGGCTGGAACCGGCGGATCCGATGGCGCGTTTCGTCGAAGCGCAGGCGGATGTGGTGCTGCGCTCGCTGGTGGGTGGCGAGGTACGCCGGCTGTGGTGGTGGCATGGCACCGCGGCCGGCTGGCCGGCCTGGCGCGCCGCCTGGGAGGCCTCCGGTTTCGCGGAGGAGGACATCCTGCTGGCCAGTCTGGAAGAGGACCCCGGTCACCCGCTGCCGGGGCGTTCATTGCGGGTGAGCGGATGGGATCGCAATGCGCTCGCGCCCGGGAATGTCGTGCAGCTGGACGACCCGCGCTGGTTCGCCGCGGCGGCCAGCGCGGCGCAGGCGGTGCATCTGGATGCCCCGGGATCGCGGGTGCTGTGGCAGGCGCTTGCGGGAGGGACCGCGGTCAGTCTCGGGCGCGAAGGGACCCTGGAACTGCCGGTGGAGGTGCACGCCGATCCGCAGGCGGTGCTGGCCCGCTGGACGGCGTTGCGCGACGATGCCGCCGTCCGCCGGCAGCTTGGGGATGCCGCCCGCCGCCGGTTCTGGGACGAGCGCCGGCGGGTGGATGACCATTTCGAGACGCTACTGGCCGAGGTCTGGGACTGGTGAGCCCGTTGCCGGGGAACGGAGGCCGCGCATGAATACGGCCTGGCTGAGTCGATGGTGGTGGCGACACTGGAGCCACCGCGGCCCGGTGGCCGCGACGTTGTACCCCCTGTCGCTGGCCTACGCCGGACTTGCGGAATATAACCGCATGCGCCTGGAAGAGATCCGCCGGAATACCCGACTGCCGTTGAAGGCGGTGATTGTGGTCGGGAATCTGACGGTCGGCGGCAGCGGCAAGACCCCGATGACGGACTGGCTGGCGCGGCGTCTGACGGAGGCGGGATATCGTCCGGGCATCGTGTCCCGTGGCTATGGCCGGCGTGGCGAGGCGGGGCAGGCGGTGCATCCGGATTCGGATCCGGCCGAGGTCGGGGACGAGCCCGTGCTGCTGGCCCGACGGACCCGGCTGCCGGTCCAGGTGGACCGCGATCGCGTGCGTGGCGCACGCGCGCTGGCCGACCGCGGCGCGGACGTGGTGATCGCTGATGACGGCATGCAGCACCATCGACTGCCACGGGATCTGACCGTGTTGATGGTGGACGGGCGCCGGGGCCTCGGCAACGGTCTGTGTCTGCCGGCCGGGCCGCTGCGCGAGCCGAAGGCGGCACGTGCGCGGGCCGATTTCGTCGTGCGGACCGGTGGCGAGGCTGGTGTCGACGAGATCCCGATGCAGCTGGTACCGGCCTCGCGCCTGCGGCGGGTGGACGGCAGTGACGAGACCATGCGCCCGAGGCTTCTGGGCGGGCAGGAGGTCCATGCGGTCGCCGGCATCGCCGACCCGGAACGTTTTTTTTCCATGCTGGAGCAGCGCGGCATCTACGTGATCCGGCACCCGTTTCCGGACCATCATCGCTTCCGCGCGCGTGATCTGGCGTTTGATGACGACCTGCCGGTTCTGATGACCGAGAAGGATGCCGTAAAATGCCGGTCGTTCGCGCAATCCCGCCACTGGTACTGGCCCGTGGCGGCCAGCCTTCCAGCCACTTTCGAGCCGGCCCTGCTGCAGCGTCTGACGACCAGCATCCGGCTCCGCCATCTGGGGTAAGTACAACATGGACAACCGCCTTCTCGACATCCTCGTCTGCCCGGAGACCAAGGGCCCGCTGAAATACGACCGCGAGAATCAGGAGCTGATCTCGGTTCAGGCCGGTCTGGCGTACCCGATCCGGGACGAGATCCCGGTGATGCTGGTGGACGAGGCCCGGCGCCTGTCGGACGAGGAAAAGGAACGCTGGCGCGACGTCTGAGGGCGCCGTGGAACCCTTCGTTGTCGTCATCCCGGCGCGGCTGGCCTCCAGCCGTCTGCCGGATAAGCCGCTGGTGCCGGTCGCGGGCCGCCCGCTGATCGCGCATGTCGTCGCGCGCGCGCTGGAGAGTCGTGCCTCCCGCGTCATCGTGGCGGCCGACGATGAACGGGTGCTGGCCGCAGCCCGCGAGGCGGGCGCTGAGGCGGTGTTGACCGCCGCGGACCTCCCGTCGGGCACCGACCGCATCGCCGCCGTGGCGGCGACGGAGGGCTGGGGTGACGAATCCCTGGTGGTGAACCTGCAGGGGGACGAGCCCCTGACGCCCGGCGGGCTCCTCGACGAGCTGGCGGCCCTGCTGGCGGAATCGCCGGAGGCCGGGATGGCGACCTTCGGGGTGCCGCTGGGCAGTGCGGCCGATCTGCACGATCCGAACCAGGTCAAGCTGGTGACCGATGATCACGGGCGGGCGCTGTACTTTTCCCGCGCGCCCATTCCCTTCGACCGTGAGGCCGCGCGCGACGGCCGCGACCCCGACACGTCGGCGGCCGTGCGTCACCTCGGACTGTACGCGTATCGCGCCGGGTTCCTGCGGCGCATGAGTGCGACCCCGCCGGCGCGCCTCGAACGCCTCGAGCAGCTGGAGCAGCTGCGAGCCCTGGCGATGGGCGCGCATATACAAGTGGGGCTGCGCGCGGAGGCGCATCCGCCCGGTGTCGATACCCCGAGCGATGTAGAACGCGTGGAAGCCGCGCTGGCGCAGGGTCGGGGATCATGACCGGCGAGTGGCCGCGTCGCCGGACGGCGCGTTACGCCGCGGGTGTCCTGATACTGGCGCTGGTGTTGACCGGATGTGGCGAGGGGCCGTCGGAGGCGCCCGCACCCGAGCGGCCCGTCAAGCTGGTCACCGTGAGCGAGCGGGACACTCTGATCGAGCGCCGCTTCTCCGGGCGTACCCAGGCGGCGGAACGCGCCTGGCTGGCGTTTCGCGTCGGAGGTGTGGTCGAGTCGGTGGCGGTGGAGCGCGGCGAACGCGTGGACGAGGGCGACCTCCTGGCCCGTCTGGACCCGCGCGACTTCCAGCGCCGGGTGCGTGAACTGGAGGGCGGTCTGGTGGAGGCCCGCGCGGAGCAGCTGATGCTGGAGCGCGGCGCACGCGAGGAAGAACGGCGCCAGCTGGAGGCGCGGCTGGAGGCGGCCGGGGCCCGCGAGGAACAGGCCGAGTCCGAATACCGCCGGGTGGCGCGCATGTACGACGACGGTCATGTGAGTCAGTCGGAATATGACCGCGCCCGCCGGGCCCTGCGCGAGGCCGCGGCGGACCGGCGTTCGGCGCAGGAGGCGCTGACCATCGCGCGGGCCGGCGGCCGCGAGGAGGAGCGCGAGGCCGCCCGGGGCCGGATCCGGCGCATCGAGGCGCAGCTGGAGCAGGCGCGCGACGCACTGGAAGACAGCGAACTCAGGGCCCCGTTCACCGGTTACGTCGCCGAACGCGATCTGGAACCGCATGAACCGGTGCAGGCGCATCACCCGGTGGTTCTGTTCGAGGATCTGGAATCCATCGAGATCGAGGTCGGCATCCCCGAGGGGCTGCTGGTCTGGCGGGACCGGCTGGAGGCGGTGGAGGTACGCATTCCGGCGCTGGACGACGCGCGTTTCTCCGCCAGCATCCGGTCGGTCGGGGTGGACGTGCTGCCGGGACGGCAGACCTATCCGGTCAAGGTGCGGCTGGAGACCCCCGACCCGCTGACCCTGCCCGCGACGGCGCTTGACCCCGACCGGGTCCTGCCGGGGATGACCGCCGAGGTCGCCTTCCGGGCGCGCCCCGAACCCGGTGTCGGCGTAGTGCTTCCGCCGTCCGCTCTGGTGGAACACGCGGAGGGCTACGCGGTGTGGGTGCGGGACCCCGAGGACGGCCGCGTCGCCCCGCGCCAGGTGGAAGTGCTCGGCGCGGACGGCCACGGGGTGCGCGTGCAGGGCGACCTGGAGCCGGGTGACGAGGTGGTCTCCGCGGGCGCCGGACGGCTGCGCGAGGGCCAGCGTACCCGTCGGTTCAATGACGAGGCCCCGGCTTCGGGACGCGACACCGGGGCCGGGGGCAACCGGCCGTGAACCCGCCCGGCGGCGACAACGCCGGGTCCGGGTTCAACGCCGCGACCTGGGCCATCCAGCGGGCCCGGCTGGTAGTGTTCCTGACGGCCCTGCTGGTCCTCGGCGGGACCTGGGCCTTCATCGACATGGGCAAGCTCGAGGATCCCGAGTTCACCGTCCCCACCGCGCTGGTGCAGACCGGCTACCCCGGGGCCCGGGCCACCCGGGTGGAGGAGGAGGTCACCGAGGTGCTGGAGCGGCATATCCAGCAGCTCGACGAGCTGGATGAACTCGAGTCGGTCAGCCGCCACGGCGAGTCGGTGATCTTCGTCCACGTCGACGAGGCCCTGGGGGATCAGGCCCAGCGTCAGGTCTGGGACGAGCTGGAACGCACCGTGCGTGCGGCGGTGCCGGATCTTCCCGACGGGATCCGCGGGCCGCTGGTGGACGACGACTACGGCGACGTCTTCGGCACCCTGCTGGCGATCCACGGCGAGGGCTACAGCCACCGCGAGCTGCACGACTACGCTGATGAACTGCGCCGTGAACTGCTGCGCCTGCCCGGGGTGGCACGAGCCGAGCTGTTCGGCGATCGCGGCGAGCGGATCTTCGTCGAGACCCGGCGTTCGCGTCTGGCCGCACTGGATCTGCATCCGGGGGTGATCATCCAGGCTCTGGAGCGCCAGAACGTGGTGGCGCCCGGCGGGGCGATCGAACTGGAGGAGGACCGCGTACGGCTGTTCGTCTCCGGGGTGTTCGAATCGGTGGACGACGTTCGCAACCTGGCCATCCACAACCCCGAGACCGGCGAGCGTTTCCAGCTGCGCGATGTGGCCGAAGTGCGCCGCGGTGACGCCGAGCCGCCGGAACGCATGCTGCGCTACAACGGCCAGCCGGCGGTCGCGCTGGGGGTGAGTCCGACCGAAGGGACCAACGTGGTCGCCCTGGGTGACGACGTCCTGGAGCGAATCGAGGCGTTGCGCGGGGATCGCCCGGTGGGGATCGACATCGACACGGTCAACTTCCAGCCGGAGACCGTGCGCGCGGCCATCCTGGATTTCGGCGGCAACCTGGCCACGGCCGTGGTCATCGTGCTGGGGGTGCTGCTGGTGGCGCTGGGCTGGCGCACCGGCCTGATCGTCGGCATGGGCGTGCCGCTGACCATCCTGGCGACCTTTTTCGTGATGTGGGTGGCCGGCATCGAACTGCACCGGGTCTCGCTGGGGGCCCTGATCGTGGTTCTGGGGATGCTGGTGGACAACGCGATCGTCGTTGCCGAACTGATGATGACCCGCATCCAGCGCGGCACCGAGCGGCTGCAGGCGGCGCGCGAGGCGGTCAGCGAGACCGGCGGGCCGCTGCTGATCGGGACCCTGATCGCAGCGCTGGCATTCTCGCCGATCAGCATGACGCCGACCCTGGTGGGCGAGTTCACCCGCTCGCTGTTCTGGGTGGTGGCGATCGCGCTGGGCCTGTCGTGGCTGCTGGCGGTGACCCTGACGGCCCTGCTGGCGTGGCGCTGGTTGCCGGCTCCGGCGAATGGCGACCCGACCGGTACGGAGACGCCCGGAATCGGCACGCAGCTGCTCGCGTTCTATCGCCGGGCGCTCACGGCCATGCTGCGCCATCGCCGCCGGACCCTGGCGTCGGTGGTCGGCCTGATGCTGGTCGCGGTCGCGTCCTTTGCGCTGGTACCGCAGATCTTCTTCCCGCCGGCCGACCGGGCGCAGTTCATGATCGATCACTGGCGGGGAGAAGGGACGCGCATCGAGTCCACCGCAGCCGATGTGGCGCGTCTGGAATCCTGGCTGTCGCAGCACCCCGAGGTGGAAAGCTACACGGCCTTTATCGGCGAGGGGTCGCCGCGGTTCTATCTGCCGATGATGCCCGAACTTCCCAATCCGGCGCTGGCCCAGATCCTGGTGCAGGTCGAAGACGTGGATCGACTGCATGACATCATCGCGGAGACCCGCGAATGGATGGACGGTCGCTTCCCCGGGGCGGAACCTCGGGTGCGGCCGATGCAGCTGGGGGAGCCTGTGCGCTTTCCGGTGGAGCTGCGGCTGTCCGGGCCGCAGGACCGGGCCGAACTGCGCGCCACCGCCGACCGCGTGCTGGAATGGATGGAAGGTCACCCCGACCTGGAACGGCCCCGGCATGACTGGCGCGAACGCACACTGACGCTGGACGTACAGGTGGATCAGGACCGGGTCCGAGCGGCCGGGCTGTCCAGCGCCGAGGTGGCCGAGACCCTGGAGGCCGGAGTCAGCGGCATGCCGATCGGGGTCTTTCGCGATGGCGATCAGGCCCTGCCGGTGCTGTGGCGCTTTCCGGAGGATGAACGCCGGGATCTGGCACAGCTGCACACCCTGGAGATCTGGCCGCGCGACGGCGGTGCCGCGGTGCCACTGGGCCAGGTAGCCGAGGTGGAGCCCGTGTTCGACGAGGCGGTGATCTGGCGCCATGACCGGCGCCCCACCGTGACCCTGCAGGCGGACCTTGCCCCCGGTGCCACCGCCAGCGGTTTCGTGCGCGAGGCCGACCCGGTGATCGACACCTTGCTGCAGGGCACCGGGAATGCGGGGCAAGTGGAGCGGGAATGGGGCGGCGAGTTCGAGGCGGCCGTTGATGCGCAGGCCAGTGTGCTGGCGCCGGTGCCCATTGTCCTGGGACTGATGGTGGTGTTACTGCTCTGGCAGTTCAACAGCTTCCGGAACACCCTCGTGGTGGCACTCAGCGTCCCGCTGGCGGTGGTGGGCGTGGTCGCGGGTCTGCTGCTGTTCCGGCAGCCGTTCGGTTTCATCGCCCTGCTGGGGGCAATGAGCCTGGGCGGAATCCTGCTGCGCAATGCGATTGTGCTGGTGGAGCAGGCCGAGCTGGAACGCCGCCGCGGACTGGAACCCCTGGAGGCCCTGATCGAGGCCGCGGTCAATCGTTTCCGCCCGGTGCTCCTGACCGCCCTGACCACCATCCTCGGCATGATCCCGCTGGCGCTGTCCGGACCGTTCTGGGCGCCGCTGGCCATTGCCGTGATGAGCGGCCTTGCCGCCGGTACGGTGCTGATCCTCGGCGTGGTGCCGGTGCTCTACGCGACGCTGCACCGGCTCCCGCGTCCGGAGTAAAACGGCCCGAGCGGGCCCGGCCCGGACGAATTAGCCGGCAGCTTCTCGCAGTCGTCGGGTCCAGTCGCGCAGGGCCTCCGGCAGTTCTTCGTCGGTGTCGGGCAGTTCCCGTGCCAGCAGCCGCAGGCGATAGCGCACGTCGTTCTGCAGCGCGGCGGTTTCCACGCCGAGGGATGCATCCTCGGCGATGCTTTCGCGGATCAGGTCCAGGGGCAACCCGCGCAGCCCGGCCCGGTCCAGCAGGCGGGTCAGCGGCTCCAGGTGACGCCGGAGGATGGCCTGCGACGCCGGATCGAGCTGTTCCATGCGCTCGAGGCCCTGTTCCACACATTCGATCCCGGCACGCAGGGCTTCCCAGTCGACCGGAAAGCCGGTCTCCTGCGGGGCCGATTCGGCGACGGGGCAGTGGTCCATGGCCTGCAGCAGGACGCGAAGAGCGTCGCCATCGAGCTGGCCGGCGTGGCCCTTGAGGATCGCCGAGAGGGCCGCGGGATCCTGCCGGCCGCACAGTGCGGAGGCAAGCTCCATCACCGCCAGGCAGCGACCCGCCGGCTCCAGCGTCTCGCCTGCGTGACCGCGTGGGTAGCCGCTGCCATCGAGGCGCTCATGGTGCTGCAGGACCGCATGGCTGGCCCCCGGGTGGCACGCGGGAAAACGCTTGAGCGTGAGCCAGGCGATCACCGGATGGCTGCGCAGCTGGCGTTCCTGTTCGGGCGTCAACGGGGCGCGGGATTCGAAGATCGCCGGGTCGATATGCAGATAGCCGATGTCATGGAACAGCCCGGCCGTGGCCAGATCGCGGGCAAAGGCGGTGTCCGGCGGGCGCAGCTCCATCCCCAGCAGCGTGGCGCCCAGCGACACCTGGATGGCGTGTTCGAACGCCTCCGGCATGCGTTCCTGCAGAATGAACAGTTTGCCTGCCAGCGCCGGGTCCAGGGCCAGGGAGGAGGGCACCGCGACGGCTTCGCGGGGCCGCGAGGCCACGGCCATCAGGGCGCGGGTCAACGGGTCTTCTTCCGCGATACGTTCGCACGTGGCGCGCAGGGCCGCCCGGTCCACCGGTTCGGCGACGTCGATGCTGGCGTCCAGCGGGCGCAGCAGTTTGTGTGTGGTGAGGCGCTCGAACAGCCGCCGGTCCAGAGGCTGGCCGGCCTCGATGAGCTTCTGGCCGTGAGCGTTGTAGATGGCCTCGCTGGTACGCATGTCGCGCACTTCGCCGGCTTCGGTCACGTGGGTGACGAAATGGGCGGTGTCGGGCGGGCCGCCGTGTTCCTCCGTGCCGGCATGTTCGGGGCGCTGTGGCATGGGAGCCGATTCTAACAACAAGTCAGTCGTGCAAGCCGAGTATGCGCGGGAGCTGCCCGAGACGGCCCAGACGCGGCGGGGCGGGAACCGGGTGTTCCCAGGGCAGCGCGTCGGGGTTGTACCAGGCGGCGTTGAGACCCGCATCCAGCGCCCCGAGGATGTCCGCCACGGGGTCGTCGCCGACATGGAGGATGGCCGGTGCCGGTACGCCGGCACGCCGTCGCGCCTGTTCGAAGATTCGCGGATGGGGTTTGGCCACGCCCGCTTCGGCCGCGGGAACGGCGAAATCGAAATAATGGCCCAGGGGCGTGCGGAACACGTCGGCGTTGCCGTTGCTGATGGCGCCGAGGGTGAATCGGCCATGCAGGCGGGCGAGCACGGCGTCGGCCTCCGGGAACGGGGTCACCTCGTTGCGGGCATGCCAGAAGACCGCGAAGCCTTCCTCCTCGAGGGTGTCCGGACAGACCTGGCAGCGTTGTGCAAGACCGCGCAGCCATCGTTTGCGCAGGCGGGTCAGGTCGTGGCGCTCTTCCTCGGGTGCGGCCCGCATGAAGCCCGCGCGGTCGGCCACCAGCTCTTCGGGCTCGAAGCGGGCGCAGACTGCGGGCGCGCGTTCGCGCAGCCAGGCGTAGAAACGGTCTTCGGCATGACGGATGACCGGCATCACCGGCCAGAGGGTGTCGTCCAGATCGAACGTGATGCATTCGATCGAATGATCGGGTGCCGCGGCGGGTCGAGATTTCGATTTCATCGAACGTTATTGTCGGAGTTTTGCGTCGAGCGTCGCTTTTCCGAACCTCAAGCAGGTGTAAAATGAAGGGGAATTTCAATCGTGCAGCTTTCATTCTGCCCGAAAAGGAGAATCACAACATGAAGAAGCTCTTTCTGCGCAGTCTTCCCGTGGCCCTGCTGGGTGCGATGATGATGACCGGTACCGCTCAGGCGGTCGATCCCGAGGACGCGATCGAGTATCGCCAGGGCGTGTTCAAGGCCTTCAGCTGGAATTTCGGCCCGATGGCGGGCATGGCCCAGGGCGAGATCCCGTTCAACGAGGAGATGTTCCTGGAGCGTGCCGATCAGCTGGCGCGCCTGGCCGACATGCCGTGGCAGGGCTTTACCGAGGGCTCCGATCTCGGTGAAACCGATGCCATGATGGAGGTCTGGGAAGATCAGGAGACCTGGGAACAGAAGATCGCGGACTTCGAAGAAGAGGTTTCGCGCATGACGGCCCTGATCGATGAAGGGGCCGATGAAATGCAGCTGCGCCGTCAGGCCGGCGAGATCGGCCAGTCCTGCAAGGCCTGCCACGACAGCTTCCGCGCTGACTGATCGGCAGGCGGGGCCACCCGGCGGTATACGCCGCCGGGTCGGCCCGTGCCGAACGGAGACATACCGGGGCCGGTCGCTGCTGCGGCGGGCCTTTCTGGTTGGGGGCGCGAACCGTGCCCGGGCCGGACGCGACTTCAGCGTAACCCGGGGGTCGTGGTGTCCTCCGCCGGGTCCACCCGGATCTCCAGCGATACGTCATTCCGGGCGCGGGTAGTGCGGCGGCGAACGGGCGGGTGAACGTCGCGGGCGTCGCTTTCCAGCCGCGAACGGATTCCGGCAAAATCGTGCCAGCTCCCGGGCTCCAGGGTGATCTCCGTTGCGACCCGTTCGTGCTCGGCGCCGCGCTGCAGGGGTGTCTGATGGAGATGGGTGATCGCCACACGCACGCGGCCATCGGGTTGCATGCGGGGTTCCACGGCGAAGCCGCGCGCCGTGTCGCGATAGATGGGTTCGATGGCTACGCCGGCACGACCGGCAAACAGGCGGTAACCGGCGGGCAGCGTCTCCCCGACCATCAGAACGGCGCGCCCTCCGTCGCGCAGCCGCAGGAACTGCTCGCGGTCCTCGTCTCGCCGGGTGGTAAAGCGCCGGATACGGCCGGCGGTTTCGTCGTCGTGGTCGTGGCGGCGGCGCACGCGCAGGATCAGATCGGGGGACGCCCGGTCGAGCTCCGCCACCATCTGGCGGATCTCCTCGATCTCGTGCGCCGGCGCGCGCACCAGAAGGCGGAAGCCATCCGGCTGCAGGGTGGCGCCGGGGAACAGTTCGCGCAGGTCGTGCACCACGGCTTCGGCCCGGCGATTCTGCAAGTCGATGACCGTGACACGGTCGGCCGCGTCGCGAGCCGTGGAACGGAGAGGCAGGGCGAGGAGGCAGGCGGCCGCGCTCGCCCGCAGGAACCGTCGGCGTCGGTCAGAGATGGACACGTCGCAGTTCGTCCGAATCCCGGCCGGCTTCCCAGCTCGCTTCGAATTCCTCGGCGCGGCGCCGGGTCCGGCCTCGATGATCGGTTTCACCCCGCAGGATGCGCTGGCTGCCCGAACGCGTGAACTGCATCCAGCCGGACTGATCGGCGATGACCGTCATCACCAGAGGTGCGTTTTCGTCGGGGTCCAGCACCCGCACGGAGACCGCGGTGGTCAGGCGCTTGAGCGTGCCGACCAGTTCGGGCAGACGGTCCTTGAGTGCCAGGTCGTCGTCCACCAGCAGGCGAATGTCGGTGGAGCGGTGGCGCTGGGCCATGCGCGCGAGGGTACGGGGGAGGTCGTCGTCCGCGACTTCTTCCAGCAGCGGTACCGGAGCGTGGATCCACAGGATCCGCCCGGCGTTTTCGCTCATCTCCCGCAGCATTTCGCGGGCCTGCTCGCGCGGGTCTTCCGTGTTCATGCCTTCTCCTTTGTCATCCGGCCCGCCTCATCCGGCGCGGGCCATGGAATTCCGGATGCGCCGCAGCATGCGCCGGTGGGGGATGCCGGCATCCTCGAACGTGTCACTGATGATAAAGAAATCGTGACGGGCATAGAATCCCAGGCGAGTCGCCTGGGCGTTCAGCCAGACTTCGCGCCAGCCGTGGCGGATCGCCGCGTTCAGGGCGCATTCGAGCAGATGCGATCCGATGCCGTGACCGCGCCAGGGCCGGCGCACGGCCATGCGTCCGATCTGGCCGCTGGGCAGCAGGCGCAGGGTGCCGATGGGTTCGCCCCCGGGTTCCTCCGCCAGCCAGTGCAGGGCCCCGGCGTCGAGGCCATCGAATTCAAGGTCTTCGGGCACCTGCTGTTCCTCCACGAAGACTTCGCGGCGAATCAGGGACAGTGCCTTCCGGTCGGCAGGCCAGCTGGCCTCCCGAAAGTTGATGCGCTGGGACATAACCACCTCCTCCTCGTGGCCGGTTACCCAAAGGCCACGCCGGACAGACGAGTCTAGTTCAGACTCGCGTTCCCTGCCCGTGAGGCAGTCCGCGTTCCGGGCGTTCCATGACGGTCTGCATCAGGTCGACCCGAGCGGAACTGAAACCGATTTCGCAGTACGCCAGGTAGTAACGCCACATGCGCAGAAAAGCCGGCGAATAACCGAGCGCCTCGATCGCCCCCCGGGTGCGCATGACCTCGCGGTACCAGTGCACCAGGGTGCGGGCGTAGTCGGCACCGAAGAACGCGCGCTCGGTGACCTGCAGGCCGGCAGCGGCCGCCGCGTCGCCGAAGCGCGCCGGGGTCGGGAGCATGCCGCCGGGAAACACGTACAGCTGGATGAAGTCCGCGTTGTGGCGGTAATAGTCGAACGCGGCTTCCTCGATGGTAATGACCTGAACCGCGGCTCGCCCGCCGGGCCGCAGGCAGCGGTGCACCTGCTCGAACCAGGTGGACCACCAGCGTTCGCCGACGGCCTCGAACATCTCGATGGACACGACGTGGTCGAAGGCCTCGTTCAGTTCGCGGTAGTCCTGCAGACGCAGGTCGACCCGGTCCGCCAGTCCCGCCTGCCGGATTCGTTCGCGGGCGTACGCCAGCTGCTCGTCGGACAGGGTGACGCCGGTCACCCGGTAGCCGCGCCGGGCAGCGAACTCCGCAAAGCCGCCCCAGCCACAGCCGATCTCGAGGATGTGGGCGCCGGGTTCCGGAGCCAGGCGCGTCAGCAGACGTTCGTATTTCTGCTCCTGGGCGCGCTCCAGGGATTCGTCGCCGCGACAGAACAGCGCGGCGGAGTAGCCCATGCCGCGATCCAGCCACAGGCGGTAGAAGTCGTTGCCGAGATCGTAATGGAAACGGATATTGGCGCGGCTGCCCCGGCGCGAGTTCCGTCGCAGCCAGTGGCGCAGGGCATCCACTCCGCGTTGCCAGGCGGGGCGCTGGTAGACGCGGCCGAGCCGCTGCTCGTTCTCCATCGCCAGACGCAGCAGGGCATGCAGATCGGGCGTGGTCCATTCGCCGTTGATGAACCCCTCGGCGAAGCCGATGTCGCCGTGGCGGGCCAGTCGCACAAGCGTGGCCCACGGCCGCCGC
The DNA here is from genome assembly GCF_000378545.1 of Thioalkalivibrio sp. ALE23. NCBI lineage: Bacteria > Pseudomonadati > Pseudomonadota > Gammaproteobacteria > Chromatiales > Ectothiorhodospiraceae > Thioalkalivibrio > Thioalkalivibrio sp. ALE23. Next base: position 281,094 of record NZ_KB900033.1, on the reverse strand, counting down.
AGGTGCCAGACCGCCTCGCTGCCCGGGCCCTGCCCGGCGATCTCGCGGCGTTCGCCATGCGGACCGATCAGGGTCAGGTGACCGTGGTCCAGTCCATGGATACGCCGCGCCAGCAGGTCCAGGGCCCGGCCCGCCGCGGACCGGGACATGGCCGGAAGCCGTTCGCTGCGTTGCAGTTCCATCAGCTCATCTCCTTTTCGGGCGGGTCGGGGCGCGGGTGGTAGCGCCCGCCGCGCCACCAGATCTTCAGGGCCTGCCAGTGGATCAGGAACAGGACCTGGAGGGTCATCCAGGGCATGCGGGCCCACTGGCGCAGCAGGGCCGCGTCGGTCATCGGCCGGACATGGCCGTGCTGGGTGGCGACCAGCAGCAGCCGGTCGTCCTGGTACTCGCGGATCGCCACGCGCATCGAGCTGCCTTCGCGCAGTTCGGGCGCGGTCACGGCGAACGCGTAGCGTGCGTCCATATCGATGAACGGCGAGACGTGAAACACCTTGTCCTTCTCCGCGCGCAGCATGCCCCCCGCGCTGTCTCCGGCCGGCAGCAGATAATGGTGATGCTGGCCGAAGGTGTTGCGGACTTCCAGCAAAACGGCCTGCAGATGCCCGTCGATGTGATGGCAGTACCAGATGCTCAGGGGGTTGAAGGCATGGCCGAGGACCCGGGGCGTGGCCTGCAGAAGAATCGCGCCGCCATCAGGTTCCAGTCCGCCCTCGCGCAGCCGGGCCTCGACCCACGGCCGCCAGGGCGTGCCGTCGCGGCGGCCGTGGTCACGGGTGTGCAGGCTGAACAGGTTGAAGCGATCCAGCGAGAACCAGCGGCGGTTGCGCGCCAGATCCTCGACGCGGTCGATGTCGAACAGCGCGCTCACCAGCCGGTAGCGAAAACGATAGTCCGGCCCGTGCAGGCGACGGTGCATGACATGGCCGGGAAGCAGGGCGGCATCCATCAGGTTTGTCCCGTCACGGTGCGGACGGAGGTTCCCGCGGGTTGCCTGGTGTCCGCCCGGGGAGCAGCCAGGGGTTCGGAACCCGCCGTCCAGGGCATTTCCAGTCCCAGTGCGCGCCCCACGCTCCGTGCCGAACGCAGGCCATCCTCGTGAAAGCCGTCGCCCATCCACGCCCCGGCGAAATACAGGCCGTCCTCGCCCTGGTGTTCGGCCAGTGCGGCACGCGCCCGTTCGGCCGGTGCGTCCATCACCGGGTGTTCCCACAGGAACTCGCCCAGGGTCAGCGACGGATGCGGGTCGTGCAGGGGATTGAGGCTGACGATGTAGTTCTCGCGACGCTGCAGCCGGTGCAGGGCGTTCATCCAGTAGGATACCGAGACACCGCGTTCGCCGGTTGCGCGTGCGCGAGAGAGGTAGTTCCACGAAGACCAGACCCGCCGGGAGCGCGGCATTAACCGGACGTCGGTATGCAGCAGGGCGCGGTTTTCCTGAAACTGGCAGGCGGCCAGGCGAGCGCGGGTGGCTTCGGGGCCGCCGTCGAGCAGCCGGCGGGCATCGCCCGCGTGGCAGGCGAACACCACGCGGTCGAACTCCTCGGGTTCGCCGGATCCGTGCACCCGCCACTGCGAGGCGCGAGCCTCCACCGCGGATACCGCGCCGTGCGCCACCGAGCCGGGGACCAGACGCTGCGCCAGACGCCGGACGTAGCTGCGCGAACCGCCGACCACCGTGCGCCACTGCGGGCGATCGCGCAGATCCAGCAGACCATGATTGAGGAAGAAGCGCAGGAAGCTGGCCGCCGGGAATTCGCGGATGCGCGCCGGCGGACACGACCAGATGGCCGCGCCCATCGGCAGCAGATAGTCTTCGGTGAAGCCGCGCCCCAGGCGATGACGGGCCAGGAACTCGCCCAGCGTGCCCTCCGGCATCTCCTGACGTGCATTCAGTTCGTGGCCCAGGCGGTTGAAGCGCAGGATATCGGCAACCATCCGCAGGAACCGCGGACGCAACAGATTGGTGCGCTGGGCGAACAGCGTGTTCAGGTTGTTCCCGGCATATTCGATGCCGGCGGGTTGTTGCGAACAGGCAAAGCTCATGTCCGTGGGACGGGTCTCGACGGCCAGCTCCGCGAACAGGCGGGTGAGCAGCGGATAGTTGCGTTGGTTATAGACCACGAACCCGGTGTCGATGGCGGTCGGCCCCTCGGGGTCGGCCACATCCACGGTATGCGCATGGCCCCCGAGCTGCGGCGCCTGTTCGAACAGCCGAACGTCGTGGTGCTGCTGCAGGATCCAGGCCGAGGCGAGTCCGGAAATACCGCCGCCGATGACGGCGATGCGCTGTCTTTGCATGTCCGGGCTCTCCAGCGGCCGGGGTTGATATCTATCTTATACAATACCTGTACAATGGCTGTAAATGATGCCGAAGGAGACGAGCATGGCGGAGACCAACCCCGACTGGCCCGAACCGGTGCGCCGCGCACTCGACGAATACCCGATCGTACTGGTGACCTCCGGTCTCAGCGACACCCGCGAAGCGGAAGCCCTGCTGGACCAGCAGCGGCCCGGCGAGTGGACCCGCCTGGAATGGGGCATGGGGTCGGCCGGGAACCGCGCGGCGTTCCACCAGTTGCAGCAGGCCACCGGCATGCGCATGCTGCCCCTGGTGGTCACGCGGGAAGGCGCCCTGGGCGGGGTGCCCGAACTGCGCGCCTGGCTGGGCGAAGCCACGCCGGACACGCCGCGGACCGACGCGCGGGACCCGGTCCTGACCGTACTGGGCGCCGGCGGATTGATCCCGTTCGTGTTCTTCGGGGCAGGGGCATGGATCGCCCATCCGGAATGGCAGGCTTTCGCACTCAACGCGCTGGCGCTATATGGTGCGGTCATTCTGGCGTTTCTGGGGGCGATTCACTGGGGCATCCACCTGGCGGACCGTTCCCATCGCGTGGGGCCGCTTTCGGGCCCTGCCTGGGCGGTCATCCCGCCCGTGCTGGCCTGGCTGGCGGTCCTGCAACCGTTGCCCGAGGCGATCATGACCCTGGCGGTCCTGTTCCTGGGCGTGTTGTGGGTGGACCGGCTGAGCCTGCGTGACCGGCGACTGCCGCCGGGCTATCTGACCCTGCGCATGGTGCTGACCACCGGCGCGATCCTCTCCCTGGCCGCGGGCCTGGGGGCGGTCACGGTCGGTTGATCCGATCCGCTCTGATCCAAGGAGAACATGATGGACGCCGCTTCGCACAGCGACGAGGAACCCGATAACCGCACGCCGGCCAGCGAACTGGCCGGGCACTACCGCGAGATCCTGGCCGGGCTCGGCGAGGACCCGGAACGCGAGGGCCTGAAGGACACCCCGCTGCGTGCCGCGAAAGCCATGCAGTACCTGACCCGCGGCTACGAACAGGACCTGGACACCATCGTGAACGGGGCTCTGTTCACCTCGGACAACGACGAGATGGTCCTGCTGCGCGACATCGAGCTGTATTCGCTGTGCGAACACCACGTGCTGCCGATCATCGGCAAGGTGCACGTGGCCTACCTGCCGGACGGCAAGGTGATCGGCCTGTCCAAGATCGCACGCATCGTCGACATGTTCGCCGCCCGCCTGCAGATCCAGGAGAACCTGACGCGTCAGATCGCCGAGGCCCTGCAGCAGGTCACCCAGGCCAAGGGCGTGGGCGTGGTGGTGGATGCCCGCCACATGTGCATGACCATGCGCGGCGTGGAAAAGCAGCACTCCTCGATGGCCACCTCGGTCATGCTCGGCGCCTTCCGCGAGGACTCGCGCACCCGGCGCGAATTCCTCAACCTGATCGGTCGCAGCTGACAGTTACCCGCAGCCCGCCCGGTTCGGGGGCAGGCACTACGGGGCAAGGGGCTCCGGTTCTCCGCCCGGGGCCTCGATCCCGCGGTGGTGCAGCAGGGTCCCGGAGGCCTGCAGCAGGGCGGTGCGGGCCTGGCGGAAGGCCACGATGCTGTCGGTGCGCTCCAGGCGACTTTCCAGCAGGTCACGCTGCGCCCGGGCCAGGGCGAGGGCGGTGCCGGTGCCGGCACGGAAACGGGCCTTCTCCACGCGCAGCTGTTCCTCCTGAAGCTTCACCGTCTCCTCGCGGGCGTTGATCTGCTCGCGCAGGCGCGCGGCCTCGAACCAGGCCGCGCGCACGTCCTCCACCGCCAGCTGCTCCAGGTTGGCCAGGGTCTCGTGGACCTGCTGGCGGGTCAGCCGCGCGCGGCGATGCTCGGCCTGCGCCGCGCGCTGCCCGATCGGCAGCTCGAACTCCAGACCGGCGGCCAGATCGTAGCCGGAGCCGCCATCGCCGGTGGCACTGGAGGCAAGGCTGTCGGCATAGCCCGACTGGCCCAGGGTCACGAAAAAATCCAGCCGTGGGAGCAGGCCGTTGCGGGTACGCACCAGTTCCAGCTCGTCGCGACGGGCCCGCACCCGCGTCTCGTTGAGGTCGGGCCGGTGGTGCCGGGCCAGGGCCACCCAGGTCTCCATAGGCTCCAGGGAATAACGCTCCAGCTCGGGCTCGGAGACCGGCTCCAGCCGGGTATCCCACAACCCGCCCTGGCCGTGAATGCGGCGCGCGAGCGCGTCCTGTGCCACCGCGCGATCGCTGCGGGCGTCGATCAGCCCCTGGCGGCGCAGCGCGACCTCGGCGCGCGCCGACACCTCCTCGGTCTCCGGCAGGTCGCCGGCGCGGATCCGGCCGCGGGTCTCTGCCAGCTGGCGTTCGGCCACCTCCAGCGCCTCCTCGAAGATCCCGACCCGCTGGCCGGCGAGGACCAGATCCCAGTAGCGCGCCTCCACGTCGTTCAGCAGTTCTTCCACGTAGCCGCGCAGCTCGTGTTCCGAGGCGCGCACGTCCAGCCCCGCCTGTTCCAGCCGGACCCGGTTGGATTCGATGCGTCCGCCGCGCAGCAGCGCCTGGGTCAGGGTGACCCCGCCGCGCGCGGTGTACTGCGCCTGGTCCACGCGGTTGCTGTCGCTGCGCTGACTACGCACGGACAGGGTGAGTTCGGTGCCGGTCGGCAGCTCCTGGCGCAGCCCGACCTCGCCACTGCGGCGGGTCGAGACCACCTCGTCGGTGACCCCGATCTGGTCGAGCTGGCGCACGCTGCGGTCGCGGCCGGTCTCCACCTCGGCGAACAGTGCGGGGTCGAACACCGCCTGCTCCTGGGCGACAAAGGTGTCCTGGATCGCCGGCTGCAGGCGTTCCGCGCGCAGCCCGGCGTGGTTCTCCAGCGCCGAGGTCACCGCTTCCTCCAGCGTCAAAAGAAGCTGGTTCCCGGTATCGCCGGCGGGAGTCCCGCCCGACGGGGCGACGCCTTCGGGCACCGCCAGTACCTCGTCCGGCAGATCGAGCTCCAGCGCGGAGGCGGCGGGTGCGGCCAGCAGCCCGGCCAGGCCCGCACCCGCGAGCAAGGCGACCATCGTGGACGGTGAGCGGCGATCAGTCATGGGCATCCACCATGCGGTAAACGGGCGGTCGTTGCTGCGAGCGGCGGTAGAACAGCAGATAAAGGGCCGGAATCAGGAACAGCGTGATCAGCGCGGAGGACAGCAGGCCGCCGATCACCACCCGCGCCATCGGTGCCTGCGCCTCGCCGCCTTCGCCCGCGCCAATGGCCAGCGGGAGCAGGGCGAGGATGGTGGTCAGGGTGGTCATCAGGATCGGTCGCAGGCGTTCCCCGGCGGCGGTGATGACGGCCTGCACGAGCTCCATGCCGTCCGCGCGGTGGCGCCGGGCCATGCGGTCCACCAGCAGGATGGCATTGTTCACCACGATCCCCACCAGCAGCAGGATACCGATCAGCGACTGCACGTTCAGGGTGGTGCCGGTGACCCGCAGCGCGAGGACCACCCCGATGATGGCCAGCGGCACCGAGAACATCACGATCAGCGGGTCACGCAGCGATTCGTACAGGCTGGCCATCACCATGTAGACCAGCAGCACCGCCAGCAGGGTGCCCAGCAGCAGCTCCGAGAACGCGGCTTCCTGTTCCTCGATGTCGCCGGTGACCGAGTAGTCGATCTCCGCCGGCAGCGGGATCCCCTCCAGCGCCGCACGCACGTCCGCGGCCACCTCGCCCAGGGAACGCCCGCCGATGTTGGCGTGCAGGGTGCTGATCCGCGCCTGTTCGCGGCGCTCGATCGAGTCCGGCCCGATCGCCCGGTCGAAGTCGACCACGCTGCGCAGGGCCACGCGGTCGCCGTCATCGTTGCGCAGGGTCAGGTCGCGCAGGTCATCCAGGGTGGCGGTGACCGCGTCGCGCAGCTGCACCCGCACCGGGACCTCGTCTCCGGCCGTGCGCAGGGCCCCGGCACGGGTACCACCCAGGGCGGTCTCCAGGGTCTGCGCAATGGCCTCGACTTCCACGCCGAGGTCGGCGGCCCGGTTGCGGTCGATGCGGGTGGCGAACTCCGGCTGGCCACCGTCCTCGGCGACCCGTGTGTCGGTGATGCCGGGGACGTCGTCCAGTGCCTGTTCGAAGCGTTCGGTAACCGCGCGCATGGTGTCGAGATCGAAGCCGCGCACCTCGACCGCCAGGCTCTCCTCGTCGTCGCCACCAAAGCCGCGGAAGAAGATTCCGCCGCGCGCCCGCACGCGGATCTCCGCGCCGGGGGGATCGCCCAGCGCACTGCGCAGGGCATCGGCAATCTCTTCGGACGAGCGCTCGCGGGCATCGCGCGGGCCGACATTGATGCGCATGTTGGCGGCCGCCGGCGACGAGGCGCGGAAGGCCGAGGCGCCGATACTGTTCACCAGGTGCTGCAGTTCGGGTACCTCGTCACGGACCTGCTCTTCCAGATCGAGCATCACCGTCTGCAGGTCGTCCAGTGGCGTGCCCGGCTCCATCGACAGGTTCACGCGGATCTCGCCCTCGTCGGTGGCGGGCATGAACTCGGTGCCGACTCCGCGCAGCCCCGCCAGCGCGATGATCAACAGCGCCAGGCTGATGCCCACCACCGACCACGGATTATCCAGCGCCGGACGCAGCGCCCGCGCATAGGCCCGTTCCATGCGCTCGCGCATGCGCGGCGCGGACGCGGGGCGGCGCATGCGCGCCATCAGCATCGGCACCAGGGTCAGCGCGACGATCAGGGAGGCGAACAGGGCAAAGGCCACCACCACCGCCAGGGGCCGGAACAGATGGCCGGCCAGCTCCTCCGCAAAGAACAGCGGCAGGAAGATCGCCAGGGTGGTCAGGGTGGAGGCGACGATCGCCGGTGCCACGCGCCCGGTGCCCTCGGCCGCCGCGGTGGTGGGCGCGAGGTCGGGAACCTGTTCGCGTCGCCGCGCGATGCTCTCCATCACCACGATGGAGTTGTCCACGATCAGGCCCACGCCCAGCGCCAGCCCGCCCAGGGTCATCAGGTTCAGGCTGTGGCCGCCGAAATGGATCAGCGCGAAGGTCGAGATCACCGCCAGCGGGATCGCGGTCGCGGCCACCAGGGTATAGCGCAGGTTGCGCAGGAACAGCAGCAGCACCAGCATCGCCAGCGCCGAGCCGTAGAGGATCGCCTGGCCGACGTTGGCGATGGAATTGCGGATGAATCCCGACTCGTCGCTGACCGCGCTGATGCTTGCCTGCGGGAAATCACGGTTGATCGCGCGCAGTTCGGCGTGCACCCGGTCGGCGACCTCGACGGTGTTGGCGTCGGTCAGCTTGCGGATCGCCAGCACCACGCCGTCCTCGAAATCCACCCGGAAGCGGCGGGTCTCGCGTTCGTGGGTGTCGAGCACCCGGGCCACCTGGTGCAGGCGGGTGCGGCCGTCCTCGTCGCGGTGGACCACTACCTCGCCGATCTCGTCCAGCGCCTCGAACTGGGCCGGGGTGCGCAGGTTGAACTCGCGGCGGCCATCCCGGATCGGCCCGCCCGGCGCGATCACGCTGGCCCCGGTCAGGCGCGAGCGGATGTCGTCCAGCCCCAGATCCAGCGCGCGCAGGCGGTCCGGCTCGACCTCCACCCGGACCTCGCGCTCAAGTCCTCCGCGCACGTCCACCGCGGCCACCCCCGGCAGGCGCTCCAGGCGCGGGCCGATGCGGTCGTCGATCAGCCCGTGCAGGTGGATCGCGTCCAGTCCGCTGGCCACGCCCAGCAGCATGATGGGCGAATCTGCGGTATCGAACTGGCGCACGCGCGGGCGCTCCGCGTCGTCCGGCAGGCTGCTTTCGATGCGCGCGATGCGGTCGCGCAGGTCATCCATCGCCGCGCGCAGGTCGCTGCCCCAGGCGAGGGTGATGCGCACCCGCGAGTTGCCCTCGGCCGAGGTCGAGCGGATCTCCTCGACCCCGGTGACCGCGGCCGCGGCCTGTTCGATCGGCCGGGTCACCAGCTGTTCCACTTCCTCCGCGCCGGCGTTCGACCACGAGGTGTTCACGGTCATCACCGGCAGGGCGATGTCCGGCAGCAGGGCGACCGGCAACCGGGTGAGGGCGGACAGCCCCAGCACCAGCACGATCAGCGCCACCATGCTGGTCAGCACGGGGCGGTGAACCGTCAACTGCGCCGGATTCACTGGCCGGACCCCGTCGCGTCGTCGCGGATCCGCAGCGGGGTGCCGTCACTCAGCAGATGCTGGCCCAGCACCACCACCCGGGTCCCGGGTTCCAGTTCGGGTTCGCGCAGTTCGATCAAATCGCCGTCGCGTACCCCGGTGGTGACCGTGTGGCGGCGGGCGACCGGTCCGTCATCCCCGTCTTCCCCGACATCCTCGACCACGAAGATGACCGCGCCGGCCTCGCGGTGCATGACCGCGTCGCGGGGGATGGCGAGCCTTTCCGCATGCCGGTCGAGTTCCACCGACAGCTCCGCGAACATCCCCGGCCGCAGGCGTTCGTCGTCATTGGGCAGCTCCACCTCCACCCGGGCCTGACGCGAACCCGGACGGAACTCCGGCGCGATGCGCGAGATTTCCCCGTCGAAGCGTTCCCCCGGCCAGGCCGGCGTGGTCACCTCCACGGGCATGCCCCGCTGCAGCCGGGCGTAGTCGCCCTCGGTGACGGACAGCACCGCGCGCATGGGGGTCAGCCGGACCAGCGTCAGCAGTGTGTCGCCGGTGCCCACCAGCGCGCCACGATCGACCTGGCGTTCGGCCACGTAGCGGGTGGCTCCGGGTTCTCCGTCGTCGTTGCGATCGGCGTGAATCCGGGTGTATTCCAGCTGGATGGCCGCCGAACGCACGGCGGAGCGGTTCTGCCGCAGGCGCGACTCGGCCAGCGCCACCGCGGTGACCGCCAGCTCCCGTTCGGTCTCGGCCGCCTCCAGCTCGGAGGACGATGCAATCCCCTGTTCCCGCAGGTCGCGGGTGCGAGCCAGCTCCCGACGCGCGGCCGCCTCGCCGGCGCGAGCCTCGGCCAGCCCGGATTCGGCCACCGCCAGCTCGGCCTCGGCACGCTCCAGTTCCTGTTCGAACTCCTCGGCATCCAGGCGCAGCAGCAGATCCCCGGGTTCCACCCGGTCGCCCAGTGCCACCGCCACCTCGCGCACGTGGCCGGTGACCCGGGGCGTGATCTCGATCCGGTCACCGCCTTCCAGCGAGCCGGTGAAGCGCCGGCGCTCGACCAGCTCGCGGCGCTCGGCCTCGGCGGTCACCACCGCTACCGGCCGTGCGTCACCCCCGCTACGCCGCTCGGAGCCGTCGGGATCGCCGCCGCCGGGCCACCACCACACGGCCACGGCCAGCACGGCCAGGGCCACGAACAGAACAGGGATCACGGACAGACGACGCATGGCAACCCGGGCAGGGACGAGGACGAGGCAGGATTGTACCTTGCCCGCCACCCCCTGAACGTCCCGTGAATGCCCGATGAGTGCGGGGATCGACGTAACGCCGACGTGGCCCCGCGTGCCGCGATCAATCCGTCACGATCGATGGATGCCCGTGCAGGCGAATCTCAGGCTCGGGCACAAGCGGCGAGGGGGCGGGGCTCGCAGCCTGTGCCCGACGGTCCGGTCGCGACGCGCGTCAGCGCCGGTCGCCGGTGGCTTCGGCGGCCATCTGTTCGTAGCTGGTGTGGCGCACGTTCTTGCCCTTGACGAAGTAGACGACGTATTCGCAGATGTTGCGGGCGCGGTCGCCGATGCGTTCCAGGGAGCGGGTGGCCCAGACGATGTCCATCAGGCGGGGGACCGCGTCGGGGGCGGCGGTCATCTGTTTCATCAGTTTGTGGGTGACGGATTCGTACAGGCTGTCGATCTGGATGTCCTGCTGGGCGACCCGCACCGCCTGCTCGGTGTCCATGCGGGCGAAGGCGTCCAGCGCGCCACGGGTCATGTGGCGCACGTGTTCCCCCATTTCCGCGAGATCGCTCATCGGGGCGGTCTGGCGGTCGGCTTCGAGCAGATGCAGGCCCATGCGGCCGATGCGCTCGGCCTCGTCGCCCATGCGCTCGAGGTCGGTGATGGTCTTGATTACGGCTATCACCAGGCGCAGGTCGGAGGCAGTGGGCTGGCGTCGGGCGAGGATGTGCGTGCACTGCTCGTCGATTTCCACCTCCATCGCGTTGATGCGGTAGTCGGTGGTAATCACGGTCTCGGCCTGTTCGGTGTCACCCTCGACCATGGCGTTCACGGCATCGGCCAGCTGCTGTTCCACCAGTCCGCCCATTTCCATCACGCGCTTGATGATGTCTTCCAGCTCCTCGTTGAACTGCTGGGAGATGTGCTGCTTGAAGAAACTCTTGTCCATGGCGTGGGGCTCCTCAGCCGAAGCGGCCGGTGATGTAGTCCTCGGTCTGCTTATTCGCGGGCGAGGTGAACAGGGTGTCGGTGTCGGCGTATTCGATCAGTTCGCCCATGTACATGAAGGCGGTGTAGTCTGATACGCGCGCGGCCTGCTGCATGTTGTGGGTGACGATGACCAGCGTGTAGTCCTTCTTGAGCTCGATCATGAGCTCTTCGATCTTCAGCGTGGCCAGCGGGTCCAGCGCCGAGCAGGGCTCGTCCAGCAGCAGTACCTCGGGATCGATGGCGATGGCGCGGGCGATCACCAGGCGCTGTTGCTGGCCGCCGGACAGGCCGAAGGCGTTCTCGTGCAGGCGGTCCTTGACCTCGTCCCACAGGGCCGCGCGGCGCAGCGACTTTTCCACCACGTCGTCGAGCCGGCGCCGGTTCTTCACGCCCTGCAGGCGCAGGCCGTAGGCCACGTTCTCGTAGATCGACTTGGGGAAGGGGTTGGGTTTCTGGAACACCATGCCCACGCGGCGGCGCAGCTCGGGCACGTCGACATCGGCGCCGTAGATGTCCTCGCCGTCGAGGCGAATGGTGCCCTCGATGCGGGCGGCGTCGATCAGGTCGTTCATGCGGTTGAAGCAGCGCAGGAAGGTGGATTTGCCACAGCCGGACGGGCCGATAAAGGCGGTGATCCGGTTCTTCGGGATGCGGATGTCGATCCCCTTGAGCGCCTGGTCGTCGCCGTAGTACAGCTTCAGGTCTTCTGCGGTCAGGCAGATGTCTTCGCGATCGATGTTCAGGTCGCGCGGGGCCTGCTCCTGGGGCAGGTTGACGGCGTGGGTCCGGGTGTCACTCATTTCGGGTACTCCATGGGGAATGGGGTTCGACACATCGCGTCGGCGCGAAGCGTGCGGCAGCGGTCCGGAAAAGCACCGTCATCGCGAGCGCCGCAGGCGCGTGGCGATCTCCGGGGCGGACGCCGCAGGCGACTGGAGCGAACGTCGGGGTTGCGTCGCGAGGTTGCCGCGGCCCCTGCGGGGCCTCGCAATGACGGGGAAAGCCAGGCGTCATCGCGAGGCGCGCAGCGCCGTGGCGATCTCCGGGGCGGACGCCGCCGCAGGCGACTGGAGCGAACGTCGGGGTTGCGTCGCGAGGTTGCCGCGGCCCCTGCGGGGCCTCGCAATGACGGGGAAAGCCAGGCGTCATCGCGAGGCGCGCAGCGCCGTGGCGATCTCCGGGGCGGACGCCGCAGGCGACTGGAGCGAACGTCGGGGTTGCGTCACGAGGTTGCCGCGGCCCCTGCGGGGCCTCGCAATGACGGTGCCTGAGAGAGACGTTGAACATGGCCCGTCTCAGTCGCTTTCCGCGCGGTATTTCTCGCGCAGATGGTTGCGGATGGAGATGGCGGTCAGGTTAAGGACGACGATCAGCAGCACCAGGATCAGGGCCGTGGCGTACACCAGCGGTCGGCCGGCCTCGACGTTCGGGCTTTTGAAGCCCACGTCGTAGATGTGGTAGCCGAGGTGCATGAAGGCACGGTCCAGGTGCAGATAGGGGAAGGTGCCGTCCACCGGCAGGTTGGGCGCGAGCTTGACCACGCCCACCAGCATCAGCGGTGCGACCTCGCCGGCGGCGCGCGCCACCGCGAGGATCAGGCCGGTCATCATGGCCGGCGCGGACAGCGGCACGATCAGCCGCCACAGGGTCTCGGCCTTGGTGGCGCCCAACGACAGGGAACCGTGGCGTATGCTGCTGCCGATCCGCGTCAGGCCCTCCTCGGTAGAGACGATCACCACCGGCAGGGTCAGCAGGGCGAGCGTCAGCGATGCCCAGATGATCGCCGGCGAGCCGAACGTGGGCGAGGGCAGGGCATCCTGGAAGAAGATCTGGTCGATGTTGCCGCCGATCAGGTACACGAAGAAGCCCAGGCCGAACACCCCGAACACGATCGACGGTACCCCCGCCAGGTTGTTCACCGAGATGCGGATGATGCGCACCAGCGGGCCCTGTTTCGCGTATTCGCGCAGGTAGATCGCGGCGAGCACGCCGAACGGGGTCACCACGATCGACATCAGGATTACCATCAGCACGGTGCCGAAGATCGCCGGGAGAATGCCGCCCTCGGTATTCGCCTCGCGCGGGTAGCCGGTCATGAAGTCCCAGAAGCTGCCGACGTAGTGGCGCAGCTTGGCGGCCGTGCTCATGTCGTTCGGCCACCAGGCGTTCACGATCTGCGACAGTGCGATGGTGGTGCGCTGGCCATCGGCGGTCTCCAGCACGATGGCGTAGCGGGCGACTTCTTCGCGCAGGGCGTTGCGTTCGGATTCCAGCTCGGCGTATTGGGCGTCCAGGGCCGCCTGTTCCTCGTCGAGTTCCTGGTGGCGCTGCGCGCGTTGTTCCTCCGTCAGCGAGGTATCCCGCTCGAGGCCGCGACGGTCGAGCCGCACCCGTTCCATCTGATGGTTGACCTGACCGATCTCGACCCGCTCGATGCGTTCGAGCTGCTGCACCAGATCGCGGGTCTCCCGGATGCGTTGTTCGAAGGCGGTGCGTGCCGCTTCGCCTTCGGCCACGGTCTCGCCGTCCTCGCGGTATTCCCGGATGAAGCCGAAGAAGTCACCCCATTGCAGGCGTTCCAGCACCACGGCGTCGCGCGGGGTGCGGCGTTCGGACATCGCGTCTTCGAGATACCACCGGAAGTCGCGTGAACCCAGGTCGCGGTTGCCGCGCTTGATCAGGTGGCGCACGACGATTTCCTGACCCTCCGGTACCTGAAAGCCGGCTTCCCGCGCGGCTTGGGCGGTCATGGTCTCCGAGCGTGCGAGCTCGCCCATCACCCCCCGGGGCTCGCTGTCATCCGCGGGCTGGTATTCGAACTCGATGACCTCGGACGGCCAGAAGAACGACAGGCCATTCACCGCGATCATGGTGATCAGCCCGAAGACCATCACCAGTGAGGCGGCGATTGCCCCGGCATTCAGCCAGATCCACGGAGTGCCGGACTGGAACCAGTGTTTCATCGTTGTTCCTTACAGGGTGCTGTATTTGTTCCGCAGGCGCTGGCGCACGATCTCGGCGATGGTGTTCACCGTGAAGGTGAGGGCGAACAGGACCAGCGCGGCCAGGAACAGGATGCGGTAATGGGTGCCGCCCACCGCGGTCTCGGGCATCTCCACCGCGATGTTCGCGGAGAGCGTGCGCATGCCCTCGAAGATGTTGAAGTTGACCACCGGCGAGTTGCCGGTCGCCATCAGCACGATCATGGTCTCGCCGACGGCGCGGCCGAAGCCGATCATCACCGCCGAGAAGATCCCCGGGCTGGCGGTCAGCAGCACCACGCGCACCACCGTCTGCCAGGGGGTGGCGCCCAGGGCGAGCGAGCCCTGGGTGAGGTGCTTGGGCACGTTGAAGACCGCATCCTCGGAGATCGAGTAGATGGTCGGGATTACCGCGAAACCCATCGCGATGCCGATCACCAGGGCGTTACGCTGGTCGTAGGTGTAGCCGGCGTCGGTCAGCCACTGGCGGGCATCCCCGTTGAACATCCAGATTTCCAGATGCGGGCTGATGAACACCGCGAACCAGCCCACCAGCAGGATCACCGGGATCAGAATCGCGGCTTCCCAGCCTGCGGGGATCGCACGGCGTACGCCCTCCGGCAGGACCCGCGTCCAGACGAAGGCCATCACCAGCATGGCCAGCGGGAGCAGGATCAGGATGCTGGCTACCGCGGGCAGGTTGGCCTCGATGAACGGGGCCAGCCACAGGCCCGCCAGAAAGCCCAGGATGACGGTTGGCAGGGCCTCCATCAGTTCGATACTGGGCTTGGTCAGGCTGCGCATGCGGCTCGACATGAAATATGCGCTGTAGATCGCCCCCATGATGGCCAGCGGGGTGGCGAACAGCATGGCGTAGAAGGCGGCCTTGACCGTGCCGAGGGTCAGCGGCACCAGCGAGAACTTGGGCTCGAATTCGTCGGTGGCGGATGACGACTGCCACACGTAGTCGCCCCCAGAACGGCCCTCGTACCAGACCTTTTGCCACAGCACGTGGAAGGAGACTTCCGGGTGCGGGTTGGACAGGTCGTTCACGAACCAGGTCTCGGCATCGTCGATCGCAATCAGCATCCGATTGCGCGGGTCGATGTACGCGCGGTAAAGGGGACGGTCGCTGATCGTTTGCTGGAGCAGGGTGCGCTGCGAGGTCGGGTAATGGACCGCCAGGGCGCCCGAGGCATCGGTGGTGGCGAACCCCTTGCGGATGTATTCCGGCTGGGTGTTGGTGACCGCATCGGCATGTTGCGGGAAGTCGCGGACGCGGGTGATGCGGTTCACGTTGTCCTCGTCGCGCACCAGCATGTACTGGGCGACCGAGCCATCCGAGCCCCCGACCACGACGGAGACCGTCCCCAGGATGTATTCCAGCGAGGTCACCTCGGCATCGTCCCCGCGCACCACGCGCTTGCTGTCGATGAGCCGGGCGTTGCGCGGGGTGCTGATGTCAAAGAAATGCAGCCGGCCCCGGTCGTCACCTACCATCAGGTTGCGCCCGGTGATGTCGACCAGGATGCGGGTCGGCGTCGCGCCCTCGGGCAGGGAGGGCAGGTCGTGGGCTGAACGGGTGACCTCGGTCTCGCCGGTCATCATCGAGGTGCGTTCCTCGAAGTTGACCAGCCGCAGGTCGCCGTCCTCGGTGGCTGCGGCCACCCGCACGCCGCTGGAGCCTCGCTGGATGCCGACCACGTCGATGGCCCGGCCCTCGGAGTCCACGTCCAGCAGCGCCGAATCCTCGTCCCCCAGGGGGTACACCAGGCCCGGATCGTATTCGCGACCCTGCGGCGTAAAGCGTTCGTTGTATTCGTATTCGATGGCCAGCACCTGGCCGTTGTCCAGACCGGCCGCGACCAGGCGCGTGCGCGGTTCGGCCATGCTGAAACTGGTGACCCGTACGTCATCCGGGATCGGCAGCGGCTGTTCGCTTACCACCTCGCCGCTGTACGGGCGGAAGAAGACCGCCCGACGGTCTTCGGTCAGACGCACGGCCATTTCGCGATGCCGATTGACCGCCAGGTGGATGGTCCCCGTGTCGGCCCCGCCGGGCGCATCGTAGGCCGCGCGTTCCTCCAGCGAGGCGCCCTGGAACATCGGGAGGGTTTCGCTCAGGAGGTAGACGAACATCAGGGTCAGGGCGCCGATCACGGCCAGACCGAAGAATCCGATCAGGTAGCGGGCCGAGGTGTCCTTGGCGCGGCGCCAGCGCTGGAAGCGGTCGAGAGTGGTGTTCGCGATGGTGCCGGGCATTCGGTTCCCCTGAAATATCGACGGGCGCGTGACGGTCGTTGGCATGGATCCTAAGGGCGGGTTGTGACAGTCCGATGACACTGCGGTGACAGGCATTTGAACGCGCAGCGGCTCGAGGAGAGAGGCATAAACGAAAAAGGCCCGGACAGTGTCCGGGCCCTGATGCCTCCCCATTGCGGGAGGTGCACCGGTTATTCGAGGCCGAGGGCCTCGCGCTGGCGCTTGGCGACCGTCTCGGGCAGCGGGACGAAGCCGTCACGCACGACCACCTCCTGGCCTTCCTGCGACAGCACCATCTTCAGGAACTCCGCCTGGCGCGGGGCGAGGCCGTCTTCCGGGTGGTTGTTGACCGCGACGTAGAGGAAGCGCGACAGCGGGTAGTCGCCGGAAGCGGCGTTCTCGGCAGTCGGCTCGTACAGGGCATCCTCGCTCTCGCCGAGGGCGATGGCGCGGACACCGGAGGTGTTGTACCCGATACCGGAGTAGCCGATGCCGTTGAAGGACTCGGCAACACCCTGGACGACCGAGGCGGAACCCGGCTGTTCGTTCACGGCATTCTTGAAGTCACCGTCGCACAGGGCGTGCTGGCGGAAGTACCCGTAGGTGCCGGAGACCGCGTTACGCCCGTAGATGGTGATGTCGCGGTTGGCCCAGGAGCCTTCCAGGCCGAGCTGGCCCCAGCGGTTGATGTCCTCGGCACCGCCGCAGCGGCGGGTGGACGAGAACGCCGCGTCCACCTGTTCGATCGACATCCCCTTGATCGGGTTGTCGCGGTTCACGAACACGGCGATGGAGTCGATGGCCACCGGCACCAGGGTCATCTCGTAGCCGTGGCGCTCTTCAAACGAGGCCTGCTCGCTGTCACGCGGCTGGCGGGACATCGGGCCGAAGTCGGCGGTGCCCTCGGTCAGGGCGGGCGGGGCGGTGGAGGTGCCGGCACCCTGGATCTGGATGTTCACGTTGGGGTAGAAGTCCTGGAACTCCTCGGCCCACAGTGCCATCAGGTTGTTCAGGGTGTCCGAGCCTTCGCTGGACAGGTTGCCGGAGATGCCGCTGACGGTCTGGTAGGCCGGCAGGTCCGGGTCAACATCGGCCATCGCCGGTGTGACGGCAAGGGCGGCGGCCGCGGCGGCGGCCAGAACGGTACGCTTGAACAGCATGGGTCACTCCCTCGTGCTTGCTTGACGGTGCGTCGGACCGGTGGGTCCTTGATGCCGGATTATCGGGAGCCATGCTTGCAGTTTGGTGACGGCAACGTGACAGAAGCATGACAGGGGGCTGTAACGGGATTGTCATCGGCGCTTCATACAGTGCACCCATGAAAGCTGATCGTCCCCTTCGCGTCTGGCCCCTGGCCGCCCGTGTCCTGGTTCGTCCGGGACCGGTGCTGCGCTCGCTCGCCGCTCACGGTCCGCTGCCTTCGTGGCAGGCCGTGTTCCTGCGTTTCTCGCTGCCCCTGGTGCTGACCAGCGTCATCCTCAGTCAATGGCTTTACGGGCTGATGCCACCCGCGCTGCCCCCGGAGTCCGTTCCGGATCCGGTGGGCTTCGGCGTCTACAGCGTGCTGGCCATGACGGTGGGGGTCGCGGGGCTGACCCTGTCGGCTCACTATCTGGTGGAGCTGTTCCAGGGGCCGGCGGGTCCCGAGCGGGCCGCCATGGCCGTGACCCTGGGGCTGGTCCCGGCATGGCTGGGCAACGTGGTCGCGGCGTTCCCCTGGCCCTGGGGCAACGGCCTCGCGCTGGCCCTGATCCTGTACAGCCTTGCGCTGCTGTATGTGGCACTGCGCGAACTGCTGGGACTGAAACCCGGCAACCGGATCGGCCTGTGGGCGGCCACGCTGTTCTCCGGGGCGTTCATCACGCTGGTCTTTGGCTGGGCGTTGATGGACCTGATCCCCGGGGCTGCCCCGGAGCTGCGTCTCGGCACGACCTGGTTGATCTGAGTTCAGTTTTCGCAGCGCCGCACCGCATGCGGCGGGAAATGGCAACTGAAGCGGCTGCCGACGCCCAGTTCGCTGTCGATCTGCAGCTGTCCCTGGTGGCGCAGCAGCACATGCTTGACGATGGCCAGGCCCAGGCCGGTGCCGCCGCGATCCTGGCTGCGGGCGTCATCCACGCGGTAGAAACGCTCGGTCAGCCTCTCCAGATGGTGGCTGGCGATGCCGGGACCGTTGTCGTCCACGGCGAGGGTGGCGCCGCCGTCGTCGGTTGCGGACCAGCTCAGGGTGACCCGGGTGCCTGCCGGAGTGTACTTGATCGCATTGAACAGCAGGTTGGCAAAGGCCGATCGCAACTCGGTCTCGGTGCCGAGGATCTCCAGATCGGGCGCGGCATCCAGTGCCAGGTGGTGGCCGCGGTCGCCGGACAGCAGTTCGGCCTCGTCGATCAGATTGCGCAGCATCTTGGTCGGATTGAACCAGGTCTGCTCGCCCTGTTCCGACCCGGTCTCCAGGCGCGAGAGCATCAGCAGGTCGTCCACCAGCAGTTTCATGCGCTCGGACTGTTCGCGCAGCAAGCGTACCGAATCCATCAGTTCCGGCTGGTCGACCAGTTCGTCCTCGAGGGTTTCGGCCACGCCGTAGAGTACGGTCAGCGGGGTGCGCAGTTCATGGGACACGTTGGCGATGAAATCCCGGCGCATCACTTCCAGACGGTGCAGGTGCGTGGTGTCGCGCGCCAGCAGCAGGTACTGGTGCTCGCCGTAGGGCACCAGACGGATCTCCAGCCGCCGGTTCGCATCCAGCGGCGACGGCATGTTGAGGCTCTCCTGCGGCGGGCTGGCGGGGTCCATGAAACGCAGGAAATCCGGATGGCGCACCAGGTGGGTAATGCGGCGGCCCTCGTCGGCCGGCCATTCCAGATCCAGCAGGCGCGCGGCGGTGGGGTTCGCCCATTCGATCCGGTGCTCGGGGTTGAGGACCACCACCGCGTCGGGAAGGGCGCTGGCCGAGTCGCGGTAGCGTTCCAGCGTGCGCCGCAGACCGGCCACCCGGCGCAGTCGCCGCTGGCGGCGCTGGTGCAGGTTGGTGAAGATCTCGCCCCATATGCCGCGGGCATCCGGGGGCTCGCTGCGGCCGCCGCGACGGGCCCAGTTTTCCAGACGGTAGAGCTGCAGGAGGTTCCAGCCCAGCGCGGCGGTCAGCAGGCCCGTCGCGGTGATCCACGGGTAGCCGAGGGCCCATCCGGTGCCGAGAATGATCAGGCCGGCGAGCAGGTTGCGGGCAATAACCCGTGGCCAGGGATTGAAGGGGGGCTGCAAGGGGCGGATCCGGTCAGGGCTGGTCGGAGAAACGGTAACCGGAGCCCCGCACCGTCTGCACCAGGTCGTCGTGTCCGGTTTCGGCCAGCGCCTTGCGCAGGCGACGGATGTGGACATCCACGGTGCGTTCCTCCACGTAGACGTTGGTGCCCCAGACCTTGTCCAGCAGCAGCTCGCGGGTGAAGACCCGGTCGGGGTGGGTCATGAAGAAATGCAGCAGGTTGTATTCGGTGGGGCCAAGGCTGACCGGTTGCCCGTTGCCGCTGACCCGGTGCGAGACCGGATCGAGCGCCAGACCGCGGACCTCCACCGGCTCCTCCGAGCTGGTGGGCGTGGTGCGCCGGAGCACGGCCTTGATCCGCGCCACCAGCTCGCGCGGCGAAAACGGTTTGACGATGTAGTCATCGGCGCCGACGTCCAGCCCGCGGACGCGGTCTTCCTCCTCGCCGCGCGCGGTCAGCATGATCACCGGAATGTCCTTGGTGACGGGGCTGGCCTTGAGTTCCCGGGCCCAGTCGAGCCCGCTGATGTCCGGCAGCATCCAGTCCAGCAGGACCAGATCGGGCGGGTCCTGGAGCAGGTCGGTGCGCGCGCTGCGGACGTCGCCTGCCTCGCGCAGATCGTAGCCGGCCCGGTTGAGGGGCAGGCGGAGCATCTCGCGAATGGCGAGGTCATCCTCCACAAGCAGGATCGAAACAGCCATGTCGGCCTCCGGTTGCGTGATGACCGCATTGCATAACAGGCGTGTTACAGACGTGTGAACACGGCATCATGCGACGGGAATCCTGCTCGCCGTCATTGGCGCCCGTCCTCGCCGTGAGTGGCGGTGATGCGCGCGCGCATGCGGCGCAGGGCATACCACACCCCGCCGACCACCACCGGGACGGTGGCACCGATGGCGATGTTGACCGGGATCGGGAGCGTGCCGGCTTCGTCCATCCCGCGCAGGAAATAGGCCAGCAGGCTGGTCAGGTAGTAGGAGATCACCACCACCGACAGTCCCTCGACGGTCTCCTGCAGGCGCAGCTGCAGATGGGCCCGCCGGTTCATGGAGCGCAGCAGGTCGCGGTTCTGGTTTTCCACGGCGACGTCCACCCGGGTGCGCAGCATGGAGGTGGTCCGGTGAATCCGGGTCGCGAGGTTGTTGAGCCGTTCGTCCTGCGAGCGGCAGGTGCGCATGGCCGGGTCCAGGCGCCGGCCGAGGTATTCGCACAGGGTCTGCAGGCCCGGGATACGCACCGGGCGCAGTTCCTCGGCGCGCTTGTCCACCATGGAGGCGTAGGCGCGTGCGGCGTGGAAGCGAGTCGCCGTGTGGCTGCCCATGCGCTCGACATCGGCGGCCAGATCGGACAACGCGGCCAGCAGCCGCTGTTCGCGGTCGGTGCCGCCGAAGCGATCGGAGATGCCGGCCATCTCGTCGTTGATGTCGTTGAGGCGGCCCTCCAGTTCGTTGAGCTCGGGCATCAGCTCGCGGGCCAGCGGCAGGGCGAGCAGGGCCATCAGGCGATAGGTCTCCAGCTCGAGTACGCGCTGCACCAGGCGCCCGGCCTGACGGGGTGACAGATCCACGTCGCGGACCAGGAAACGCTCGAAGCCGTCCTCGCGTACCCGGAAATCGGTGAACACCCGGCCATCGCCTCCGGAGACCCCGTTGCCGGCGAACGAATAGGGCGCGAACAGCTCCCCCAGATCCCGCATGCTGCGCACGGGGGCCTCGCGCGGTTCCAGCTCCAGGTGGATGGCGGCAATGGTCTCCCCCGGCAGGCCGGTCAGCCAGTCGATGGGCACCCGATGAATGGCGGGATGGGTAAACGGTTCCTGCCGGGGTTCGTTCACAACGAAGAACGCCCAGGTGGAGAATTCGTTGTGGCGTTCCCAGCGCAGGCGGAACTCGTCCAGGTCCACGGCCACGAAGTTCTCGCCGTTCAGCGGGGGCTCGATTCCGTACCGCCGGCACAGGTCGGCCACACATTCGCGTTCCCGGTCGATGGCTTCGCGCGGGCTCAGCAGGGTCAGCCAGGACACCCGCGCCGGCGGCTCCAGCGGTTCGTAAAAACGGGTGTGGACCTCCTCCTGGATGGACTCGCGCAGGGGGTGGTTGCCGGGCAGCAGCGGGTTGGTTTGCATGTCAGTAGCCGGGTGATGGTTCGGAGTCGGGATCGGGTCGGGGTGGACGTTCAGCTACCGCGTCCCCGTCGGCGCGGCCGCAGACTGTGCCACAGGACCACCGCCATATCGCGCGCGCCCAGGCGGGGGCGGGCGAAGGCATCGTTCTCCTGGCGCAGGCGCCAGAGCACGCGCGCGCCGCCATTGACGATGGCACGGATCTCGAGACCGAGCCGCCCGCGCAGGGTTCCGCCCAGGGGGGCGCCGGCGCGCAGCAGGCGGTCGGCGCGGGCGTACTGGAACTGCATCAGGTTCTGCAGGGGCAGGGTGTTGAGCCGCTCGCGCAGCATCACCTCGGTCACGCCGTAGCGGGCCATCTCGTCCTGCGGGAGATAGATGCGGTCGTTCTCGCGGATGTCCTGGTGCAGGTCCTGATAGAAGTTGATCAGCTGGAGCGCGGTGCAGATGGCATCTGACTGGCCCAGCATGGCGTCGTCGGGGTCGCCCTGCAGGTGCAGGATCAGCCGGCCGACGGGGTTGGCCGAACGCCGGCAGTATTCCATGACCTCGCCGATGTCCGCATAGCGGGTCTTTTCCAGGTCCTGGATGAACGCGTCCGCGAGGTCGACGAAGGGTTCAACGGGCAGGTCGAAGCGCTTCTTCGCATCCGCGAGCGCGATCCATTCGGGGGTGCTCTCCGCAGCCGGGTCGTCCAGTGCCCGAACGTGCTCCTGCATCGCCTGCAGATCGGCGCGGCGGGCCTCGACCGGGCGCGAATCCTCGTCGGCGAGATCGTCGGCGTCGCGCGCATAGCAGTAGATCGCGGCCACCGGGTCGCGCATCTTGCGTGGCAGCAGGCGCGAGGCGACGGGGAAGTTCTCGTAGTGCGACCGGGCACGCAGGCGGCAATGCCGATAGGCAGCGGCGATGTCGGGGCGGGCCATGTCAGCTCCAGTCGGGGGTCTTGGTGCACCCATTATGCCGGTTTTGTCCTGTGTGGGAGGCCGGCCCTCCGGCCGATGGGACGGGCGGCGGGCGATCGTCGAGGGGCTCGGCTCCTGCAAGGCGGGGCCCGTGACTCAGCCGGCTGCGCGGGTGAACGTCTCGCGCCAGCCCCAGAAGTCGCCGGGATGGTCCAGTATACCGTCGGCGCCCCAGCCGTCGGTGTCCTGAGCGGCGTCTATGTAGCCCCAGGCGGCGATCAGCGTGCTCATGCCGGCGGCACGGCCGGCGGCGATGTCGCGCTCGGCATCGCCCCAGTAGCAGTGGTGTGCGGGCTCGAGCCCGGTCTGGCGGGCGGCCAGCCACATGGGATCGGGGTCCGGCTTGCGCCGATTGAGGCTGTCGCCGGAGACGATCGCGCTCATGCGCGGGGCGAGGCCCAGGGCCTCCAGCAGCGGTTCGGTCAGCCACGCGGGCTTGTTGGTGACCACGCCCCAGTGCCAGCCGCGCGCCTCGATCTCGTTCAGCAGGACATCCATGCCGGGGAACAGCCCGGTCGCGATGCACAGGTCGCGCGCATAGATCTCCAGATAGCGCTTCTTCAGAGCCTCGGTCCGGTCTTCCGGCGCGTCGGGGAAGGCCAGGGTGACCAGGGCATGCGAGCCGTGTGATACATGGTTGCGCACGGCATCGAAGGGCAGGGGCGCGCGGTCGTTCTCGGCCAGCAGCCGGTTGAGCGCGGCGTGCATGTCGGGTGCGGTGTCGAGGAGGGTCCCGTCCAGATCGAACAGGACCGCGCCCGGTTCGTGGCTCATGCGCGTGCGGCCATCAGGTAGTTGACGTCGGTGTTCGGGGTCAGACGGTAGCGTCCGGACAGCGGCGACCACGTGAGCCCGGTCAGGTAGGCCACCTCCACGTGATGCCGGCGCAGTTGCGCGGCCAGTTCCGACGGACGAATGAAACGGCCGTACTCGTGGGTACCGGCCGGCAGCAGGCGCATCACGTATTCGGCGCCCACGATGGCCTCGGCAAACGCGCGCGGCGTGCGGTTGATGGTGGAGAGGAAGATCCAGCCGCCGGGACGGACCAGCCGGCACAGGGCGTCGATCACGTTCTCCGGGTCCGGCACGTGTTCCAGCATTTCCATGCAGGTCACCACGTCGTATTCGCCCGGGTGTTTTTCCGCGTGCTCCTCGGCCGTTACGTGCAGGTAGCGCACGGAAACACCGCTGTCGTGGGCGTGTTCGCGCGCGACTTCCAGGTGTTCGGCTCCGGCGTCCAGTCCGGTGACCTCGGCGCCGCGCACGGCCATCGCTTCGGACAGGATCCCGGCGCCACAGCCGACATCCAGCACCTTCTTGCCGGCCAGGTCGGCGTGGCCGTCGATCCATTCCAGGCGCAGGGGGTTGATCGCGTGGAGGGTGGCGAAGGCCCCGTTGGGGTCCCACCATTCGTGCGCGCGATCCGTGAATTTGTGGATCTCGGCCGGATCGACGTTGGAGTGCGTCTGGGTCATGGGCAGTTCAGCTCTCGCAGGCTTGCAGGGTCTCGGCCACGCGGCCCTGCCACCGAACGGCGCTGGCGTGGATGGCCTCAAGGTCCAGCGTAAGCAGTTCGCGGTCGGCGAGCAACGCCCGGCCGTCGACCCACACGTCGCGCACGGCCTCGCGGGTGGCGGCATAGACGATGCGTGCGTGCGGATCGTGTTCGGGCTGCAGCTCCGGGGAGGTCAGGTCGAGGCTGATCAGATCGGCGCGCTTGCCCGCTTCCAGCGAGCCGATCTCGTGGTCCAGCCCCAGGGCGCGAGCGCTGCCCAGGGTCGCCATCTCCAGCACACGCTCGGCCGGCAGCGCGGCCGCATCGCCGCTCACGCCCTTGGCCAGCAGGGCCGCGGTGCGCATCTCGCCGATCATGTCGAGGTCGTTGTTGGAGGCGGTCCCGTCGGTGCCCAGCGCGAGGTTGATCCCGGCCTCGTCCAGGCGCGCCACCGGGCAGAAGCCGGACGCCAGCTTGAGGTTGGATTCCGGACAGTGCGTGATCGACACCGGCCGGTTCTCCAGCAGGGCCAGGTCTTCGTCGCTGACCTGGGTCATGTGCACCGCCATGAACGGCTGGTCCAGCAGACCGAGGCGGGCGAGGCGGGCCAGCGGGCGTTCACCGCCGTTGCTCACCGCCTCTTCCACCTCGCCGGCGGTCTCGTGCACGTGGGTGTGCACCGGCACGCCCAGCTCCCGGGCACGCTCGCCCACCCGCTGCATGCTTTCGTCACCCACGGTGTAGGGCGCGTGGGGGGCGACGGTGAAGCGGATGCGGGAGTGATCGCCCCAGGTGTCCACGACCTCGCGCCCGCGCTGGAAGTATTCGTCCGGGGTCTGCGCCCAGGGGGTGGGGAAATCGAACACCGTCAGGCCCATCACCCCGCGGATCCCGCTGGCATCCACCGCGGCGGCCGCGTCCCCCACGAACAGATACATGTCGGAGAAGCAGGTGGTGCCGCCGCGCAGCATCTCCGCGGCAGCCAGACGGGTGCCGTCGTAGACGAACTCCGGCGAAAGCAGCCGGCCTTCCACCGGCCATACGTAGCGCTTCAGCCACTCCATCAGCGGCTGGTCGCTGCCGATGCCGCGCAACAGGGTCATCCCGGCGTGGGTGTGGGCGTTCACCAGCCCCGGCATCAGGGCGTGCCCCTCGCGATGTTCGTGGCGGGCCTCGGGATGCTCGGCGAGGGCCTGCTCGCGGGGCCTTACGGCCAGGATCGCACCGTCGCGAACGACTACCGCATGGTCTTCCAGGACGGCCCCCCGTGGAACCACGGGCAGCACCCAGGAGGCGCTCAGGATCAGCGTGGCTGCTTCGGACATCGGTACTCCGAGATGACGGTTTGAAGATCGGGTTTCGGAATCCGCGCATGGTAAGGAAACGTGGATCAATGTACACGTTCGCGGTCCGGCCGAGGGACCGCTCCGATACTCGGAAAGGATGGGGCCGGAACTGTGGAACATGCCCGCACCGAGCTGTATCCTTGCGGCTTTCAGAGATCGCCAAACCCGGGTGCAGTTGCCAATGATCGCAGTAGGAAGCTGGAAAACCGCGGTGCCTCTCGTGGTCGCCGTCGCCCTGTCGGGCTGCGGGTTTGCGCCGGGTGGTTTCATTCAGGAGCGCGCCGAGAGCGAACCACTGCACGACATGGTGGAAGTGAAGCCGATCACCCGCGGTCTGGTTCGTCAGGAGGCCGAGGATCCCGTCCAGCCGGATCTGGAACAGGCACGCGAGGAGCTCGAGGCGGATGACACGCGGTACGACTACCGGATCGGTCGCGGCGACGTGCTCAGCATCATCGTTTATGACCATCCCGAACTGACGATCCCGGCCGGTTCGGAACGCTCGGCGGCCGAATCCGGCAATACGGTGCATTCCGACGGGACCATCTTCTATCCGTTCGTCGGCCGTGTGGAGGTCGAGGGTCGAACGGTAGCCGAAGTGCGGGACATCCTCGCGGAAGAACTCGCCGCGGTCATCAATGATCCGCAGGTAGAAGTGCTGGTGGCGGATTACCGCTCGCAGCAGGTACACGTGACCGGCGAGGTGCGCGAACCGGGGCGCCAGCCGGTGACCAACGTTCCGCTGACGGTGCTGGACGCGATCAACGATGCCGGTGGACTGACCGAGGAGGCGAACTGGCACAACGTACGTCTGACACGCGATGGTGAAGAAGTGCCGCTGTCGATGTACGCGATGCTGAGCGAGGGCGATCTGTCCGAGAACCGCGTGCTCCGGGATGGCGACGTGCTGCACGTGCCGGACACCACAGACCAGAAGGCGTATGTGCTGGGCGAGGTGGGCGAACCGCGCAGTATCCCGATGGGACGCGGACGGATCTCGCTGACCGACGCACTTACCGATTCCGGTGGCTTCAACGAGGCGACGGCGGATGCCAGCGGCATCTTTGTGGTCCGTCAGGCGCCGCCGGACAGTGACCTGCTGGCGACGGTTTACCAGCTGGACGCCCGGGATGCCACGGCCCTGGTGCTGGGGACGGAGTTCGAGCTCGAACCCATGGATATCGTCTATGTGACGACGACACCCCTGGGGCGCTGGAACCGTGTGATCAATCAGTTGCTGCCGACTGTTAACGCTGTTTATCGTGCCTCCCAGGCGACGCGCGACGTGCGCGAGCTGCGCGACGACTTCTGACCGGGCAGGGTGGAACGGATGTTTGAACGGATCCTGGTGGTATGTACGGGCAACATCTGTCGCAGTCCGGTGGCCGAGGCGATGCTGCGCCGGCATGCCCCGGAGCGCACCATTGGCTCGGCCGGTCTGGGCGCGCTGGTCGGCGAGGGTGTCGCGCCGCAGGCCCGGGCACTGGCGGAGGCCGATGGCCTGGACGTGTCCGGTCACCAGGCCCGGCAACTGACCACCGGCATGCTCGAGCAATCGGATCTGGTGCTGGTGATGAGCGACGGGCAGCGCCAGGCAATCGGTCGCAACCACCCCCGTGCCCTGGGCAAGACCATGCGTTTCGGCCACTGGCTGGATGACGGTCGCGGGCGCGATATTCCCGATCCCTATGGCAAGAGCGACGAGGCATTTCGGCAAGTGCACGCGCTGCTGACCGAAGCCGCACAGAGCTGGGCGGAGCGACTGGGCTGATCTCCCGGCCGCGCCACGACAGGAACAGGTAACCCATGACGCAGACCCCCGCTTCCCCGCCGCCGGCGGATGACGAGATCGACCTTGGCCGGCTGCTCGGACTGCTGCTCGATCACAAGTGGTGGATCGTCGGCATCACGTTCCTGTTCATGCTGGGCGGTGGGGCGTATGCGACCCTGTCGACGCCGGTTTACCAGGCGGATGCGCTGGTCCAGGTGGAGGATACCGGCGGTGTCAGTGCGCCACTGAACGACATGCGCGAGATGCTGGGGCGCGAGCCGCGTGCGTCGGCGGAGCTGGAGATCCTGCGTTCGCGCATGGTGCTGGGTCAGGCGGTGGATCGCGAGCGCCTGGACCTGATCGTGCGTCCGGTGCGCCTGCCGGTGATCGGAGATTTTCTGGTCCGCCAGGACTGGGACCGGAGCCGGGCCGCCATGTTGGGCGGCGTCGCCGAGCGCTATGCGTGGTCCGGAGAATCGCTGACGGTGGGCGATCTGCGGGTCACGCCCGCGATGGAAGGGGAAACCCTGACACTGCAGGTCACCGGCGAGGATCAGTTCCGCCTGTCCCACGACGATCGGGTCCTCGGAGAAGGCCGAACCGGGGAGGAGGCGAGCTTCCTCGACGGGCAGATCATCCTGTTTGTGGAGGACATCTCGGCCGGGGCCGGGGCCCGCTTCGAACTCCAGCGCCGCGCTCGGCTGGCCGCGATACGCGATCTGCGCAACCGTTTCCAGGCCACGGAACAGGGCAATGAGAGCGGTGTCTTCAGCCTGACGTTCACCCATACCGATTCGGAACAGGCTCGGCGCGCCCTGAACGCGATCAGTGACATCTATCGCCGCCAGAATGTCGAACGGCAGGCCGCGGAGGCGGAACAGAGTCTGGAGTTCCTGGAAGAACAGGTACCCCAGGTGCGAGCACGGCTGCGGGAAGCGGAAGACGCCCTGAACGAGTATCAGGTGGAGCAGGAAAGCGTCGACATGTCGATGGAGACGCAGGCGGTCCTCGATCGGCTGGTGGACCTGGAGCGCCAGATCACCGAGCTGGAATTCGAGGAGGCGGAGATCTCCCGTCGGTACACGCAGAACCATCCGACCTACGTCACCCTGCTGGAAAAGCGCGAGCAACTGGAGAACGAGCGCCGGGAACTGCAGCAGGAGATCGGTGGGCTGCCGGAAACCCAGCAGCAGGTGCTCCGCCTGCAGCGCGATGTCGAAGTGAACCAGGAAGTCTATGTCCAGCTGCTCAATCGCATGCAGGAGATGGACATCACGCGAGCCAGCACGGTGGGGAATGTTCGCATCCTGGACGATGCCGCCGTTCTGCCGTCACCGGTGGAGCCACAGCGGGGGCTGATCGTGGCGCTGGCGACGGTCCTTGGCGGCATGCTTTCGGTGGCGCTGGTGCTGCTGCGCGGGATGCTCAACCGGGGCGTTGAATCACAGGAGCAGATCGAGGAACTGGATCTACCGGTCTATGCGACCGTACCGCTGTCGGACGTGCAGCAGAAACTCGTCAAGCGGCTGCGGCGGCGGCGTGATCTGAAAAGCGGGCGTCGACGCGGGGCCACCGGGGAAGAAGGGGTCGTGACGGGGGTGCTGGCCTCGTATTCCCCGACGGACGGGGCCATCGAGGCGCTGCGTGGGCTGCGCAGCAGCCTGCATTTCGCGATGCTCGAGGCGGCGGACAACCGGCTGGTAATCACCGGTCCGAGTCCGGGTGTCGGCAAGAGTTTCATCTCGGTGAATCTGGCGGCCGTGTGTGCGCAGGCAGGCCAGAAGGTCCTGGTGGTCGACGCCGACATGCGCAAGGGCCACGTCCACCATGCTTTCGGCGAGGGCAGCGCGGGCGGGCTGTCCGATCTGTTGTCGGAGAAGCTGACGCCGGGAGAAGCCATCCGGGAGACCGATATCGAGGGGCTGGACTACATGGCCAGGGGCTCGGCACCCCCGAATCCCGCCGAGCTGCTGATGAACGAGCGTTTTACCCGGTTCCTCGATCAGGCGAGCGGGCAGTACGACCTGGTGCTGATCGATACGCCGCCGATCCTCGCGGTGACGGACGCCTCCGTGGTGGCGCGCCACTGCTCGACCACCCTGATGGTGGTGCGTTTCCAGCTCAACCCGCCGCGCGAGATCGAGGCGGCGCGGCGTCGTCTGGAGAGTGCGGGCGTGGAGACGCGGGGTGCGATCCTGAATTCCATGGAAGCCACCGCCAGTGCCAGTTACGGCTACGGCTACTACCACTACTCGTACAAGTAACGGAAGCCCCGGTTCACCCGGCGGGACGATATTCGGGAACGATCTCCCGCAGACATGCGCGGGTCGCCGCGGCATCCATGGCCTGGTCGGCGCGTTCCAGAGCCTCCAGTGCCTCGCTCAGGGCATCCGCCGGTGCCCGGTCTTCGCGGGCCTGCATGATGCGGGGGTGGCGCGTGCTCTCCACGTTGTCGCCAATGAGCAGTTCTTCGTAGAGCTTTTCGCCCGGGCGCAGCCCGGTGAACTGGATGGCAATGCCGTCGGGCGGGTTGCCGTTGTCATCCCGGACCTGGCGGCCGTGCAGGCGGATCATGCGTCGGGCGAGATCCTGGATTCGTACGGGCTCGCCCATGTCCAGAACAAAGACCTCACCGCCGCCGGCCATGGTGCCGGCCTGGATCACCAGCTCGGCGGCCTCCGGGATGGACATGAAGTAGCGCGTGATCTCGGGGTGGGTCACCGTGACGGGGCCGCCCTCCCGGATCTGGCGATGGAACAGGGGCACTACGGAACCTGACGATCCGAGGACGTTGCCAAAGCGCACCATGGAGAACAGGGTAGCCGGGGCGCCGGCTGCCCGGTCCTGCAGGATCATTTCCGCCAGCCGCTTGCTCGCGCCCATGACGTTGGTGGGGCGCACGGCCTTGTCGGTACTGATGAGGATGAATCGTTCCACGCCGGCCGCGATCGCGGCGTCGGCCAGCACCCGCGTGCCGAGGACATTGTTGCGCACTCCCTCGACGGCATTCTCCTCGACGATGGGTACGTGCTTGTAGGCGGCCGCATGGTAAAGGGTCTGGATTCGGTGCCGGTCGAGGACGGATTCCACCCGCCGGGGCAGGGTGACCGACCCCAGAACGGCATGGATCGGGCAGTCCACGCGGAGCTCGTCGCGCAGGGCCTGCATCTCCTGTTCGATACGGTAGAGCGCGAATTCGTTGCGTTCGAACAGGACGAGTTCGGCCGGTCCCTGGCGGAGGATGCGCCGGCACAGCTCCGAGCCGATGGAGCCGCCGGCACCGGTGACCATTACGCGGCGATCCACAATGCTGCATTGCAGCAGGTCCGGCTGAGGCGGGATCGGGTCGCGTCCCAGGAGATCCGCCACGTCGATATCCTCGAGCTGGTCCAGGCGTGCCTGGCCGGAGACGACGGCCTCCATGGAGGGTACCGACTGCACGTGCAGTGGATAGGGCTCCAGGCGCTCCAGGATGGCCTTGCGCGCCGAGCGCGAGGCCGAAGGAACGGCCAGCAGGATGCGCCGGATGCCGTACTGGTGCATCAGCGTGCCGATCATCCGCGGGGGGTGGACCCGAATGCCGTTGATCGCCTGCCCCTGCAGGGCGGGGTTGTCGTCGATGAAGGCGACGATGCGGAACTGCCCGGTGGTGCCGAGGCCGGCCGCGAGCTGCATCCCGGCGGCACCGGCGCCATAGACCAGTACGGGTTCCGCGTGGCGGCGCAGTTCGTTCACGTTCTGGTACCAGCTGCGCACGAGAAAACGGCTGCCGCCCACGTAGATGAAGGCCAGGAGGGCGAAGGCCACCGGGACCAGGCGAGGGAAGTCGTCCAGCCGCCCAATCGCCGCGGCCGCCCAGAGGAATCCGGCGAGCAGGACGACCCCGGTGGCCACGGACCATACCGCGCGGGTGCCCATGAAACGAACCACGGCACGGTAGAGGCCCAGCCGGGCGAAGATGAACACACCGACCACCGGCAGCAGTGGAAACAGCCACCAGGCATTGATCAGGGCTTCGGGCAGGGGTTCGGCCAGCCGGAGGGCGAAGGCCGTCCACAGGGCGAGCGGGAGCATGACCACATCGGCCGCGACCATCAGCCAGCGCTTGGTTCGGCGCGGCAGGTTGACGAGGGAGCCCAGCCAGCGGGTGCGGTGGTCGCCCGGTTGATCCTTGGGGTTGCCCATTCTTCCCTGGTCCCGGCGCGGGGTGCGCGCCTTACGCGGAGCCGATGTAAAAAAAGGGCCGCGAGGGCCCTTTTTTGCCGAATTCCGGCGTTGCCCCCTCTGCGGGCGCCGGAATACCCCCTGAAATCTGGCGGAGAGGGAGGGATTACTCGCCACGCTGTGGCTCGCCCTCCGGGCCATCGCCTGCGGCGATGTTCGGGTGCCGCGGTGCGGCACCCGTCGAACCCGGTTTGCTCGATTCCTCGGGTTCGAAATCCCTCGTCCGACCGGGATTTACATGGAACCAGGGGCCCGGTTGCCCCTGGTTCAAGAATCTGGCGGAGAGGGAGGGATTCGAACCCTCGATACGGGGTTACCGTATACACACTTTCCAGGCGTGCGCCTTCGACCGCTCGGCCACCTCTCCGTAAGCTGCGAAAGGTTAAACGACATCGGCGCCTTGTGCAATCGACGAAACCGCGCGCTCCCGAAGGGAGGCCCCCGCCGGAGTGTGCCGGCATTACTCGTTGATCTGCATCACGAAATCGCCATGTGCGGACGCTACACTCGAACTGTCCGCTTTCTGCGGTGGTGGTCGCCGGCAGGGTCTCTGTCCCGGTCCGGGCACCGTTGAGTGGTGTATGTCGCGTGTTGGCCCCTTCAGGACGAAGGGGCCTTTTTTGTGTCCCCTTCCTGTGTGGGCGTTTTGCGACGCAGGCGGCGTTACGCGTCACGCTGTAGCCATGGTCCGTGTCCGGACGGAATAACCGATGTCGGGCCGACGTCTTTTGGTTCACCAGGGCGTCTGTCGGCGTGATCCGGCAGACGGCTTTCTTCATTCAGGTCCTAACACTCAGGAGTGGTATATGAACCTCACGCGGAGGGAATTCCTCGAAGTCATGGTGGCCGCCAGCGCGGCCGGCCTCGCCACCAATGCCTGGGCGGGCGAGAGCATCGACTGGCAGCGCGCGCCGTCGGATTTCTACGACATTTCTCCGTTCGGGAACGTGTCTCTGCTGCACTACACCGACTGCCACGCGCAGCTGCGCCCGGTCTATTTCCGTGAGCCGGACGTGAACATCGGCGTGGGGGACATGCAGGGCAAGCCGCCGGTGCTGGCCGGCGAGGCGCTGCTCGACCATTTCGGGGTGGAAAAGGGCACGCCCGAGGCGCATGCGCTGACCTTCCTCGATTTCGCCGAGGCGGCCGAGAAATACGGTCGGGTCGGCGGCTTCTCGCATCTGTCGACGCTGGTGAAGCGCCTGCGTGCGGACCGGCCGAACTCCCTGCTGCTGGACGGTGGCGACACCTGGCAGGGTTCGGCGACCTCGCTGTGGACCGGCGGGCAGGACATGGTCGACGCGCAGAAGCTGCTGGGCGTGGACGTGATGACCGGTCACTGGGAATTCACCTTCGGTGACGAGCGCGTCAAGGAAGTCATCGAGAACGACTTCAAGCCCAACGGCATCGACTTCGTCGCGCAGAACGTCGAGGATCGCGACTGGGGTGACCGGATCTTCGAGCCCTACACCATCCGCGAGATGAACGGCGTCCCGGTGGCCGTGATCGGGCAGGCCTTCCCGTACACCTCGGTGGCCAATCCGGATTACATGTTCCCGGAATGGTCGTTCGGCATCCGTGACGACAAGATGCAGCAGATGATCGACGAGGTGCGTCAGAAGGGCGCGAAGGTCGTGGCGATCCTGTCGCACAACGGCATGGTGACGGACATCGAAATGGCCCGCCGGCTGCGTGACGTCGACGTGATCATGGGCGGCCACACTCACGACGCGATCCCGGGTGCGCTGGAGATCGAGAACGCCGCGGGCGAGCGCACGCTGGTGACCAACGCCGGTTCCAACGGCAAGTTCCTGGGTGTGCTGGACCTGGATGTGAACGACAGCGGCATCAAGGACTACCGCTTCAAGATGCTGCCGGTGTTCGCCAACATGCTGGACGCGGATCCGGAGATGGAGGCGCACATCGAAGAGGTGCGCAAGCCGTTCGAGGACCAGCTGCGGGAAGAACTGGCGGTGACCGACGACGTCCTCTACCGCCGCGGCAACTTCAACGGTACCTTCGACGAGGTCATCGTCCAGGCGATGATGGAAGAGATGGACGCCGAAGTCGCGCTGTCGCCGGGTTTCCGCTGGGGCGTGAGCGTGCTGCCGGGCCAGCCGATCACTTTCGAAGAGCTGATGACCCAGACCGCGACGACGTACTCCGAGACCACGCGCAACGAGATGACCGGCGCGGACCTCAAGCACGCGATGGAAGACGTGGCCAACTCGATCTTCAACGAAGACCCGTATCGTCATCGCGGCGGCGACATGGTGCGCACCGGTGGTGTCCGCTACACCATCGACCCACACAAGCCGATGGGCCAGCGCATCACCGACATGGAGATCAATGGCGAACCCATGGATCCGGAGCGGCGCTATGTCGTGGCGGGCTGGGCCGACGTGCATCAGCGGCATGACACGCCCCCGGTCTGGGAAGTGGTGGGTAACTGGCTGCGCAACCAGGATACGGTCAACGTGGGCGAGCCCTACCTGCCGAAGCTGAAGAACGTGGAGGGCGATCCCGGCCTGGCTCGCTAAGGCCGCCGCATGCCCCGGATCCTCGCGATCCGGAGCCGGATCGTGAAGGGCCGTCCCGCGAGGGGCGGCCTTTTTTGTTGCCCTTGAGAGGCCCCGGGTGAGAGGCCCCGGGAACGCTCTCGGGGTGGCTTCGGAGTAACCTTGGTGGGAGCGTGCTTGTACGCGAACGACGCGGGGTGTCGATTGGCGCCGCGATTCGCGGCCGGGGCCGCTCCACAGGGCGCCTCAGGGGCGCGTAATTACTTGGGGAGAATCATGGAAGAACTGCTTTTTTATTGCCGGGCGGGGTTCGAAAAGGACCTGGCCGGCGACCTGGCCGCGGAAGCCGCGCGGGAAGGCCTGGCCGTCTATCCACGGTTCGCTGAAGGGGCGGCCTTCGTCCGCTTGTTGCCGGCCGATGGCGATCCGGCACCGCTGCGCGACGCGTTTTCCCTGGATGAGCGGATCTTCGCGCGCCAGCGCCTCCCGGCGCTGCATCCGATGGAGGGCCTGTCACGCGAAGATCGGGTGAGCCCGGTCGTGGAACGGGTCCGGGCGAGTGGCTGGTCGTTCGAGGCCATCTGGCACGAGACACCGGATACCAATGAGGGCAAGGAGCTTCGACGCCTGGGAAAGGCACTGGAGCGCCCGCTGGATTCGGCACTGCGCAAGGCCGGCGCGCTGCGCGGGCAGGGCGAGGCGCAGGGTCGTCGTCTGCATTGTTTCTGGACTGCCGGCGACCGTGTGCAGCTGGGTCTGGCCGCGCCGGAGAGCAGCAGCGACCGTCCGGGGGGCATCCTGCGGCTGAAGGCCCCGCGCGCAGCGCCCAGCCGTTCCGCACTGAAACTCGAGGAAGCCTGGTTCCACTTCCTGACTCCCGAGGAGCGCGAACAGCGACTGGCGGAGGGCATGACGGCGGTGGACCTGGGGGCGGCGCCGGGGGGCTGGACCTGGCAGCTGGTGCGGCACGGCCTGCATGTCCAGGCCGTGGATAACGGTCCGATGGATGCCGACCTGATGGCCGGGGGACAGGTGGAGCATATCCGCGAGGATGCGTTCACCTGGATGCCCCCGCGTCCGGTGCACTGGCTGGTGTGCGACATCGTGGACCGGCCCGGACGCGTCGCGGACCGCATAGGCGACTGGCTGGAGGCGGGATGGGCCGAAGAGGCGATCTTTAACCTCAAGCTCCCGATGAAGAAGCGCTACGAGACCGTGCGGGAATGTCTTGATCGGCTGGAGGGCCGGCTGGCCGGGCACGGATTTCGCGTGCACGCCCGCCAGCTGTATCACGATCGCGAGGAAATCACCGTGCATGCCCGTCCGGCCGGTGGTGCGGCCGGCTGAAGAAAACCGGGTTATTCGCCCTGCACGGTCACGGTGATACGCCGGTCGTGTCCGGCGTAACGGTGTTCCCAGAGGAAGACCCCCTGCCAGGTGCCCAGAGCGGGGCGGCCGCGGGTCACCGGTAGAGTCAGGTCATTGTGGGTCAGCATGGCCCGGGCATGGGCGGCCATGTCGTCGTCGCCTTCCATGTCGTGGCGGTAGGCGGGGTCGCCGTCCGGGGCCAGCCGGGCCAGGATCGTCTCCAGATCGCGGCGGACGTCCGGGTCGGCGTTCTCGGTGATCAGCAGCGAGGCACTGGTGTGGTGCTGGAAGACGTGGCAGGTGCCGGTGGTGATGCCCGAACGACGGATGATGTCGCGCACGGCATCGGTGACGGCGATGCTGCCGCGGCCCCGCGTGGTGATCGTCAGATCTTCCTGGTAAACGCTCATAAGTAACAAAAAAAGGCGCCCTCAGGCGCCTGATTGTCTTCAGAATGTGGTGGAGGCGGCGGGAATCGAACCCGCGTCCGCAGGCCCTCCGCCCTCGGCTCTACATGCTTATCCTGTCTTTGCGTTTAACCAGCCGCTACCCGACAGGCAGGGAAGACGTCTGGCGATCCCGGTTGAGTTTTAACGGATCCGCGCCGGGCACGCTTCACCGCGAGCTTGTGAGAGTCGACGCCCGATACTGGACGCACAAGCACGGCTCCAGTCGGACGGCACCCTACCGGGTTTTAAGCGGCGAGTGCGTAGTTGTCGTCGTTGGCAACTATTTTTTTGCAGTGATTTTTACGAGGCTCACTACATCCTCGGCATGCACCTCAGGTTTCGCGACCCGCGTCGAATCCAGGTCGCCCCCTTTGCAACTACTGGGACAGGGTACCGCAGTCGGAGTTCCCGTGCACCTCCAACATTCTCCCGGAGGTGGCGGTGCTCCGGTACAATGCGCGGCTCGAAACAGGTCCAACCACGGCACACCGGGTGAAGATGATGCGGGTTTTTGAAGGCGGCACGGCGGTTTCCTCCTTTCGACTGCGGACGCTGGAAACGGCGCTGGAGGAGCGTACCGGGGTGCCGGTTCGTCTGGCGGCGCGTCATCTGTATTTCGTCCAGCTGCACCGCCGGCTCCATGCGGACGAGGAGAAGCGTCTGGCTGCGCTGCTGGACGAAGGCGAGGCCTGGTCCGCTCCTGCATTCGAGGCGGTGCGCGAACCCGTGGTGATCCCGCGCCCGGGCACGATCAGCGCCTGGTCATCCAAGGCCACCGAGATTGCCCATCATGCGGGACTGGAATCCGCCGTCGAGCGGATCGAACGGGGTACCCACTGGTACGTGGGTGGTGAGCTGCCGCAGGGGCTGGAACTGGTGGACATGGCTGCGCCGCTGTTCGACCGCATGACCGAGGCGGTCATCGAGGATCCCGCGGACGCGGGCGCCCTGTTCCGCGCGGAGACGCCGCGTTCGCTGCAACGGGTGAGCCTGGAGCCGGATGCCCGGACCGCGCTGGCGCGCGCCAACGGGGAGCTGGGGCTGGCGCTGTCGGAAGAGGAGATCGATTACCTGGCCGAAGGCTATCGAGCGCTGGGACGGGCCCCGACCGACGCCGAGCTGATGATGTTCGCACAGGCGAACTCCGAACACTGCCGGCACAAGATCTTCAACGCCCGCTGGGTGGTGGATGGCGAGGAGCAGGACCGTACGCTGTTCGGGATGATCCGCGAGACCCATCGGCTCCATCCGGACGGGGTGCTGTCCGCCTACAGCGACAATGCCTCGGTGATCGAAGGCCACCGGGGGGTGCGGCTGATGCCCGGGCCCGATGGCGAGTACCGTCGCGAGGACCTGGATCTTCCGGTGCTGATGAAGGTGGAAACCCACAACCACCCGACCGCGATCTCGCCGTGGCCGGGGGCGGCCACGGGCTCCGGTGGCGAGATCCGCGACGAGGGCGCCACCGGGCGCGGATCGAAGCCCAAGGCCGGGCTGACCGGTTTTACCGTGTCCAACCTGCGCATCCCGGCGCATCCTCAGCCCTGGGAGCGGGATTTCGGAGGGCCCGATCGGATCGAGAGCGCGCTGAACATCATGCTGGAGGGGCCGATCGGCGCCGCGGCCTTCAACAACGAATTCGGGCGACCGGCGCTGTGCGGGTATTTCCGCACGCTGGAGTCCGCGTTGCCGCAACCGGACGGTAGTGAGGTCCTGTACGGTTACCACAAGCCCGTGATGCTGGCCGGCGGCGTGGGGTCGATGCGTGCCGAGCACGTGCACAAGGGCGAGGTGCCCGCACAGACGCCCATCGTGGTGCTGGGCGGTCCCGCCATGCTGATCGGACTGGGCGGCGGGGCCGCGTCTTCGATGGCCAGCGGCTCGAGCAGCGAGGCACTGGACTATGCCTCGGTGCAGCGCGGCAACCCCGAGATCCAGCGGCGCTGCCAGGAGGTGATCGATCGCTGCACCGCGCTGGGCGAGGGCAACCCCATCCGCTCCATCCACGACGTCGGGGCCGGCGGACTGTCCAATGCGATCCCGGAGATCCTGGATGATGCCGGGCGCGGCGGGCGCATGGAACTGCGCGAAGTGCCCACCGCCGAGCCGGGCCTGTCGCCGATGGAGCTGTGGTGCAACGAGGCGCAGGAGCGCTACGTGCTGGCGGTGGACGCCGCGGCCCTCGAAACCTTCCGCGCGATCTGCGAGCGCGAGTGCGCGCCGTTCGCGGTCGTCGGGCAGGCGACCGATGACGGCCACCTGCGGGTGGATGACCGGCTGTTCAACGAGCCGGCAGTGGACATGCCGATGGGCATGCTGCTGGGCGCCACGCCGAAGATGACGCGCGAGGACGCGCGCCG
Source organism: Thioalkalivibrio sp. ALE23 (assembly GCF_000378545.1). Classification (NCBI taxonomy): domain Bacteria; kingdom Pseudomonadati; phylum Pseudomonadota; class Gammaproteobacteria; order Chromatiales; family Ectothiorhodospiraceae; genus Thioalkalivibrio; species Thioalkalivibrio sp. ALE23. Next base: position 243,282 of record NZ_KB900033.1, on the reverse strand, counting down.
GGCCGCGCCGGTCACGACGCTGAAGACGGCCGGTACGGATCTGGCGGAGGCGCTGGAGCGAGTCCTCAATCTGCCGGCGGTGGCCGCCAAGCACTTCCTGATCAGCATCGGTGACCGCTCGGTGGGCGGCCTGGTGGCGCGGGATCCCATGGTCGGCCCCTGGCAGGTGCCGGTGGCCGACTGCGCCGTGACGCTGACGGACTTCGACGGGTATACCGGCGAGGCCATGGCCATGGGCGAACGTTCGCCGGTGGCGATCCTCTCGGGACCGGCCTCCGGACGCATGGCGATCGGCGAGGTGGTGACCAACCTGGCCGCCGCGGACATCGAAGGCACCCGGACGATCCGCCTGTCGGCGAACTGGATGGCCGCTGCGGGGGTGTCGGGCGAGGAGGCCGCACTGTTCGATACCGTTCGGGCGGTTGCCGAAGATCTGTGCCCGCAGCTCGGCATCAGCATCCCGGTAGGCAAGGATTCGCTGTCGATGCGCACGGTCTGGCAGGACGCCGACGGTCACGAGCGCCACATGCATGCGCCGGTAACCCTGGTGGTATCGGGCTTCGCGCCGGTGACGGACGCGCGCCGGACCCTGACCCCGGAGCCGGATGCCCGCGAGGGGGGCAGCCTGTGGTTCGTGGATCTGGCGGCCGGCCGGATTCGGCTGGGCGGCTCGGCCCTGGCGCAGACGGCGGGTGGCATCGGTGAAGTGCCCCCGGATGTGGAAGATCCGGCGGCGCTGCGCGCATTCGTGGACGCGGTCGGCCACCTGCGCCGCGAGGGGCTGCTGTGCGCCTACCACGACCGCTCGGACGGAGGCCTGATCACGACCCTGCTGGAGATGGGCTTTGCCGGGCGTCTCGGCCTGGACATCGACGTGCCGGCGGGGATGGACCCGGCTGCCTGGCTGTTCAACGAGGAACTGGGGGCGGTCCTGCAGGTGCGGGCCGGGGCGGAGGAGGCCCTGCGCGAGACGATGCAACAGGCCGGTCTCGGCGCGCATCTGCACGAGGTGGCCCGTCTGCGCAGAGACGAGACGGTCACGGTCGCGCAGGCCGGGCGGAACCTGCTGGAGTCGACGCGCGCAGGGCTCCAGCGCCAGTGGCAGGCGACCACCCGACACATGCAGCGGTTGCGCGACAATCCCGAATGCGCCGACGAGGAATACGCACGCATCGACGCCGATGACGGACTTACCGAACGCCTGCATTTCGATCCGTCGGAAGATATCGCGGCGCCGTTCATCGCCAGCGGGGCGCGGCCACGCGTGGCGATCCTGCGCGAGCAGGGGGTCAACGGTCAGCTCGAGATGGCGGCGGCCTTCGAGCGCGCCGGTTTCCAGCCGGTGGACGTGCACATGACGGACCTGCTCGAGGGCCGGCGGGATCTGGCCGACATGCAGGGCCTGGCGGCCTGCGGCGGGTTTTCCTACGGTGACGTGCTGGGCGCCGGCGGGGGCTGGGCCCGCACGATTCTCAATCACGAAGGGCTGCGCACGCAGTTTGCGTCCTTTTTCGAGCGCAACGATACCTTCAGTCTCGGCGTGTGCAATGGCTGCCAGATGCTGTCGCGGCTGGCGCCGCTGATCCCGGGGGCCGGGCACTGGCCCCGCTTCGTGCGCAATCGTTCGGAACAGTTCGAGGCGCGCCTGTCGCTGGTACGGGTGGAGCCGGGGCCGTCGGTGCTGCTGGACGGGATGGGGGGCTCGGTGCTGCCGGTGGTGGTGTCGCACGGAGAAGGGCGCGTGGAATATCCCGGCGAGGCCCCGGTGTACGATCAGGCGGCGCTGCGCTACGTGGAGGCCGACGACTCCCCGGCCGAGGCCTACCCGGCCAACCCCAACGGTTCGCCGCGCGGGGCGACCGCCTTTACCAGCGAGGATGGCCGCGCGACCATCATGATGCCGCATCCCGAACGGGTGTTCCGCACCGTGCAGCACAGCTGGCACCCCGCGGAGTGGGGCGAGGACGGTCCGTGGATGCGTCTGTTCCGCAACGCCCGGGCATTCGTTGGCTGACCGACGGCCGCACAGGGGGAAATAATGAGCGAACAGGACTGGAGCGACTGGCTGGGGGAGACCCTGACAGTGAACACATCGCTGGCGGTGGGCCCGACCAGCCGTCCGCTCACCCACGGCGAACTGGCCGAGCGTCTGGTGGACGGTATCGAACTGTTCGAGGCCGGCGGTGGACGCAACCACGCCGCCCACGGGGTGGCGGACGAGACCGCCCAGGAACTGCAGCGGCTGGAACGCAAGCTGGACCTGCTGGTGCATCTGCTGGCCGAATCGCTGGAGCCCGAACGCCCGTCGGTCCGGCCGGTCGTCATCAGCCGTGGCGGGATCGTGCTGCCGGAGGGCACGCTGCCCGAAGATGCCGATCGTCTGGCGTTGTATTTGAGCGACTTTCTGCCTCAGCCCCTGGTGCTGGGTGTCGAACCCCCGACACGTCGTAACGAGGCCCAGTTGATCCGCTGGACCCCGCATGATGACCGCATGCACGACGCCCTGGGGCGGTGGATTTTCCGTCTGCATCGACGCGACGTCGCGGAGAAACGACAGAAAGTTGACGGGGGCGGGTGATCGCTATAATACTGTGATCGGCTTCACGTATGAGGCCACTCATACCCTGACCGGAGCCCTCACGGCATGGCGACACCCGAGGAAGACGACACCGGCCTTCACATCGCCCTGGGTGGCGAGCCCGATGCCGCCCGCGACACGCGGGCCGTTCTGGCCTCCATGGGGTGCGAGGCCGAGACGCGCATCGACGCGAACGGACTCACCGATGGCCCTCGCGAACCTGCCGCCATCTGGTTGTGCGGCCCGGCATCCACGGTCGCGGCCCAGGCGGATGCCGCACCCGACAGCCTGCCAGTGGTGGCCCAGCCGACCGACGGCGGCAAGGTTGAGCACCAGGCCGTGGACTGGGTGGTGGAACACCCGGTGTCGGTTTCCCGGGTGACCCAGATCCTGCAGTGGTTGCGGTTCGGCGGTCAGCGCGTGCATGACGACGTACCCGGGCTGGTCGGTCACCATCCGACCATGGTCGGGGTCAAGCGGCTGGTGGCGCAGGTTGCGCGAACCGATGCCACCGCGCTTATCCTGGGCGAGACCGGTTCCGGCAAGGAGGTGGTCGCCCGGGCGATCCATGATGCCTCGGATCGCGCCGACAAGCCGTTCGTCGCGGTCAACTGCGGCGCGATTCCCCCGGATCTTCTGGAAAGCGAGCTTTTCGGTCACGAGAAGGGTGCGTTCACCGGGGCCTTCACCGCGCGCACCGGACGTTTCGAACTGGCGCAGGACGGCACGCTGTTCCTCGACGAAATCGGCGATATGCCCCTGCCCATGCAGGTCAAGCTGCTGCGGGTGCTGCAGGAACGGGTGTTCGAACGCGTGGGCTCGAACAAGTCGATCACCACCCACGCGCGCATCATTGCGGCGACCCATCGCAACCTCGACGAAGCCGTGGCGGAGGGGAATTTCCGTCAGGACCTGTTCTTCCGCCTCAACGTCTTCCCCATTGAACTGCCGCCGTTGCGCGAACGCGCCAGTGACATTCCGCAGCTGATCACGGCGCTGGAGGAGCGGCTGCGCGAACAGGGGGGCAGCCCCGCGCACCTGACGCCGGCGGTGGTGGCTCACCTGGAACGTCTGGACTGGACCGGCAACATCCGCGAACTGGGCAATCTGCTGGAACAGCTGTCCATCATGTACCCCGATCTGCCGGTGGACCTGGGGCAGCTGCCGCCGCGCGTGCGTCCGGAAGGGGTGGAGGATCGCAGCGGTGCGGCGCCCGAACCGGGCGGGACATCGGCCGGGTCGTTGGCCTCGGCCACCGGCCCGAACATGCCGGGACCGGATGGCCTGCCACCGGAAGGCGTCGATCTGCGTGATTATCTCAACGACCTGGAACGCTCGATGATCGAAGCGGCGCTGGCCGATACCGGTCATGTGGTGGCGCGGGCCGCGCGGCGGCTCGGCATGCGGCGGACGACGCTGGTTGAGCGCATGCGCAAGTTCGGATTGGGACGGGATTCTGACGGCTGAGCCTCCGTGGCAAGGCGTTGCCGCTGTCGAGATCCCGACGAAAACCGGCAACCTTGTTTGCAGGCCCCTGAATAACCGGGGTTTATTCATAGTGGCACACTAACTGCTTGAGGCAGTCCGAATCCCATCGACAGGACTGCACCGATGCCTCGAGCGACCCTTCTTCTGGTCAATGCCGACGCCGCCCTGCGTGAACGCGTGGTGCAGGTACTGGCCACCATCCCGCGGGTTCGCCTCCAGGACTGCAGCGAAGGGGAGCTCGAACGCTCTCTGGAAGCGCAGCGCCCCGAGGTCGTCCTGATCGCCCATCCCGCGACCGCCGCGCTGCGTGAACGGATCCCGGCACGGTTGCCGGTCGCGGTGATCAGCCCGGATGCGACCCATGACAACGAGATCGCCGCCATGCGCGCCGGCGTGGATGCCCATTTCGGCCTCCCGGACATGGCGGCGCCGCTGGCGCAGTGGCTGCGCGATCAGCTCCCCGGCCCCGGCTCCCGGGCGCGGATCCCGGAAATGGTGGCGCACAGCGAGCGCATGCGTTCGCTGGATGCCTTTGCCGAACGGATTGCGCAAACCGCTGCGACGGTCTTCATTACTGGCGAGTCGGGGGTCGGCAAGGAGGTGCTGGCGCGGCAGATCCATGCGCGCTCGGCCCGTGCTCAGGGGCCGTTCGAGGCGATCAACTGCGCCGCTCTGCCCGAGGCCATGCTGGAGGCCCTGCTGTTCGGGCACGCGAAGGGGGCCTTTACCGGCGCGATCGAGGCGCGGCCCGGCAAGTTCGTACAGGCGGACGGGGGCACGCTGCTGCTGGATGAGGTGACGGAAATCCCCGTGCATCTGCAGCCCAAGCTGCTGCGTGTGCTGCAGGAACGGGAAGTGGAACCGCTGGGCGGCCGGCGCACCCGTCCGGTCGACGTGCGGGTGATCGCAACCTCCAATCGTGATTTGCGCGAGGCGGTGGCCGAGGGGGTACTCCGCGAAGACCTGTATTACCGCCTGAGCGTGTTCCCGGTGCGGATCCCGCCGCTGCGCGAGCGGCCGGAGGACATCCCGTCGCTGGCGCGGGCGCTGCTGACCCGCGCAAGCCAGGGCCGGCTGGTGGAACTGGCACCGGAGGCCGAATCGCGGCTGATGGGGCATGACTGGCCCGGGAATGCCCGCGAACTGGCCAACGTGATGGAGCGGGCGGCCACTCTGGCCGGCGAGCGCAGCGACGGGCGGGTCACGGCCGAGTCCATCTGGCTGGATGCCGACATGCTGGAGCATGGCGAAGGTGTCAGTGCGGCTGGCGCTCCTTCCGTTCCGGCGGCTTCGGATGACGACATCCCGTCGGCCCCTCTGCTGGAACAGACCCTGCATACCCAGGAAAGCCGGGTGATCCTCAACGTGCTGCGAGAAGCGGGAGGGCGACGCAAGGAGGCCGCGGAACGGCTGGGAATCAGCCCGCGCACCCTGCGCTACAAGCTCGCGCGACTGCGCGAATCGGGCATCCATGTCCCCCGCACCGGAGTGGTCTGAGAGCTGGCCCGGCATTTGCTTGGGATTGGTTTGAGCGGGGGCGAGGCACCGTCGTCCCGTGTGGAAGCCGGAGGTAACGCATGAGTGAAATGCAGATCCAGAACGTGTTGCAGCAGATGCGGCAGCTCTCGGAAAGCGGGAGCGTCGAGGCTCCTGCGTCCGGAGGTGAAACCGGTCAGGCCGGTGGCGCCGACTTCCAGAACGTCCTGCGTGACTCGCTGCGCAACGTGAACGAGGTGCAGCAGGAGGCGACCGATCTGCAGACCCGTTTTGAACTGGGCGATGAAAACGTGTCCCTGCCGCAGGTGATGGTGGCGATGAACAAGTCCAGCCTGGCGTTCGAGGCCACCAATCAGGTGCGCAACCGCCTGCTGGATGCCTATCAGGAAATCATGCGGATGCAGGTGTAGGCCTGTAATCCCTCCGGAGAGACGTGATCATGGCCGCAGCACAGCAAAGTCTGCCCGCCGTCGTTAGCGGTGGCATCAAGGATTTCGGCACCATGCCGGCTGGCCGACAGCTGGCCCTGATCGGCATGCTGGCCGGCGCGCTGGCCGTGATCGCGGGGATCGTTTTCTGGGCGACGAGTCCCACCTTCGTCCCGCTGTATTCGTCGCTCGAGCAGGACGAGGCCGCGGAGGTGGTGACCGCGCTGGACGGGGCCGGCATCCGCTACCGCATTGATACGAATACCGGTCAGATCAAGGTGCCGCGCGGCGATGTGGGTGAAGCCCGCCTGCATCTGGCCGGTGAAGGGCTGCCGCGCTCCGGGGATGTCGGCTTCGAGCTCCTGCAGGAGGACACCGGGATCGGCACCAGCCGGATGATGGAAAGCGCGCGCCATCGCCGGGCGATGGAAGGCGAGCTGGGCCGTACCGTCTCCTCGCTGGACGCGGTCGAGCGTGCCCGCGTGCACATCGCCGAAGGACAGGATTCGGTCTTCGTGCGTGAACGCACGCCGGCGACCGCCTCGGTCACCGTGCACCTGCACGGGGGCCGCTCCCTCAGCGAATCCCAGGTCCGGGCCATCGTCCACATGGTGGCCTCCAGTACCTCGGACCTGTCGCCCGAAAACGTGACCGTGGTCGACCAGCAGGGCCGGCTGCTGACCGAGGACGGGCTGGAAGAGGGCGGCATGCGCAGCAGCGGCGACCGTCTGTCGTTCCAGGGTCAGGTGGAGCGCCGTTATGCCGAGGCGATCCGGGACCTGCTGTCGCCGCTCGTGGGCGGCGACCGCGTGCGGGTCCAGGTATCGGCGGACATCGATTTTTCGGAAATCGAACGTACCGAAGAACTCTACGACCCCGACACCATCGCGCTGCGCTCGGAGCAGATCTCCGAGGATGTCCGCGGGGACGCGGGCGAAGGACCGATGGGCGTGCCGGGCGCGCTGACCAATCAGCCGCCTGCCGGGGGTGCCGTGGGCGAAGAAGAAGGCGAAGGTGCCGAGAACGCGGAGAACGGGGCGACCGGTGAACGTTCGGGCTCGGCGACGCGCAATTACGAAGTCGACCGCCGCATCGCTCACATCCGCGAAATGCCCGGCGGCGTCGAGCGGTTGTCGACCGCCGTGGTGGTCGATTTCCGCGAGGAAGTGGGCGAGGATGGCGAGGTCCAGCGCGTCGCACGAGACGCCGAGGAGATCGAGCGTCTGGAGAACCTGGTCCGCCAGGCAGTGGGCTTCAGCGAGCAGCGCGGGGATTCGATCAACGTGGTCAGTGCTCCGTTCGAGGCGCCGGTGGAAGAAGAAATCGTCGAGGAAGAACGCCCGTTCTGGACGCAGGCCTGGTTCATGGAGCTGGCCAGGCTCATCGGGGCGCTGCTGCTGGCCCTGATCATCCTGCTGACCGTGATCCGTCCGGCCCTGAAACATCTGATGAGCGGTGCAACCGCGCGCCCGGCACAGCAGCCGCAGGCGGAATCGGACGAGAATCTGGCTCTGACCGACCAGAGCGGGGAATCCGCGGCCGGGGGTAGTGGTCCCAGCGGTGAGGGCTCCGCAGTGGCTTCGCTGACCGCACCCGAAGAGGATCAGCAGGAAATGGACCTCGAGGCCGTGCGGGGCATGGTGAAGGAAGATCCCAAGCGTGTGGCGCAGGTAATGAAGACCTGGTTGAACGAAGATGGCCGATAGCAAGAAGTCCAAACTGGATGGCGCGGAACGGGCGGCCGTGTTCATGATGAGCCTCGGTGAGGATTCCGCCGCCGAGGTCATGCGCCACATGGGGCCCAAGGAGGTCCAGAAGATCGGCGCGGCCATGGCCAACATGGAGCGCATCTCGCGCACCGACGTGAACGCGGTGCTGGAGGACTTCTCCGGGCACGTGCGCGAGCAGACCGCGCTGGGTATTGGCGCCGATGATTATGTACGCAGCGTGCTGCAGAACGCGCTGGGCGAGGACAAGGCCGAGGGCCTGATCGATCGCATCCTGCTGGGGCGCAATTCCAAGGGCATCGACGCGCTGAAGTGGCTGGACCCGCGCGCGATCGCCGACATGCTGCGCAACGAGCACCCGCAGATCGTGGCGATCGTGATGTCGCATCTGGATGCCGACCAGGCCGCCGAGACCCTGAGCTACCTGCCCAAGCGGGTGCAGTCCGACGTGGTGATGCGCATCGCGACCCTGGACGGGGTGCAGCCCTCCGCGCTGCAGGAGCTGGATGACATCCTCGACCGTCAGCTTTCCGGCAACAACACGGCCAAGACCTCGATGGTCGGCGGGGTCAAGACCGCCGCGGACATCATGAACCTGATGGACGGGTCGCGCGAGGCGGAGATCATGGATACGGTCAGCGAGATGGACCAGGACCTGGCCGGGCGTATCGAAGAGCTGATGTTCGTCTTCGACAATCTGATCGACGTCGACGACCGCGGGATCCAGACCCTGCTGCGGGAGGTGTCCACCGAGTCCCTGGTGCTGGCGATGAAGGGTGCCGACGACGACCTGAAAGACAAGATCTTCAGCAACATGTCCAAACGCGCCGCCGAAATGCTGCGCGAGGACCTGGAAGCCAAGGGGCCGGTGCGCGTGTCCGAGGTCGAGGGGGCGCAGAAGGAGATCCTGCAGGTCGCTCGCCGCCTGGCGGAGAACGGTGAGATCGTGCTTGGCGGCAAGGGCGGGGAGCAGATGCTGTGAGCGTGCACGACGCCGGGTCCGCCAGCGCGGCCTCCCTGTGGGAGCCGCCGGAGTTCGACGAGAACGGCAACGAGCCGGAACAGCGGCGCCTGCCCACCGCCGCCGAGATCGAGGCGATCGAGGAAGAGGCGCGCCAGAACGGTTTCGAGCGGGGCTACGCCGAGGGCCATGAACTGGGCAAGCAGGAGGCCGAAAAGGCGGCGCGGGCGCGCGAGGAAAAGAAGCTGCGCGAGGCCGTGGCGGCCCTGGAGTCGGTGGGTCAGGGCCTCAGTGATCCACTCGCCGAGGCTGCCGATGCACTGGAACCGGAACTGCTGTCGCTGGTGACCGCGCTGGCGCGCCAGGTAATCCGGGTGGAGCTGCAGACCCGACCGGAGATCATCCGCGAGGTGCTGGACGAGGCGATGCAGCAGTTGCCGGGACGCAACCGCAGCGTGCGGGTGCACCTGCATCCCGAGGATCAGGCCCTGGTGGAGCAATGGGGGTCCGCGCAGGCGGGCGAGATCACCTGGATCCCGGACCCGGAACTGGCGCGCGGAGGCTGTCGGGTCGAGGCGGGTGCGTCCGAAGTGGATGCCAGTCTGGAGCGCCGCCTGCGGCAGGCCGTGGAGGCCACCTGGGACGGCCACGCGAGCGTGCCGGACACGGATCCGGAGCCGCGCGAGGCGGTCGCGACGCCGGCGCATGACGGGCCGGGTACGGAGAAGCGAGAGGAAGGTCCCGGCGCCGGGTCCGCGTCCCACACCGAAGAGGAACCCGGCGACGATGCGTCGGCCCGTGATGAGGAGGATCCGGCATGACCGCCAGTATTCGCGATGCCCATACACGCCAGCGCGAAGGGCTCACCGCGGGGCTGCGCGAACGGCTGGAGCAGTCGCGCGGGCGGGTCGAACGGGTGGCGGCCCCGCAGTCGCAGGGGATCCTGTCGCGCGTGACCGGTCTGACCCTCGAGGCCGAGGGCCTGCGTCTGCCGCTGGGCGGCCGCGCCCTGATCCATGGCGAACGCGGCGAAACCGTGCCCGCCGAGGTCGTCGGATTCCAGAACGACCGGACGTTCCTGATGCCGGAGGAGGCGGCCGCCGGGCTGGTGCCCGGGGCCCGCATCGAGCCGGTGGACACCCAGCGTTCGATCCCGGTGGGCAATAGCCTGCTGGGGCGGGTGATCGACGCCCGTGGCGAGCCTCTGGACGGCCTCGGGCCGATCCGCACGCATGATCGTGCCACGCTCAACGGACAGCCGATCAACCCGCTGTCGCGCGCCCCGGTGCGCGAGCCTCTGGACACCGGCGTACGCGCGATCAACGCCCTGCTGTCGGTCGGGCGCGGCCAGCGGCTGGGCCTGTTCGCCGGTTCCGGCGTGGGCAAGAGCGTGCTGCTGGGGATGATGACCCGCCACACCAGCGCCGACGTGATCGTGGTCGGGCTGATCGGTGAACGCGGGCGCGAGGTCAACGATTTCATCCACGAGATCCTCGACGAGGAATCCCGCCGGCGTACGGTGGTGGTGGCGGTGCCGGCGGATCAGTCGCCGCTGCTGCGCCAGCACGGGGCCTGGGTGGCGACCACGGTGGCGGAACAGTTCCGCGATCAGGGGCTGAACGTGCTGCTGCTGATGGACTCGCTGACCCGCTTCGCCCAGGGCGCGCGCGAGATCGCGATGGCCATCGGCGAGCCGCCGGCCTCCAAGGGCTATGCGGCCTCGGTGTTCGCGCGCCTGCCGCAGCTGGTGGAGCGTGCCGGCAATGGCGACGTGGGCGGGGGCTCGATCACCGGATTCTATACGGTGCTGGCCGAGGGAGATGATCCGAACGATCCGATCGTGGACGCCGCGCGGGCGATCCTTGACGGGCATGTGGTGCTCTCGCGCGAGATCGCCGAGACCGGTCGCTACCCGGCCATCGACGTCGGTGCATCGATCTCGCGCGTGATGAGTGCCCTGACGACCCCGGAGCACGAGAAGGCGGCACGGCGGTTCCGTGATCTGGCCGCCACCTATCAGCGCAACCGTGACCTGGTCTCGGTGGGGGCCTACCGCAAGGGTGCCGATCCGCACCTCGACCAGGCCGTGGCGATGCATGACCGGCTGGAGCAGTTCCTGGCGCAGGGCACGACCGAGGCGGTGGATTTTGCCACCGCGCGGGATCAGCTGATCGCACTCACCGGGAGCGGGGCATGAATCCGCAGCGCATCGAACGGCTGTTGCGTATCCGCCAGATCGGCGAGACCGAGGCGACTCGCGAACTGGGCGAACGCATCGCTCAGCTGAACGCCGCCGAGGCCCAGCGCGAGCAGCTGGAAACCTTCCAGCAGGAATACCTGGCGGCCTCCATGCCGCAGGACCCCAACACCCTCAAGTGGCTGGCCGGCATGCGGCAGAAGCTGCGCGAGGCGCTGGAACAGCAGGCCCTGCGCATCCAGGCGGCCGAAAGCCAGGTGGAGACGGCGCGCGAGCAATGGCTGGAACACCATCGCGACTGCATGTCGCTGGAAAAGCTGCTGGAACGCACGCGAGCCGAAGACCAGCGTCATCAGGCCCGGCGGCAGCAGGTGGAACAGGACATGTGGGCGACCCGCCAGGCCTTCGCACGGGAACCGGAATCCGGCGAACGCACGGTGAACTGGCAGGAATCTTGAAAGGTATGGATACGCAGACCCCGCAGGGGCAGACGCGCGCGGTGCGCGCAACAGGCGAGGACGGGACATGATCGCAGCACAGGCATCGGGACAGGGGCTGGGAGCGCTGGCACAGCTGCTCGACGGCGGCGAGGGCATGGATCGGCTCAAGGAATTGAAAGACAAGGGAAAAGGCGGGGAAGACGGTTTCCTGAAGGCACTCCGCCCGCAGCTGGAAGCGATGCTGGGCGCGCTCGGGGTGGATGATTCCGAGCTGGCCGAGCTGGATCTGGAAGGACTGATCCAGCGCTTCCAGGATCTCCTGCAAGGGCAGGATCTGACCGCTGTGGACGGCATGCAATTGCCGCCCGGCTGGCTGACCGGCGAGGAAGGTGACGGAGAGATCGACGGCCGCGAGCTGCGCAGTCTGCTGGAAGACGGGCCCGGGTCCGGAGCGGCGGGCGACGGCATCCCGGTTTCCCTGATGCGTCTGTTCCTGCAGGCCGGTCCGGAAGGGCAGAACCCGGGGTCGCGGCTGCAGGAACTGGCTCCCGGGGCGCTGACCGGCGGTGGCTCGCGTGAAGGGACCACCGAGGTCCTGGCCCAGTGGCTGACGCAGGCCTCGGAATCGGCGCGCAGCGGCCGTGAGAATGCCCAGGCACTGGCCCAGCCGGCAGCCCAGGCCTCCGATGCCGAGGGTGCGCGGGGCGGCGGGATGCGGCTGGATCTGACCCGCCTGCTGCAGACTTCGGGTGATCGCCAGCTTGCGGAGCAGATCCAGATGATGGCGCAGGCCCGCGGCGGGCGCACCGAGATGAAACTGCATCCGCCTCAGCTGGGGGTCCTGGATGTGCGGGTCAGCATGGAGGGGGACCGTGCCAGTGTACAGTTCTTCAGTACCAACCCCGTGACCCGTGAGGTGCTGGAAGCGGCAATGCCGCGCCTGCGTGACAGTCTCGCCGACAGCGGGCTCGAGCTCGCCGATGCCTCGGTGTCGGATGAACCGCCGGACGATTCCGCGGATACCGAGATGGCCGGCGACGGTTACGGAAGCGGGGATGAACCCGGCGTCGCCACGGGTGCGGAGGGCGAAGGGAGCGAGGACGATGAAGGTCCCGTCGCTCCCGGCAGCACCCTTTCCTTCCTCAACCGTCGGGTGGACCTGTTTGCCTGAGGCCCGTTCCGGCAGACCGGCCGCCAGAATCTCGACTTCTCGCTCGATGGAGCGTCCGGTTCGTTGACGCATACGCCGGGCGCTCGACCCTCGGGATGACGAACGACACCCCTAAAGTGGGTTCAACTCTCTGTTTATAAAGTAGTAATGATTCATGGCACCGCGCTTGCTTGGGTTCCGTCAGCGAATCCACGCAATGCGGGTGTGTCATGGCGGAGAAGGAAGTCGAACTGGAGAACAAGGGGGGCGGCGGCAGGAAATGGATGATCATCATCCTCCTGGTCGTTGCGGTTCTGCTCGCCGGCGGCGGGGGCGCGGCCGCCTGGTTCCTGCTGTCGCAGGACGCTGACGAAATGGCGGAAGATCAGCCGCCCGAGCGCCACTATTCGTCGCTCGATCCCATGACGGTGAACATCGATGCCCCGGGAAGCGTGCAGTTCCTGCGCGTGCAGATCGGTCTGGTGTCCACCGACCCGGCGGTCCTGGAAGCCGTGGAAGATCACCTGCCCGTAGTCCGGAACGACATCCTCGGCGTCCTCTCGGATCAGGAATATACCGAGCTGAACACGCGGGAAGGCAAGGAAGCGCTGGCGGAGGATCTGACGGCCACTGTCCGTGCGATCCTGGAGTCGCGCGAAGCGCCCTCCGATCTGGAGCGCGTGGTGTTCACCGAACTGGTCATGCAGTAAGGCGCGCGTCATGGCACAGCAAACCGACATCCTGAGCCAGGACGAGATCGACGCGCTGCTGCACGGCGTCGATGCCGGTGACGTCGAGACCGAGGAGGAAGAGTTCCCCAGCGACGGTCAGGCGCGCGAGTTCAATTTCGCCACCCAGGACCGGATCGTGCGCGGGCGCATGCCCACGCTCGAGATGATCAACGAGCGTTTTGCGCGGCATCTGCGCGTGCGACTGTTCAACATGCTGCGGCGTTCGGCCGAGATCTCGGTCAGCGGCACCCGGCTGACCAAGTTTTCCGAGTACATGCACTCGCTGTTCGTGCCCACCAGCCTGAACCTGGTGCGTGCGCATCCGCTGCACGGCACCGGGCTGTTCGTGTTCGACCCCAAGCTGGTGTTCATCCTGGTGGACAACTTCTTCGGCGGCGACGGGCGCTTCTATACCCGCATCGAGGGCCGTGACTTCACCCCGATGGAGATGCGGGTGGTGCACAGCATCCTCGAGGGCGCGTTTGAGGACATGACCAAGGCCTGGGAACCGGTCATGGACATCGACTTCGAGTTCCTCAACTCCGAGGTCAATCCCCAGTTCGCGAACATCGTGAGTCCCACCGAGATCGTGGTGATCAACGAATTCCACATCGAACTGGATGGCGGCGGCGGCAATCTCCACGTGACGCTGCCGTATTCAATGATCGAACCGATCCGCGAGCAGCTGGATACCGGTATCCAGTCGGATCGCTCCGATGTCGATCAGCGCTGGATGAATGCCCTGCGGGAAGAGGTGCAGGACGCGGACGTGGAGATCGCCTCGGTGCTCACCGAGGCGGAGGTCACCGTGCAGGAACTGCTGGACATCAAGCCGGGCGACATCATCCCGGTCGACATTCCCGAAGAGGTCACTCTGAAGGTCGAGGATATCCCGCTGCTGCGCGGCAAGTTCGGGGTCTCGAACGGCCAGAACGCGATCAAGATCAACGGTCGCGCACAACGATAGGCAAGAGGACAGGACGATGGCAGACGACGACAAGCGTCCGGATCAGGAAACCGAACAGGGCGACGGCGAGGAATCGGTGGATCAGGATGCCCTGGCCGATGAATGGGCCGCGGCCCTGGCGGAGCAGGATGACAGCTCCGAGGCCGAGGCGGAGGACCCCGACGCGCTGCTGGCCCAGGCGCAGTCCAATTCGCACGAGAGCGATGCGGCCAACGCCGCCTCCACTGGCACCGGCGGCCGCAGCAAGGCGGCTGCCGGGGGCGAGCGGGAACGCAAGCACAAGCCGGATCCGAATGCGCAGCCGCTGGAACCGGATGAACTCACCGATTCCGGGGGCGGCGAAGAAGAAGACGTGAATCTGGACATGGTGCTGGACGTGCCGGTGACCATCTCCATGGAGATCGGCCGCACCCGCATCCCGATTCGTAACCTGCTCCAGCTCAACCAGGGTTCGGTGGTGGAACTGGAACGCCTGGCCGGGGAGCCGCTGGACGTGCTGGTCAACGGGACCCTGATCGCGCACGGCGAGGTCGTGGTGGTGAACGAGAAATTCGGGATCCGCCTGACCGACGTGATCAGCCCCAGCGAACGCATCCGGAAGCTGAAATAGTCATGTGCTCGCGTGTTCTTTCCGGATCGCTCTGGCTGCTGGCGCTGCTGCCGGCCGGCGCCCTGGCCGACGAGGACGGCGGCGCAATGAACGCCGCGGCCTACCTGACGCAGCTGATTGGCGGGCTGATGATCGTGATCGTGGCGATCGTGGTGCTGGCCTGGGTGCTCCGGCGCACCCAGGGGAGCGTGGGCCACGGTCGGCAGATGATCGATGTCCAGTCGGTCCGCTCGGTGGGTGCCCGTGAACGGCTGATGCTGGTTCGCGTGGGTGATGAACAGGTGCTGATCGGCGTGGCGCCCTCGGGGATCCGGACGCTGCACACCATGGAGACGCCGGTCGAGGTGCCCGCCGGCGGCGAAGGCCCCGATTTTTCCGGCGTGCTCAAACGCGCGGTACGTTCGCGCCGCGCCGGCGGGGGAGGTCAGGAGTCGTGAGTCTGCGGAGCTATTTCCCCTGGCTGCTGCTGGGGCTGTGGCTGCTGCCCGGCCTGGCCGGCGCTCAGGTGGGGCAGGGCATCGAGGCGGTGACCATCACCACGGACGAGGATGGCGGCGAGACCTGGTCGGTGACCCTGCAGATCCTCGTGCTGATGACGCTGCTGACCCTGCTGCCGGCAGCGCTGATCATGATGACCGCCTTCACCCGGATCCTGATCGTGCTGGCGATCCTGCGCCAGGGCCTGGGCACGTCCCAGACACCGTCCAACCAGATCCTGATCGGGCTGGCGTTCTTTCTCACGCTGTTCGTGATGGCGCCGGTGTTCGAAGAGATCCACGAGGTGGCGGTGGAGCCCTACCTGGCCGAGGAGATCGGCACCGAAGAGGCCCTGGAAACGGGTATCCAGCCGCTGCGGGGTTTCATGCTGGAGCAGACCCGCGAAAGCGATCTGCGCATGTTCGCGGAGATCAACGGCATCGACGGCTTCGAGGATCCGGACGACATCCCGCTGTCGCTGCTGGTGCCGTCGTTCGTGACCAGTGAGCTGAAGACGGCGTTCCAGATCGGCTTCCTGATCCTGATCCCGTTCCTGATCATCGATCTGGTGGTGGCCTCGGTGCTGATGTCGATGGGCATGGTGATGCTGTCGCCGCTGATCATCTCGCTGCCGTTCAAGGTGATGCTGTTCGTGCTGGTGGACGGCTGGGCCCTGCTGATGAACACGTTGGCAACCAGCTTTTTTGTTTAGGAGAGGCGGATGACACCCGAAACGGTTGTGGATATCGGGCGCGAGACGCTGATGGTGGTTGTGCTGCTGGCGGCGCCGCCGCTGCTGACGGCGCTGGCCGTGGGCCTTGCGATCGGCATGCTGCAGGCGGCGACCCAGATCCAGGAAATGACCCTGTCATTCATTCCCAAGCTGCTGGCGATGTTCGCCGCGCTGCTGATCAGTGGACACTGGATGCTGTCGCTGGTGATCGAGTTCACCGAGCGCCTGTACGAGAACGCGCCGGGGATGGTGGGCTAGGGGGCCTCGTGGAGATCACCACCGACCAGATGCTGGTGTGGGTGGCCGCCGTGATGTGGCCGCTGGCCCGGATTGGCGCGATGCTGGTGGTCATGCCGATCTTCGGCGGCGACCAGCTGAACGCGCGCATGCGCATGGGCCTGGCGCTGGTGCTGGCGGTGGTGGTGGCGATGCAGGAGCCCACCCTGCCCGAGGTGGATCCGATCAGCCTGGAGGGGGCGATCGTGACTCTGCATCAGGTCCTGATCGGCCTGACCATGGGTTTCATCCTGCAGCTGGTGTTCTCCGCAATGACGCAGGCGGGGGAGGTAGTGGCCCTGTCGATGGGGCTGGGCTTCGCCTCGGTCATGGATCCGGCGCAGGGCATTCAGGTACCGGTGATCTCCACGGTGTTCGTGACCATGGCGACGCTGATCTTTCTCGCCCTGAACGGCCACCTGATCCTGTTCGAACTGCTGCTGGCGAGCTTCGAGACCATGCCGGTCGCGCCGTCCGGACTGGATGCGGAGGCCTTCATGCAGGTGGCGCTGTTCGGCCAGACGATGTTTGCCGGGGCGGTGCTGGTGGCGCTGCCCGCAGTCGCCTCGCTGCTGGTGGTGAACATCTCCATGGGGGTCATCACGCGGGCCTCCCCTCAGCTCAACATCTTCGCCGTCGGGTTCCCGATGATGATCCTGATGGGCTTCGTCCTCCTGCTGCTGATCCTGCCCGGGCTGCCCGAGCGCGTGGGCGAGCTGGCCATGGAAGGTTTCGGACTGATGCAGGTCCTGCTGGGGTTCTGACATGGCCGAGAACGAGAACGGACAGGAAAAAACCGAAGAGCCGACCCAGAAACGGCTCCGCGAGGCGCGCGAGAAGGGTCAGGTCCCGCGCTCGCGGGAGTTGTCGACCTTTCTGGTGCTGATCACCGCCGGGATCTTCATGCTGTTTTTCGGCCCGACCCTGGGTGGGCAACTGGCCAACCAGACCCGGGCCCGTCTGGACTTCGAGCCGGAGCTGGCCCATGACCCGGATCTGTTGCTGCCCTATCTGGCGGATCAGATCTTCCAGACGCTGATGGCGCTGCTGCCGCTGTTCGGGATCCTGATGGTGGCGGCCGTGATGGCGCCCATCCTGATCGGCGGCGCCAATTTCTCCTGGCAGGCGGCGGCGCCCAAGGCGTCGAAGCTGAACCCGATCAAGGGCCTGCAGCGGATCTTTTCCTGGCAGGGGCTGATGGAGTTCGGCAAGACCCTCGCCAAGTTCACGCTGGTCGGCACGGTCGCGATGCTGACCCTGTGGACGTTCTCCGACCGTCTGCTGGGGCTGGGCTACGAGCCACTGCACCAGGGTGTGTCGCATGCGGCCCAGATCGCGCTCGGCACCTTCATCGCGGTGTCGGCGGCGCTGATCATCGTCGCGGCGATCGACGCGCCGTTCCAGATGTGGAATCACCAGAAGCAGCTGCGGATGACGCGGCAGGAGCTCAAGGACGAGTACAAGGAGACCGACGGCAAGCCCGAGGTCAAGCAGAAGATCCGCCAGCAACAGCAGGAAATGGCCCAGCGCCGGATGATGGAAGAGGTGCCGAAGGCCGACGTGGTGATCACCAACCCCACGCACTATGCCGTGGCGATCGTCTACGAGGCCTCGAAGATGTCGGCGCCGAAGGTGGTGGCCAAGGGCGTCGACGAGGTGGCTGGGAATATCCGCGAGATCGCCGACGAGCACGACATCATCCGGGTCGAGGCACCGAAGGTGGCGCGCGCACTCTATTTCACCACCGACCTGGACCGGGAGATTCCCGACGGCCTGTTCGTCGCGGTGGCGCGCATCCTCGCCTACGTGTATCAGCTCAAGCGGGCCGACCAGGGCGTGGACATGCCGGGCGATCTGCCGGTGCCGGACGAATATCTCGATCCCCACCAGGGACGCCACGGCCGGCGCCGGGAGGATGACGCATGAGCTTCCTCGATCGCCTGAGCGGCATGGGCCGCTGGGGTCTGGGCGCCCCGCTGCTGCTGATCGCGATGCTGTCGATGATGGTGCTGCCGCTGCCGCCGGTGGCGCTGGACGTGCTGTTCACCTTCAACATCGCGCTGTCGCTGGTGGTGATCATGGTCGCGGTGTACACCCCGCGGCCGCTGGAATTCGCGGTGTTTCCCACAGTGCTGCTGGTGGCCACGCTCCTGCGTCTGGCGCTGAACATCGCCTCTACCCGGGTGATCCTGCTGGAAGGGCACACCGGGACGGACGCGGCCGGGCAGGTCATCCAGGCCTTCGGCGATTTCGTGGTCGGCGGCAACTACGCGGTCGGCCTGGTGGTGTTCGCGATCCTGATCATCATCAACTTCGTGGTGGTGACCAAGGGGGCGGGGCGCGTGTCGGAGGTCAGCGCCCGCTTTACCCTGGATTCGATGCCGGGCAAGCAGATGGCGATCGACGCCGACCTCAATGCCGGGCTTCTGACTCAGGAAGAGGCGCGCCGGCGGCGTGACGAGATCGCCCAGGAGGCCGATTTCTACGGTTCCATGGACGGGGCCTCGAAGTTCGTGCGCGGCGACGCCATCGCCGGGATCCTGATCTTGTTCGTGAACATCATCGGCGGACTGACCATCGGTGCCCTGCAGCACGGGATGTCGATCGGCGATGCCGCCACCAACTATGTGTTGCTGACCATTGGCGACGGGCTGGTCGCGCAGATCCCGTCGCTGGTGCTGTCCTCGGCCACGGCCATCATCGTGACGCGGGTGTCCACCACCCAGGACATGGGCCAGCAGGTGGTCGGGCAGATGTTCTCCAACCCGCGCGTGATGTACGTGGTCGGCGGGGTGATCGCATCGCTGGGCATGGTGCCGGGGATGCCCAATGCGGTGTTCCTCGGCCTGGCCTCGCTGGCCGCCGGGGGTGGCTATCTGATGTCGCGCCAGCGTCGCGAGGAGGCGGCCGAGGTGGAGCGTCTGCCGGAGGCCGAGCAGGAACCCTCGCCGGAGAACCGCGAGCTGTCCTGGGAAGACGTGCCGCCGGTGGACCTGGTGTCGCTGGAGGTCGGCTACCGCCTGATCCCGCTGGTGGACCGGACCCAGGACGGGCAGCTGATGGGGCGGATCAAGGGTGTGCGCCGCAAGCTGTCGCAGGAGCTGGGCTTCCTGCTGCAGCCGGTGCATATCCGCGACAACCTCGAACTGAGTCCGAACACCTACCGCATCGCCCTGCTGGGCGTGACCGTCGCCGAGGCCGAGGTTTTCCCGGACAAGGAGCTGGCGATCAACCCGGGCGAGGTCTTCGGCGAGGTACCGGGGACGCCGACCAAGGATCCGACGTTCAACCTGGATGCCCTGTGGATCGACCCGGAAAACCGCGAACAGGCGCAGGGGGCGGGGTACACCGTGGTGGACGTGTCCACGGTGATCGCGACCCATCTGTCGCAGGTGTTCCGCGAAAACGCGCACCGGCTGATCGGCCACGAGGAGGCCCAGCACCTGCTGGACCAGCTGGCGCAGCGTTCGCCCAAGCTGGTGGAAAACCTGGTGCCGAAGACGCTGTCGCTGAGCGTGATCCTGAAGGTGCTGCAGAACCTGCTGGCCGAACAGGTCTCCATCCGCGATCTGCGCACGATCGCCGAAACCCTGGCAGAGGAGGGTGCCAAGAGTCAGGATCCCGGCACTTTGACCGCCGCAGTGCGGGTCGCCCTGTCGCGCTCCATCGTTCAGGACCTGGTGGGACCGGAGGAGGAACTGCCCCTGATCGCCCTCGACCCCTCGTTGGAACAGCTCTTGCATAAGTCTCTGCAGGGCAGCAATGGCGACACCGTCGGACTGGAGCCGGGCCTGGCCGAACGCCTGCAACGATCGGTGGGCGAGGCCGCCCAGCGTCAGGAGGCGGCGGGACAGCCGGCGGTGCTGGTGGTGGCCCCGGAAATCCGCTCCTGGATCGCCGGATGGCTGCGGGGCGCGGTGCGCAACCTGACCGTGCTCGCGTTCACCGAGATCCCGGACAACCGGCGGATCCGGGTGGTGGCCACGGTGGGACAGGATGAAGCAGACAAGAAGTCGGCGTGATGTGCGAACGGGCATGGCCTGAAGCACCAGTCAACGATCGGCGGGAGAGCGAACGATGAATGTCAGACGATACCGGGCACGGGACATGCGCGACGCGATGCGCCAGGTCCGCGAGGAGCAGGGCGAGGACGCCGTGATCCTGTCCAGCCGCCGGGTCGACGGCTGGCTGGAGGTGGTCGCGGCCCTCGATGGCGGCGAGGAGCCCGCCGGAACGGCGGAGGGTGACGGCCGGGGTGCCCCGCGGCAGGACGACGCCGGCGGCGAGGCACGCTCCGCCCGGGAATCGGCGCGCCAGGGTGTGCGCGATGAACCGGCGCCACGTGGTGAGCACTCGCGCGCGCCGGAGCCCGCGGCGGCTTCCGCCGGCGGGGGATCGGCTGCCGGGTCCCGGCAGCGGCCGGCCCCGCAATGGCCCACCGACCCCGAGGTGTCCGCGATGCGTCAGGAACTGCGGGATCTGCGCAGTCTGCTGACGCGGCAGTACGAAGAGAACGAGCAGGCCCGCTGGGCGGCGCGGCATCCACTGGCGGCCGAATGCAAGGCGCGGCTGATGGATCTGGGCTTCCGCGAGCCGCTGGCGCGCAGCCTGGCCGGCAGCATCCTCGACGATCACAGCTCGGAGGAGGCATGGGAGCGCCTGCGGGCACGCCTGTCGGGTGCCATCGTCACCGCGCGCGCCTCCATCCTCGACGAGGGCGGGGTGCTCGCGCTGGAGGGACCGACCGGGGTCGGCAAGACCACCACCATTGCCCGGATTGCACTGCGCCAGATCCGCCGCATGGGGCCGGATTCGGTCACCCTGGTCACCATGGACGCCCAGCGCATCGGCGCGACGCGGCAGTTGCAGGCCTTCGGCCAGATGGCGGGAACCGCGGTGCGTGTGGTGGAGACGGAGGCCGAGCTGCGCGAGATGGCGCGGCGCTCGGCGGGCAGCGGGCACCTGATCCTGGTGGATACCGCCGGACAGTCGCCGCGTACCGCCCCGCGCGAACCCCTGCTGACGGACATGCCCGCCGACGTGCGCGCGGAGACCTGGCTGGTGATCGCGGCCACCACCCAGGGCATGGCCCTGCGCCGGGTGCTGGAGGCATTCGCCCCCACCGAACCCTCGGCCCTGGTGCTGACCAAGCTGGACGAGGCGGAACAGCTGGGCGAGGTGCTTTCGGTACTGCTGGACCAGCCGCTGGGTGTTGCGTTCATGAGCGACGGCCAGCGCATCGCCGAGGACTTCCATCGCGTGGATACCGGACATCTGACCCGCCTGGCGCTGCAGGAGGAACCCGAGCACGGGGCGGCCGATGCCTGGGTCGACGAGGCGATGCAGGCCTGGCGGCGGCGCCAGGCGACGGAACGCGAGGCGCGGCGACCGCGATCCGCGGACGAGCCGGCCGCGGGCGAGGAGCCCGCCCCGCTGGAAATGATTCAACCGGTGCTGAAGGGACGTCATGTCACACAACACTAAGCCCCTGAAGGTGGTCGCGGTGGCCTCGGGCAAGGGCGGGGTCGGCAAGACCAATGTCTCGGTCAACCTGTCGGTCGGACTGGCCCGTCTGGGACGCGAGGTCATGCTGTTCGATGCGGACCTGGGGCTCGCGAACGTCGATGTACTGCTGGGCCTGCGTCCGCAGCGGACGCTGCACGACCTGGTGACCGGGGACGTCGAGGATCTGGAAGACGTGATCATCGAGGGCCCGGAGGGAATCCGCGTGGTGCCTTCCGCGTCCGGGATCGCGACCATGGCCAACCTGAGCCGGCCGGAACATCACGGCCTGATCCAGGCCTTCAGCATGTATACACGACCGCTGGACGTGCTGGTGGTGGATACCGCCGCCGGGTTGCAGGAGTCGGTGACCAGTTTCTGTCAGGCCGTGCAGGAGACCCTGGTGGTGGTCACCGACGAGCCGGCATCGATGACCGACGCCTATGCGCTGATCAAGGTCCTGCATCGGGATCATGGCGTGAACCGGTTCCGCGTGGTCGCGAACATGGTGCAGGGCCGTGCCGGCGCGGAACGGGTGATGCAGAAGCTGCAGGCGGTTTGTTCCACCTATCTGCCGGAGGTCATACTGGATCTGGTGGGCGTGATCCCGCTGGATGATGCCCTGCGCCAGGCGGTGCAGAAACGGGCGCCGGTGGTGCAGCAGTCTCCGGGCAGCCCGGCGGGACGGGCGTTCCTCGAGCTCGCGCGCAAGGTCGACGGCTGGCCGGTGGCCCGCGGCGCCAGCGGGGGGGTTGGATTCTTCGTCGAGAGGATGCTGCAAAGCGCATGAACACGCCAAAGAACAGACTTTCGGGATACGCCCGTGCGGGGACCGGCGGACCGGACCAGCTGGTCGCGGACCACGTCGAGCTGGTGAATCGGATCGCCCATCACCTGATGGCCCGGCTGCCGGCCTCGGTGCAGGTGGATGACCTGGTGCAGGCGGGCATGGTGGGGCTGATCGAGGCCGCGCGGCAGTTCGAAGGCGGGCAGGGGGCGACCTTCGCCACCTACGCCGGGATCCGCATCCGCGGGGCGATGATCGACGAGCTGCGTCGCAGCGACTGGACGCCGCGCTCGGTGCACCGCAACAGCCGGCGGATCTCCGAGGCGATGCAGACGGTGGAGGCCCGCGAGGGCCGCGCCGCCCGCGCCCCGGAGATCGCCGAGGAGCTGGGCGTCCCGGTGGAAACCTACTACCAGATGCTGGATGATCACGCCGGTGCCCATCTGTTCGCGCTGGACGAGGTGGGCGGCCCGGAGGGCGAGGCGGATCGCGTGCTGGAAGGGCAGGAGCAGTCCCCGTCGCGGCGCATCGAGGCCGGGGAGTTCCGCGAGGAACTGGCCGGCGCACTGGGCGATCTGCCCGAGCGTGAACGACTGGTGCTCAACCTGTACTACACCGAAGAACTCAACCTGCGCGAGATCGGTGCCGTGCTGGACGTGACCGAATCGCGCGTCAGCCAGATCCGCAGCCAGGCGGTGCACCGTCTGCGGGCGCGTCTGGGCTCGTGGCTCGAAGACGTCGAGTCCCTGCAGATATTCTAAGGTTCAAACACATTCCCGGAGCGAACTGTGGACAAGGGTATGAAAATCCTGATCGTGGACGACTTCTCCACGATGCGGCGCATCATCAAGAATCTCCTGCGGGATCTTGGCTTCAACAACACCATGGAGGCCGACGACGGGAGCACCGCCCTGCCGATGCTGCAGAACGGCGACTTCGATTTTCTGATCACCGACTGGAACATGCCCAACATGCCGGGCATCGACCTCCTGCGCGAGGTACGCAAGGACGAGCGGCTGAAATCGTTGCCGGTGCTGATGGTCACGGCGGAAGCCAAACGCGATCAGATCGTGGAGGCGGCAGAGGCCGGCGTGAACGGTTACATTGTGAAGCCCTTCACGGCCGAGACACTCAAGGAGAAGATCGAAAAGATCTTCGAACGTATTGAAGCTCAAGGCTGAATACCGCGACCGGCTGACACGGCAAGAGAGACCCGATGACCGAACAAGAGAATGCCTCCGGGGATGACCGGCTCGCGCTGGCGCGGGAGCTGGTGGGCGCTCTGGAAGGCGGTGACGAGGAGGCTTCGCGCCGCCTGATCCAGGAGCTCGCGCGGCCTTATGAACGCGAACTGTTCGACGAACTGGGCAAGCTGACCCGCGAACTGCACGAGGCACTGGAGAGCTTCCGGGGCGATTCGCGTCTGGTCGAGCTGGCGCAGGACGAGATTCCGGATGCGCGCGAGCGTCTGAGTTACGTGGTGACCCAGACCGAACAGGCCACGCACGAAACCCTGAATGCGGTGGAATCGTCCCTGCCGATTGCCGAGGCATTCGCCGGGCGTGCCGCGGAACTCACCGAAAAATGGACCCGGTTCCGCAACCGCGAACTGTCGGTGGAGGAATTCCGCGAGTTCGCGCGCGAACTCGATGCATTTTTCGAACAGACCGGCAAGGACACCGAGGAACTGCGCCGGTTGCTGTCACAGGTCCTGATGGCACAGAGCTACCAGGATCTCACCGGGCAGGTGATCCGGCGGGTCATCCGTCTGGTCACGGATCTGGAGGAAAACCTGGTCTCGCTGATCCGCCTGTCTTCCGGGCGCCTGGAGAAGGATGCCCGGTCGGCGGCCGAAAAGGCCCCGGAGGCGGAACGAACCGCACGCGAGGAGGACCGCCGCGGGCATGGACCCGCGGTGCCCCACACTCAAGATTCCGGCACGGATGTCGTTCAAGGACAGGACGAGGTGGACGATCTGCTGTCGAGCCTGGGGTTCTAGGGTCCGTCCCGGGATCCCCTTGCACCGGCAGCCATCTGCCGACGATTCGAGTCACCGGAACGGAGAGACCGCATGGCCATCGACCCCAACGACGAAATCCTCCAGGACTTCCTGATCGAGGCGGGGGAGCTGCTGGAAGGCCTGAACGAACAGCTGATCGACCTGGAACAGCATCCGGACGATACCGATCTGCTGAATGCGGTCTTCCGCAGTTTCCATACCATCAAGGGCGGGGCCGGTTTTCTCGGGCTCGACCCGCTGGTGACGGTGTGCCACAACGCCGAAGACGTCTTCAACCTGTTGCGCAATCACGAGCGCCAGGTGGACGGCCAGCTCATGGACACCATGCTGCGGGTGCTGGACACCCTCAACGTGATGTTCGGCGAGCTGCGCGACGGCCAGGAGCCGACGCCGGCGCCCGAAGATCTGGTCGACACCCTGCGACGCATGGCCCGCAACGAAACGGTCCCCGTCGGCGGCGGGGACGAAGCCGCCCCGGTCGCGGAAGAAACGCCGGACGCGGCCCCGGCCGGGGAGGCAGCGCCGGCGACGGCCGACGACTGGCCGTCGGAGGCGCTGGAGGAAGCGGCCGAGTCGCCGTCCGCGCCGGAGCCGGCAGCGGATGACGCGCCGGGCGATGACGAAGTCCGCGTGGGTGCCGGGGACGAGATCACCGACGACGAGTTCGAGGCCCTGCTGGACAGCCTGCACGGAGACCAGCCACCGAAGCCGGTGGATCCGGGCACGGCAGCGGAGTCGGCCCCGGAGGTCGCGGCCGCGGATGGCGGTGACGCGGGTGGTGGCGACGACGAGATCACCGACGATGAGTTCGAGAGCCTGCTTGACGAACTGCAGGCGAAAGGCGCTGGTCCACCGACAGCCCCGGCCGAACCGGCCGAGCCGGGCCCGTCCGCCGCCGCGGCGGGCGGCACCGGAGATGCGGACACCGGGCCCGCCGCAGAACCGGCGGCAGCCTCGCCCGGGGACATGGCCGGGAAGGAAAAGGAACAGAAAGCGGAAAGTTCCGGTCCTGCGCCCGCCTCCGGCGGTGCGCGCGGCGGCGCTTCCGGCGGTGGCGGCGCCGGCGGGAGTACCGGGGGCGGCGGCCAGGGCGGCGGTGGACACCAGGGCGAAACCTCGGTGCGCGTGGATACCGAGCGGCTCGACGAGATCATGAATCTTGTGGGCGAGCTGGTCCTGGTGCGCAACCGGCTCAGCATGCTGCGCTCCGAGCACGTGGACGATGAACTGGGCAAGGCGATCAGTTCGCTGGCGCTGGTGACCTCGGATCTCCAGGCGTCGGTGATGAAGACCCGCATGCAGCCGGTGAAGAAGGTCTTCAATCGCTTTCCGCGCGTGATTCGTGATCTGTCGCGTAACCTGGGCAAGGAAATCGATCTGGAGATCTTTGGCGAGGAGACCGACCTCGACAAGAACCTGGTCGAGGCCCTGTCGGACCCGATGGTGCATCTGGTGCGCAATGCGGTGGACCACGGGATCGAGATGCCCGACGAGCGCGAGGCGGCCGGCAAGCCGCGACGCGGCACGGTGGTCCTCGGGGCCGCCCAGGAGGGCGACCATATCGCCCTGATCATCAAGGACGACGGACGCGGCATGGATCCGGAGGCCCTGCGCCGCAAGGCGGTGGAAAAGGAGCTGATGGAGCCCGCGATGGCCGAGCGCATGACCGACCGCGAGGCCTTCAACGTGATCTTCATGGCCGGCTTTTCGACCAAGGCCGAGATCTCGGATGTCTCCGGCCGGGGCGTGGGCATGGACGTGGTCAAGACCAGCCTGAACCAGCTCAACGGCACCGTGGAGATCGATTCGGAGGTGGGCGTCGGCACCACGCTGCGGGTAAAGCTGCCGCTGACCCTGGCGATCCTGCCGGCGCTGATGGTGATCCTGGGCGAACGGCGTTTCGCGATCCCGCTGGCGGCGGTTTCCGAGATCCTCGACCTGGACCTCACCCAGACCCATTACGTGGACGAGCAGGAAGTCATCGTGGTGCGCAACCAGACCCTGCCGATCCATTATCTGTCGCGCTGGGCGAAGCCCGGCGTGGAACCACAACCCCGCGAGAACGCCCATGTGGTCGTGGTCCATGCGGCCGACCGCAAGGTCGGCCTGGTAGTGGATGGTCTGGTGGGGCAGGAAGAGGTTGTCATCAAGCCCCTGGGCCAGAATCTTCAGGGGGTCAAGGGCCTGGCGGGGGCGACCATTACCGGCGATGGTGGCATTGCACTCATTCTGGATGTCTCGGACCTGGTCACCCTGCTGGTGAATCAGGTACCGGGCATCGGGCGCGCGCGCCGGGCCGCCCGACGAGCTGAGGGCTGAGGATGCCGGTCAAGGTTCTGGTGGTGGATGATTCCGGGTTTTTCCGACGCCGGATTGCGGAGATCCTGAACGCGGATATCGGGATCGAGGTCGTGGGTACGGCCGAGGATGGCCAGAAGGCGGTCGACGCCGTGAAGGAACTGGACCCGGATGTCGTGACCATGGACATCGAGATGCCGGTGATGGACGGCATCACGGCGGTCCGCAAGATCATGGCCGACCATCCGCGACCGATCCTGATGTTCTCCAGCCTGACCACCGAGGGTGCCCAGGCGACCCTGGATGCGCTGGAGGCCGGGGCGGTCGACTTTCTGCCCAAACGCTTCTCCGACATGGCCGGGGACGAAGACAGTGCGCGTGCCCTGCTGCGCCGGCGGGTCCGCAGTCTGGCGCGCAGCCGCGCGCGTTCCTCCAGTGCGCCGGGAGGGGACCGGCCGAAAACCGAGGCACCCGTGTCGGAACGCCGGCAGGCTGCGGACCGCAAGGCGAGCGAAACCGCGCGCGAGACGCCCAAGCCGCCGGTGGCCCGTCCGCCGGCACCGCTCAGTTCCCTGCGCGCGGTGCTGATCGGGACCTCCACCGGCGGGCCGGTGGCGTTGCAGGAGGTGCTCAAGCACCTGCCGGCGAACTTCCCGCTCCCGGTGGTGCTGGTCCAGCACATGCCGGCAAGCTTCACCCCGGCGTTTGCCGAGCGGCTGGACGCGATCTGCCCGATCCGCATCAAGCAGGCGGTGGACGGCGACTTCCTGCGCCCGGGCACGGCTCTGCTGGCCCCCGGTGGCCAGCAGCTGACGCTGGAACGCGGTTCCCAGACCCGCGTGCGGGTGACCGAGAGTCCGGCGGGCACCATCTACAAGCCGAGTGTGGACGCGGCCTTCGAATCGGCCGTCGATGCGCTGCGCGGCCAGGTCCTGGCCATCATCCTGACCGGCATGGGGGCGGACGGCCGCGAGGGCGTGCGCGCGCTGAAGGGTTGCGGGGCCCTGGTGTGGTCGCAGGATGCGGCGACCTCGGTGGTGTACGGCATGCCGGCGGCGGTCGCCGAGGCCGGATTGACGGACCACGTGTATCCGTTGCCGGAGATTGGACCGGCCCTGGTCAAGGGGTTCTGCTGACATGGATATCCTGAGCCTCATCGGGATTCTCCTGGGGCTCGTTGCGGTGCTGGGCGGAAGCATCGCCAAGGGAAGCGGGATCGGCGCGCTGTGGAATGCCGCGGCGTTCATCATCGTGGTGCTGGGCACCCTCGGCGCGACCCTGGTGCAGGCGCGTCTGGGGGTCTTCACGCACGGCATGAAGATGCTGCCGTGGGTCTTTCGTCCGCCGGCGATCGACAACGCGGCGATGATTCGGCGCGTGGTGGAATGGTCGAACATCGCCCGCAAGGAAGGACTACTCGGACTGGAGAGCGTGGCCGAAGAGGAACGCGACCCGTTCGCCCGCAAGGGGCTGCAGCTGCTGGTGGACGGAACCGAGCCGCAGGTGATCCGGCAGATCCTGGAATCCGACGTGGACAACCGCGAGGCCTTCGATCTGCAGGGCGCCAGGGTCTTCGAGAGCATGGGGGTGTATGCGCCCACGCTCGGCATCGTGGGCGCGGTCATGGGGCTGATGGCCGTGATGCAGAACCTGACCGATCCGGATCGTCTGGGCGCCGGGATCGCGGCCGCGTTCGTGGCCACGGTCTACGGGATCGCTTCGGCGAATCTGCTGTTCCTGCCGGTGGCGAACAAGCTGAAGGCGCTGGTGCAGGAACGCTCCCGTCACCAGGAGATGCTGATGGAGGGTCTGATCGCGATCGCGGAGGGGGAGAATCCCCGCAACATCGAGAGCAAGCTCGGCGGCTACGTGCACGGGTAGGACGGACATGGCCCGGCGCAAACGTCAGGAGGAGGAAGCCAACCACGAAGCCTGGGCGATCCCCTATGGCGATCTGGTGACGTTGCTGCTCGCGTTTTTCGTGGTGATGTATGCGATCTCCTCGGTCGACGAGGGCAAGTACCGGGTGCTGTCCGATTCGCTGGTGGAAGCCTTCGGGACCCCGGGGCAGCTGGAGCCGATCCAGGTCGGCGATCCCGGCGTGGTCGCGCCACCGTCGGACGCGGACGTACCGCGTACGCTGGCACCCATCGACATCCGGCCGGGGTTGCTGGACGACGGCCCGCAAGCGCTGGACCGGGCGGCCTCGGGTCTGTTCGAGGAGCGCGGTGACGAAGACCTGCAGGGCCTGCTGGACGAGATCGCCGAGGTGGCCGCCGAGATCGAATCGGCGATGGCACCGATGATCGAGGACGGGCAGGTGGACGTGACGCGGGACACCTACTGGCTGGAGATCGAGATCACCAGCCAGTTGCTGTTCCCCAGCGGCGAGGCCACCCTGAACCCGGATGCGGAGCCCGTGCTGGAAGATATCGCGGGGGTGCTGGCGCCGCGCGCGGCGCGCATTCACGTCGAGGGGCATACCGATAATGTCCCGATCACCACGGAGGTCTATCCTTCCAACTGGGAACTGTCCGCCGCGCGGGCGGCCACAGTGGTCAGGATGTTCGAACAGCAGGGCATGGACCCGGCCGACATGGTGGCGCTGGGGCACGGGGAACACCGACCCGTGGCCGACAACGAGACCGCGGCCGGGCGGGCGGAAAACCGCCGGGTGGCGATCGTGGTGCTGCCCGGGGCCCCCCCGCGCGAGGACGGACAACGGGAACCGGAACAGCTGCGTGACGAATTGCCGTCGCCTTAGCCACGAGAGGACGTCGCATGAAGATCTGGGCAGTAGCCAACCAGAAGGGCGGGGTGGGCAAGACCACAACGACGGTGACCCTGGGCGGACTGCTGTCCGGTCCGGACCAGCGGGTGCTGCTGGTGGACATGGACCCGCACGGCTCGCTCACCGCGTACTTCGGACACGACCCCGAGACCGCGACGCGTGGCGTGTACGAACTGTTCAATCAGGCGGTGGAAGGCGAGCGTCCGGACCCGGCCGGGCTGATACGCGAGACACCGTTCCCGGGACTGGATCTGCTGACCGCGAGTACCGCGCTGGCGACGCTCGACCGTCAGCTCGGTACGCGGGGCGGCATGGGGCTGGTGCTGCGCCATGCCCTGGAGGGCGTGCAGGACGACTACGACTATGTCCTGATGGATTGCCCGCCGATGCTGGGCGTGCTGATGGTGAACGCCCTGGCGGCCTGCGACGAACTGCTGGTCCCGGTACAGACGGAATTCCTCGCCCTGAAGGGGCTGGAGCGCATGATCAACACCCTGACGATGGTCCAGAAATCGCGCAAGGCACAACTCAACTACCGCATCATCCCGACCCTGTTCGACCGGCGAACCCGCGCGGCACACGAAGCGCTGGCCGAGTTGCGGCGGCAGTACGGCGACGAGGTCTGGTCCGGGGTGATTCCGGTGGATACCAAGTTCCGTGATGCCTCCAGCGCAGGACAGCCGCTTTGCTTCATGATCCCGGATGCCCGCGGCGTGCTGGCCTATGCCGACCTGCTGGAAACCATCGGCGGACGGCTGCCACGGACCCACGGGGAGAGGAGACAGGCGAAATGAGCCGTCACCGGCAACAGAACGGGCCGCTGCTCGCCGAGCCACAGGCCCTCGAGGACTACTTCGGCGACCTGCTGGACGCGCCGGAGCCGGCCCCCGCCGAGCAGAAGGAGGAACGGTCCGCGCAGGATTCGCGTACACCGGTGGCCGAGGCACCGGCCGGCCCGCGCAGCCTGATGCGCGACGACATCCTGGAGCCGGTGGACAGCCCGGTGGAGGTTCCGGCGAGCGAACCGGCGCCGGTTTCCGGCCCCGCCGCGCCGCCGGAATCTCCCGCGGGTCCGACGTATCCCCGGCCGGAAAAGCCGTTTTCGGCCCTGGTCATCGAAGCCGGGCCTCTGACCCTGCTGGCCCCCCTGGTGGACCTCGGAGGCGTGACGCCGCTGGATCAGCTGAACATCCGCCCGACGCCGGCGCATTCTCCGTGGTATCTGGGCATCGCGGACAGCAAGCAGGGCCGGGTGCAGTTGATCGACCTCGCCGCCATCGTGACGCCATCGGACCGGGAGTACGAACCGGACACCGCGCGTCAGGTGGTCTTCCTCGCGAACTCGCGCTTTGCGCTGGCCTGCCGGGCGATCCACGGGACCCGCACGATCGATCCCGAACAGCTTCGCTGGCGCAGCGAACGGCGCCGGCTGCCGTGGCTCGCGGGCGTGGATCGCGAGAAGATGGCGACCCTGCTGGACCTGACGGCATTGCACGGCAGTCTCGAGGCCGGGGACTGGGAGTCCGGTCAGCAGTGAACCACCGGCCGGACCAGGTGGCATTCAAGCCGCCAGGACGTCGGCCGTTACATTGAAAAAGAATCCATGTTGCGTGTCCGTCCCGCCGGACACGACCGCTCCAAGAGGATGAGCATGAGCGCACAAGACGTTGAATCCATGGCCAAGGCCGATACCGCTCCGTACGTGACCTTCAGCCTGGCCGACGAGACCTACGCCATCGACGTGCTCCAGGTCCAGGAGGTGCTGAAGGTGTCGGATATCGCGCCGGTGCCCGGCGTACCGGATTACATCCTCGGCATCATCAACCTGCGCGGCAACGTGGTTACGGTAATTGATGCGCGTCGGCGCATGGGGCTGGAAGACCGCGAGCCGGACGATGCCTCGCGCATCGTGATCATCGACGTGGACGACCAGAACGTGGGCATCCTCGTGGATTCGGTGTCCGAAGTGGTGCGGATTTCGCCCGACAGCGTGGAGGCGGCGCCGGAGGTCGGCAACGACGAAAGCAGCCGTTTCATCCAGGGCGTCACCAGTACCGAAGCGGGTCTGACCATCCTGGTCGACCTGAACAAGCTCCTCTCCGACGAGGAGTGGGCGCAGCTGCGGGAGCTGTAGCCCGGCGCCGGATTCACCCGGTCGGGCGGGACGGCGCACCGATGCACGGACCGCCCGTGCGGGAGGTGAAAAAATGGTGGACGAGCTCCAGCACGACCGTTCCGTACGGCCGCTTTACCCGGTCCTCAGGCCACCTCGCGACGTGCGTCCGGTGCACACCAGTGTGGCCGGCCACGCCCTCAGCGACGACCATGATCGGGACCCGATCCTGCGCCCCGGGATCCCCCCGGCCCAGCAGAAACCGCCACGCCTGGCCGAACGCGAACGGCGCCGGGGCGGGCGGATCGACGAATACGCCTGATTGCCGTCGCATCGCATCTCCGGACTGGCCTCGGACCGTGACTTCACGCGACAATCGGGCCAGCCAACGGGGAGCACGGGTTGATGGGAGAGAATCTACTGGTCTGGCTTGCGGCGGGGATCGCGCTGCTGGCCACCATCGTAGCGGGATTCGCCGTGGCGCTGGTGCTGCTGCTGCGGCGGCAGCTCACGGCTCTGCGGCAGGACTACCAGCGCCAGGCGACCTCCCTGATGGCCCTGCAGGGGGCGATGAAGGTCCTGTCCGAAGGGGTGATCAATCACGGTCAGGCGCAGGCTTCGGTACAGCGGGCGCTGGAACGCCTGCACGACCAGCACACCGAGCTGCGCGCGCGTGACCCGGATCAGGGCTCGTACGAGAAGGCCATTCAGCTGGTCCGCGAGGGTTATCCGCGCGAGGAAGTCCGCCGGCTCTGCAGCCTGACCGCCGCGGAACTGGACCTGATCTACAGCCTGCACGGTGCCGGGAGTGCGCGTGACGACGACTGACGGGGGCTGATGACGGGGGCTGATCAGGATCGTCCGAGGTCCTCCGGGGTGATCCCCGCCAGCAGGAACACGAAGGCCAGTACCTCCGCCACGGCCACATAAAGCTCCTCGGGGATCTCCTCGCCCAGCGGGACCTGGGCCAGGGCCTCGGTCAGGGCGGCGTCCTGATGCAGCGGGATATCGTTTTCCTCGGCGATCCGGAGGATCTCCTCCGCGGTCACTCCGGCGCCCGACGCGGTTATGCGCGGTGCCTGCCGGCGATCCCACTCCAGGGCGACCGCCCGGTCATGCCCCGGCGCCCCCGTGGCCCCGCCCGTTCGCCTGTCGCGGCCACGAGTCATGCGCGTTCGTCCAGCATGCCGTGCACCCGGTCCGGCCGGGCCTGTGGATCGGTATCCACGTCGCCCTGACGCACCGCAAGACTCGCCGGTTCCAGGTCGCGCGCGGCGAGGTTGTCGCGCAGGGACCCCTGGCCGGCCTGCAGGCGTTCCACGGTCTCCGCACGTTCGGCGGTAAAATGTATGTGCAGTTGTCCGGCCCGTGAATGCAGCACGATGAGGGTCGGGCCCAGGGCCGGCAGATCGAGGGTCAGGCGACAGCGCCAGTCCCCTTCGGTGGCCCCGTCGTGTTCGCCGGCGTGTTTTTCGATCTCGCCATGCAGGCCCTGTATACCCTGCGGGGTCCGAAATGGCAGTTCGAACAACCAGCGCTGAGGATCCGCTCCGTCGCTGGCGGCCTGCAGCTGGAGACTGGCGAGGCGGGCCAGCATGCCCTCCAGCAGCGGGCCCGTCCCGCCCGCGGGGGCCGACCCGGCACTGACGCCCGGGCCGGTGCCGGGCATCTGCCGCAGGGCGTCGGCCGCCCGCAGCAGCCGGGCCTTGAGGTCGCCCGACAGGTTCGGGCCCGCGCTGCCCGGTGTACCGGACTGGGCCAGCATGGACTCCAGCCACACCCCGGAGGCACGCGCCGCCTGCTGCAGGCCTTCGGGGCGGGTCAGGCCGGAGACGTCGGGGAGACCGCGCACCAGGGCGTCGATGCGCATCGAGGCCGTGTCGGAGCGGGCGTCCGCGGGCGTTGCGGCGGCGGAGAGGGCCTGCAGCGTTGGTGCCAGGGCGCGCGCCGCGGGCAGGGTCCGGCGCAGCAAGGCCGCCAGGCGATCCATCTCCGCCGGCGACCCGGTCCCGACGCCCGGTGAACCCGCGGACGGCAGAAGCCGCACTTCCAGCGAGGGCGAGCTGCGCGTGACCTCGGCCATCAGGCGCTGGCCGCTTTCGGCACGGGCAGCCAGCGCCTCGGACATCGCGCCGGCCAGCCGAGCGACCATCACGCCGGGGCGATCGCCGCTGCCACCGCTACCACCCCCGGTTGCGGGCAGCTGCAGCCGGACGTTGCCGTCCGCCAGGCGCTCGATCATGCGGACCTCCATCCGCTGTCCAACGGCGGCCAGCGGATCGCGGACCCCGCCGGCACGCGCACCGTCCGCGGGGGCGGGGAGGGGTAGCAGAGGACGCGAGCCGGTGAAATCGCCCATGGGGAACGCTCTTCTCGCTGGAATGCCGGATCAGCATGGCACAAAGCCCGGCCCGGGCGGAATCTCGGGTACGAGCATGCCTGCTTGTCACAACGGCCGCGGCAGGGCAGGCTCCCGCCGCGTCGAGTCATCTATTCATCAACAGAGGAAACAACATGTCCAAGCTGCGTGTACTCATGGTCTGCATGGGTAACATCTGTCGTTCGCCGATGGCACATGGCGTACTCGAACAGCGCCTGCGCGAGCGCGGGCTGGAGAACGCGATCGAAGTCGATTCGGCCGGGACCCATGGCTATCACATCGGCTCCGGGCCGGATCCCCGGGCGCGCGATGAAGCCCGGGGCCGCGGCTACGACATCAGCCACCTGCGCGCGCGCCAGCTGGAACACGAAGACTTCGATGAATTCGACTACATCCTGGTAATGGACGAGGCGAACGAGCGGATTGCTCGCCAGTTGCAGGGCAAGGATACGCGCGCCCGCCTGCAACGCTTCCCCGAGTACGCCGTGAACCGGCCCGAAACCGAGGTCCCGGACCCGTATTACGGTGGAGGGGAGGGTTTCGTCCATGTGATGGACCTGGTCGAGGCGGCCGCGGACGGCCTGCTCGAGCACTTCGAACGCGAGCACGGCATCCGGCCGGGGAAGGGATCCACCGGCTGACCGGGAATCCCGCCGCCACAGGGGCGGGCCTGCGGGGGCGGGATTCATGGAACCGGGCCTCAGTCCTTCTTGGACCCGGAACCGTCTGCGTCCGTCTCGCCGCCGGTGTCCGCGGGCTTGCTGTCCCCGGCGTCCGCTGCCGGGCCGGCGTCGGAGGCTTCGCTCGCGGGTGCGCTCTTGCGGGACCGGGTCGAGCTCGTGCGGCGACGGCGGCTGGACGGGGCCGTGCCGGCATCCGGGGATTCGTCGGATGATCCGGTTTCGGGCGCGGATGCGGTAGCCGCTTCGCTGGCGGGCTCCGTCACCGGCTCCGCGCTGCCCTCGTCACTCGTATTGCCCTCCGGCTTTTGCGCGGCCCGCGAGCGTCCGCGGCTTCCGGAGGAACGCCGCCGACGGCTGCTGCTTCCACTCGCGTCTTCGCCGGTGTCATCGCTGGCCGCCTCCGGAGCCTGTTCCGCCTGTGCCTCGGCCGGGGCCTGGTTGTCTGCGTCCCCTTCGCTGGCGGCGGGTTCCTTCTTTTTCGCCGGTTTGCGGGTGCGGGGCTTGCGAACGCCGGATGCCGGTGCCGCCTCGCTGTCTTCCTGCGAGGGGCTCACCTCCGGTGCTTTGGCGTCGGAGCGGACCGGGGTCGGGGCCTGCGATCCGGATTCGCTGTTGTCGGTCGTGGGCTCGCCGGAGTCGGTGCCGCCGGAATCGGTGGCGCTGGCGTCCTGGTCGTCACGGGTCTCCTGGCTGTCCGCTGCCGCGTCGCCGCTGCGGGAACGGCCACCGCGACGCCGGCCACCACGGCGGGAACGCCGGCTGCGCGTGCGCCCCTTGCCGTCATCCCCGCTGTCCTCGCCGCTACCGGAGGTCTCCGGCGCACGATCCGCGGCTTCCTGTGTGGTGGCCTCCACGGGCGTATCCGCGCTGGTTTCGGCCGTCTTCGGGCCTTCGGGGGCGGCCTTGTCTTCGCTTTTGTCTTCACCCTTGCGGGACTTGTCGGCGCCGCCGGTCTTGCCGGAACGCCCGCCGCCGGCGGCCTTGCCCTTGCTTTCGCCGGGTTCGGCGGTCTTCTCCTTGCGCGGCTTGTCATCACCTTCGGGCTTGCCGCCGTTCCGGCCGCCACCCTTGCCGGTGCGCGTTTCCTCGCCGGACTTGTCGGGTTTGTCCGACTTGCGGGACTTGTCACCCTTGCCGCCACGGGAACGGCGGCTGCCATTACCACCGCTGTCGCCGCTCCTGTCGCCGGACTTGCGGTTGCGATCCGGCCCGCGCTCGCCACCCTTGCCACGGCGCCGGCCACGCGCTTCGCCCTCTGACGCCGTTTCCGCTTCGGCCGGCGTGCCGGCGGTGCTGGCCGGGGGACGGCTGTTGGGGAACAGCGCGGACCAGATGCGTCCGAAGAATCCGGGCTGGGCCACCGGTTCCGGCGGCGGTCCGGCCGGAGCGGAGGAACCCGCGCCGGTCGGCGGCGCGGCCGGGGACTCCGGCGGTGGTGCGGATACCCTGACGCCCTGAACCAGCGGTTTTTCCGGCTTCTGCCGGCGCTCCTGATGCGGGTCCGGGTCTTCCTCCACGATTTCCACCAGCTGGTGGCTGCTGCGATCGCTGACCACTTCCTCGCGTTCGTCGCCGCGCACGCGCTGCACGGTGAAATGCGGGGTAAAGAACTGCGGGTTGGGGATGATGCTGATCTCGACCCCGTGACGCTCTTCGATCTCGCCGATGGCCTGGCGCTTCTCGTTGAGCAGGAAGGTGCCCACATCCACCGGGACCTGGGCCAGGACCAGGCCCGTACGGTCCTTCATGCCTTCTTCCTCCATCAGGCGGAGGATGGACAGCGCCATGGATTCCACGCTGCGGATCTGGCCGTGGCCGTGGCAGCGCGGGCAGGTGATCTGGCTGGATTCGCCCAGCGAGGAGCGCAGCCGCTGGCGCGACATTTCCAGCAGCCCGAAGCGGCTGATGCGGCCGACCTGAACGCGCGCGCGATCCATTTCCAGCGCCTCGCGCAGGCGGTTCTCGACCTCGCGCTGATGCTTGTTGGCGCTCATGTCGATGAAGTCGATGACGATCAGGCCGCCAAGGTCGCGGATCCGCAGCTGCCGCGCGACTTCCTCTGCCGCTTCCAGGTTGGTATGGAAGGCCGTCTCCTCGATGTCGCCGCCCTTGGTCGAGCGCGCCGAGTTGACGTCGATGGAGATCAGCGCCTCGGTGTGGTCGATCACCAGGGCGCCGCCGGAGGGCAGCTGCACCTCGCGGTCAAACGCACTCTCGATCTGGCTTTCGATCTGGTAGCGGTTGAACAGCGGGACCGGGTCGGTGTAGTGCTTCAGCTTGCGCAGGCTGTTGGGCATGACCATGCGCACGAACTCGTCGGCCTGTTCGTAGATGGTGTCATCGTCGATGATCACCTCGCCGACATCGGTGCGCATGTGGTCGCGCAGGGCACGGATGATGACGTTGCTTTCCTGGTGGATCAGGGCAGGGGCCCGGGCCTTTTTCGAGGCCTCGGTCACCGCCGACCACAGCGCTGTCATGTAATCGAGGTCCCACTGGAGCTCTTCGGTGCTGCGGCCGACACCGGCGGTGCGGGCAATCAGGCCCATCTCTTCGGGGATGTTCAGGCCCGACAGGGCCTCGCGCAGTTCGGCCCGGTCCTCGCCCTCGATCCGGCGCGAGACGCCGCCGGCCTTCGGGTTGTTGGGCATCAGGACCAGGTAGCGCCCGGCCAGGCTGATGAAGGTCGTGAGCGCCGCACCCTTGGTGCCACGCTCTTCCTTTTCGACCTGGACCAGGATCTCCAGGCCTTCCTTCAGGAACTCGCGGACGGGCTTGTCGCTGTCGGCCGGTGCTCCCACCGCCGAATGCGCGATTTCCTTGAACGGCAGGAAGCCGTGGCGGTCAGCCCCGAAGTTGACGAAGGCCGCTTCGAGGCTGGGCTCGACGCGGGTGATCTTCGCCTTGTAGATGTTGGCTTTCTTGCGCTCGCGCGAGGGAAGTTCGATGTCGAGGTCGTACAGCCGCTGGCCGTCGACCATGGCGACGCGCAGCTCTTCCGGCTGCGTTGCGTTGATCAGGATGCGTTTCATGCGATGGACTCGTTGGGGCGTCCCGCTGCTCCCCGACAGGGCCGGTCGGGCGGGCGGTGACCGTGCGGCACGGATGCTGTGCTGAAAGAGTGCGCGCAGGGGCGGCGCGTAGCGTGAGCCAGCGCGCCAGCCAGGTATTCACCAGCAGCCACGGGATCAGCCGTCCTTCTGGACAGCGACCGGGGAAGCAGGACTGGGTTAAAAGAAATAGTGTCACGCGTTCGCTCTTGGCGAGGGCCGTCCGGCCCCGGCGCCTGAGGCGCGGGCCGGAGCGGTGGATGATTCGTGGCGGCGTACGCCCGAAACGGGGTACCGCCAGCGGGCAATGTAGGATACAAGGCCCTGCCGCGGCAAGTTTTTTGCTACTTTATGACGACGCACGGCAGGACCCGTTCTGTCCCCCGGGTGACGATCGCCGCGGCGTCGGCAGGCGCGGCGCGCATGGCCGCGGGGAGGGGACTGCGGTAGCATTACGCGCATGAAATCCCGATCTTCCGACGCCGGCGCTTCCGGCCCCCGCGAGCTGGTGGTGGGCGAGCGCGCCGACGGCCAGCGTCTCGACAATTTCCTGTTGCGCGAACTCAGGGGAGTGCCGCGGAGTCTGCTCTACCGGCTGATCCGCAAGGGGGCCATCCGCGTGGACGGCCGGCGGGCCAGCGCGCGCCAGCGCCTCGCCACTGGCTCGAAGGTCCGCGTGCCGGACCTCGAGCGTCCGCAGGAGACCGGCACCCCGGATGTTCCTCCGAAGGTGCTGGAACGCCTGCGCGGGGCGATCCTGTTCGAGGACGACGACTACCTGGTGCTGGACAAGCCCTCGGGTCTGGCGGTGCACGGGGGCAGCGGTCTGCCCTTCGGGATCATCGAGGCGATGCGGGTGTTGCGGCCGGATGCGTCGCTGGAACTGGGTCACCGCCTGGACCGCGAGACCTCCGGGTGTCTGGTGCTTGCCAAGGGGCGCGAGCCGCTGCAGGCCCTGCACGAAGCCCTGCGTGACGGGCGCGTGGACAAGCGTTACCTGGCGTTGCTGGTCGGCCGCTGGAAAGATGACCAGCCCATCCATTGTGATGCCCCGCTGGGCGCGGACCGCGGCGACGACGGGCGCCGCCGCATGTCCGCGGCGGGCGACACCGGCGGACGCCAGCGCGCAGCGAACAGCGTGTTCATGCCGCTGGAAGCCCATGGCGCCTTTCAGCTGGCCGAGGTCCGCATCGGCACCGGACGGACTCACCAGATCCGGGTGCATGGCCGCGAGATCGGTCATCCGGTCGCGGGCGATCATGAATACGGCCTGCCGGATGCCAATCGCAGGCTGCGTCAGCTGGGCCTCGGACGCCTGTTCCTGCATGCCCAGGCGTTGCGCTTCGAGGACGGAAGGGGCGAGGAGCGGATCTTTTCCGCTCCCTTACCGGACGAACTGCAGCAGGTGCTGGAAAATCTGGACACGGCGGACACGACGACATGACGGCAACGGGCACGGATACGCAGGTGGCATTGCTTCCGCCCGACACCGGGGAACTCCGCCTGGTGGTCTTCGACTGGGACGGGACGCTGATGGACTCGCCGCGGCGCATCATCCATTGCCTGCGCCGTGCGGCCCGCGAGCACGGCCTTCCCGAGCGCGAGGAAAGCGCGCTGCGTGGCATCATCGGGCTGGGGGTACAGGCGGCGGTACGTCAGCTCCATCCCGAACTGGACGACGCCGGGATACAGGCGTTCGCCGCGAGCTACCGCCAGTGCTACCTGGAGGCCACGGATGCCCCGGACGAGCCGCTTTACCCCGGCGTGGAGGCGCTGCTGGAGGACCTGGACCGGCGCGAGATCCTGCTGGCGGTAGCCACGAGCAAATCCCGCGCCGGGCTCGACCGGACGCTGGCGGCCAGTGGACTGGGCCCCCGCTTCGTGGCCACCGTGACCAGTGACGAGCAGCCGTCCAAGCCCGCCCCCGCGATGCTGGAGGACCTGTTGCGGCGTACCGGGGTCGCCCGCGAGCGGGCGCTGATGGTGGGCGACAGCATCTACGATCTGCAGATGGCGCGGGCGGCCGGGGTACGGGCGGTGGGGATCACCCACGGGGCCCATTCGGACGCGCGCCTCGCTGCCGAGGAACCGGCGGCGCTGGTACCGGACATTCCCGCGCTGCACCGCCGACTGATGGAACCGTGACGGACCGCGGCTAGAAGAGGACGAACGAGATGGGATGGTCGAAAGACGACAAGCCGGGCTGGGAACGTGAAACCCTGGAGAATCTGGTCCAGGCGCAGGTCATCGAACAGCGCCGCGCGCGCCGTTGGGGCATCTTTTTCAAGATCCTGCTGTTCGCCTATCTGTTCGCCCTGCTGATCCTGGTGCGGGGCGACGGCTTCGACAGCTGGTTCGAAACCGACAGAAAACCCGGGGAACACGTGGCCGTGGTGGACGTGGACGGCATGATCGCGGCCTCGGCCCGCGCCAATGCGGAGGACCTTACCCGGACGCTCAAGCGGGCGTTCGAGGATGACGGCACGCAGGCGGTGATGCTGCGCATCAACTCCGGTGGCGGCAGTCCGGTCCAGGCCGGGATCATCCACGACGAACTGCTGCGCCTGAAGGAGGAACACGAAGACATCCCCCTGTACGCGGTGATCGGCGACATCGGGGCCTCGGGCGCGTATTACATTGCGGTAGCGGCGGACGAGATCTACGCCGACCGCGCCAGCCTGGTGGGCTCCATCGGCGTGCGTCTGGACAGCTTTGGCGTGGTGGACCTGATCGACAACATCGGTGTCGAGCGCCGGCTGTTCACCGCGGGGGAGAACAAGGCCTTCCTCGACCCGTTCCTGCCCCTGGAGCCAGACCATGTGGATCACATGGAAGGCCTGATCACGGACGTCCATCAGCAGTTCATCGATGTGGTCCGTGCCGGACGCGGCGAACGTCTGGACGAGGACGCCGATATTTTCAACGGGCTGACCTGGACCGGCGAACGGTCCGTGGAGCTCGGGCTGACCGACGGTCTCGGCAATCCGCGCAGCGTGGCTCGCGACGTGATCGGAATCGAGGAAATGGTGGAATTCCGTCCGCGCCGCACGCCCATCCAGCTGTTCCTGGAGGACCTGGGCACGGTGGTGATGCAGCAGGTGCTGAACCTGGAATCCACGCCTCAGTGGCGATGAGGGGATGAACCGGAACCGGGCAGGGGCGGCCCCGCCCCGCGGACTCCATGTCCGGCGGGCGCGCGCCTCAGTCGCTGGTGTCGATGCGCGTGACGCGCGCGATCATGCCGACGACCGGGTGGTCGAGGTAGAACAGATCGTCGCCCGAATTCATCCGCTGATGGCCCCGGACGGCAATGGCGCCATTCCCGGCGGTTGCGTCATGGAAGATCAGGTCGGTCTCCAGATGCAGGAAACGACCGACCCAGACCCGCAAACGGCCTTCGAGTTCGTGACGTTCCTCTGCCGGTTCCTGCAGGATCGGCGAGGCCGGACCGCGATCGTCGTACAGCGGCGTGCGGCGGTCGAGCGGGCGCCCCTCACGTACCGTCAGCCACGGCGTGGAGGCATGGTCCCGGCCGCGCTGGTCCCAGGCGAGGGTGGCTATCAGGCGGCTGTCGCGATCGTCCTCGATGCGCCGGACCACATGGCCAAGGTCGAAGCCCTGGCGCGAATGCCGGTAGGTCCCTTCGCCGATCGGGCCGGATCCCGGCGATGGCTGCAACGCGGCCCCCGTGGTTTCCAGTAACCGGCGGCCTTCTTCGGTCAGGTGCTGGAAGATCACCAGCTCGATGCGGTACTCACGCCCGACCTGGGCCAGCGCCGGGCCGGCGGGCGCCAGCCAGGGCAGGGCCACCAGCGTGCCCAGCAGCCGGCGCCGACCGGGGCTGTGCGGACCGGACCGGACGTCGGTCGTCGGGGACTCGCGATGTTTGCGTGACATTCAGGCCGCCTCCTGGTTGCGGCTGATGGTGTTCAACAGGCGGTGAACCGCCTCGGTTCGGGCTTCCAGCGTCTCCATGCTGCCATGGAAGTGGAAGGCCTTCTGTCCGTCCAGACGATACCCCTGCGGGTCCGACTGCACCAGTTCCACCAGGGCCCCGATGTCCAGATCGGGATCCGTTCCAAAGACCAGGCGACCGCCGGCCGGCCCCATCTCCAGCTTGCGGATGCCCAGGGGGGTCAGGCGCAAACGCAGGCGTGCCGCCGCGAACAGGGTGCGCGCCGGATCCGGCAGCAGGCCGAAGCGGTCGACCAGCTCCACTTCCAGATCACGCAGGGCGTCCTCGGAATCGGCGTTGCTGATCCGCTTGTACAGGATCAGCCGGGTATGCACGTCGGGGACGTATTCGTCCGGGAGCAGCGCCGGCATTCCCAGCTCGACCTCGGTCCCGGTTGGCTCGGGGGCCTCCAGCTCGGGCATCTTGCCGGAGCGCAGCGCGCTCACCGCGCGGTTGAGCAGGTCGTTGT
Organism: Thioalkalivibrio sp. ALE23; assembly: GCF_000378545.1. Taxonomy (NCBI): domain Bacteria; kingdom Pseudomonadati; phylum Pseudomonadota; class Gammaproteobacteria; order Chromatiales; family Ectothiorhodospiraceae; genus Thioalkalivibrio; species Thioalkalivibrio sp. ALE23. The sequence goes on along the minus strand of NZ_KB900033.1, from coordinate 200,974 downwards.
ACATGTTGAAGCCGACCTCGGTGATCTGCCCGCTCTGCTCGTCACCCAGCAGCTCGCCGGCACCGCGGATCTCCAGGTCGTGTGAAGCGAGGGTAAAGCCGACTCCCAGGTCTTCCAGCGAGGCGATCGCCTCGAGGCGCTTCTTCGCGTCCGCGCTGAGGCTCTTCCACGGCGGGGTCAGGAGATAGGCGTAGGCGCGGTGATGCGAGCGGCCGACGCGCCCGCGCAGCTGGTGCATCTGCGCCAGACCCAGCTTGTCGGCGCGGTTCATCACGATGGTGTTGGCAGTGGGCACGTCGATCCCGGTCTCGATGATGGTGGAGCAGACCAGGATGTTGTAGCGACGGTGATAGAAATCGAGCATCACCTGTTCCAGCTCGCTCTCGCGCATCTGGCCATGCGCCACGCCGACCCGCGCCCCGGGCAGCAGTTCACGCACCTGCGCGGCGGTCTTGTCGATGGTGTTGACCTCGTTGTGAACGAAGTACACCTGTCCGCCGCGCCGGATCTCGCGCAGGCAGGCCTCCTGGATGACCGCGTCGTTCCATTCGTTGACGAAGGTCTTCACCGCCAGACGCTCGCGCGGCGGGGTGGTGATGACCGACAGGTCACGCAGCCCGGCCAGCGCCATGTTGAGCGTGCGCGGTATCGGGGTGGCGGTCATGGTCAGCATGTCCACCTGAGCGCGCAGCTTCTTCAGGGCCTCCTTGTGGCGCACGCCGAAGCGCTGCTCCTCATCGACGATCACCAGCCCGAGATTGTCGATCTTCAGGTCCTTCTGCAGCAGCTTGTGAGTGCCGATGACGATGTCGACCTTCCCTTCGCGCAGGCCCTCGAGCACGGCTTCCTGCTGTTTGGCCGAGCGGAACCGCGACAGCGATTCGATCTGCACCGGCCAGTCGGCGAAGCGGTCGATGAAGTTCTGGTGGTGCTGCTGCGCGAGCAGGGTAGTGGGCACCAGCACCACCACCTGCTTGTGGTTCTGCACCGCGACGAAGGCGGCACGCATCGCCACTTCGGTCTTGCCGAAGCCCACATCGCCGCAGATCACCCGGTCCATCGGCTGGTCGGCGGCCATGTCGGACAGCACCGCATCGATCGCCTGCTGCTGGTCGAGGGTCTCCTCGAACGGGAAACCGGCGGCGAAGGCGTGATATTCGGGGGTCTCGGTCTCGAACACCGTGCCCTGCGTCGCGGCCCGGCGGGCATGGATATCCAGCAGCTCCGCGGCCACGTCACGCGCCTTCTCCGCGGCCTTGCGCCGGGCCTTGCTCCATTGCTCGCTGCCGAGCCGGTGCAGCGGGGCGTGTTCGGCATCGGCCCCGGCGTAACGGCTGATCAGATGCAGCGAGGAGACCGGCACGTAGAGCTTTGCGCCGTCGGCATACTCGAGGGTCAGGAATTCGGAAGGCTGACCATTGATCTCCATGGTCTGCAGGCCCAGGTAGCGGCCCACGCCCTGTTCCTCGTGCACCACCGGGGCGCCGATGGTCAGGTCGGAGAGGTTCTGGATCACCGCGTCCGCATCGCGGGTCGGGCGCGCCCGCCGCCGCGTCTGGCGTGCGCGCTCGCCCATCAGGGCGGATTCGGGGACCACGATACGGTCATCCGGCAGCCGGAATCCTGCCGCCAGCGTACCGACGGTTACGTGCAGCCCCGGTTCGCTCGCGAGGAAATCCTCCCAGCCAGCCACCGCGTGATGGTCCAGGCCATGATCCCGCAGCAGGGTCAGCAGGGCCTCGCGGCGTCCGGCGGACTCGGTGGTCACCAGCACACGCGGGCCCCCGGAGAGCACGTCCTGCAGCCGGCGCGCCGGAGTGTCGCTGGCGGGCTCCAGGGCCATGTCGGGCGGGTCCTCGCACCGGAAGCCCACCTCGCGTCCGCGCCCGGCGGGCAGTGGCGCAGGCTGTGCGCCCAGCGCGAGCCCCGAAGCGTCCCCCAGTGCCCCGGCCAGTGCTTCGGGGTTCAGGTACAGCTCGTCCGGCGGCAGCAGGGGGCGGTCCACCTGATGACGCAGCTGGTCATAGCGCTGGAAGACCTCGTCGGCGAACTGTCCGGCCGCGGTGGCGATGTCGCCCACCTGCACCACGCGGGCCTGCGGGCAGTAGTCGAACACCGTGTCCAGGGTCTCGAAGAACAGCGGCAGGTAGGACTCGATGCCCGGCGGCACCAGACCCTCGGAGATGTCGCGGTAGATCGGGTGCTTGCCGGGGTCGCCCTCGAAGCGCGTGCGGTAGCGGCTGCGGAACTCGCGGATCGCCTCTTCATGCAGCGGAAATTCGTGGCTGGGCAGGATCTCGAGGCGCTCGGTGGTCTCGGTGGAGCGCTGGGATTCCGGGTCGAAGTGGCGCAGCGAGTCGATCTCGTCGTCGAGGAACTCGATGCGCACCGGTTGTTCCGCCCCCATCGGAAACAGATCCAGGATCTCCCCGCGCACCGCGAATTCGCCGTGGCTGATCACCTGCTGTACCGGGTTGTAGCCCGCCTGAACCAGGTCCTCGCGCAGCTGCATGCGGTCGAGACGCTGACCCTTGTGCAGCGCGATGCCCTGTTCCGCCAGCCACTGGCGCGGGGGCAGGCGCTGCATCAGGGTGGCGACCGGCATCAGGATGATGCCGTGCTCCAGTCCGGGCAGGCGGTACAGGGTGCGCAGCCGCTCGGAGATGATGTCCTCGTGGGGCGAGAACACATCGAACGGCAGGGTCTCCCAGTCGGGCAGGCGCAGCAGGGGGATGTCCTGCCCGGCGGTGAAGAACGACCACTCCTCCTCCCACTGGTCCGCGGCCTCGTTGGATTCCGTGATCACCAGCAGCGGGTGCGGGAAATCCGCGGCGGCCCGCGCCAGTGCCAGCGTGCTGGCGCTCGGTCCCAGGCCGGTCCAGGTCTCGAACCCGGAGCGGGGAAGGCGGCCGGGATTCAGGGGGTTGCGCAGTTCTTCGGACATGCGGTGTGAAGCTTCCGGAATGGCGGACGCGGCATTATACGGATTCCGCGCTTACGATTCCGGGTCGATGTAGCGCTTCAGGATGGGATCGTAGGCGTCGATCCGCCGGTCCCGCAGGAACGGCCACATCCGCCGGACGGTGTCCACACGGGCGATGTCCAGGGTAAACGCCAGGACCTCGGGCGCGTGCTCGCCGGCGCGGGCGAGGAATTCGCCCTGCGGGCCGGCCACAAAGCTGCCGCCCCAGAAATGGGCGCCGGCAGACGCGCCCGACGGATCGCGTTCGTGCCCGGTGCGATTGCACGCGACGAGCGGCAGACCGTTGGCCACCGCGTGCCCGCGCTGAACCGTGATCCAGGCCTCGCGCTGGCGTTTGCGTTCGTCCGGAGTATCCTCCGGATCCCAGCCAATGGCCGTGGGGTAGATCAGTACCTCGGCCCCGGACAGGGCCATGATCCGGGCCGCTTCGGGGTACCACTGGTCCCAGCAGACGAGCACGCCCAGCCGGCCGACGGAAGTATCGATCGGCCTGAAGCCGGTATCGCCGGGGGTAAAGTAGAACTTCTCGTAATAGCCCGGATCGTCGGGGATGTGCATCTTGCGGTACGTGCCCACCAGGCGCCCGTCGCTTTCCAGCACCACCGCGGTGTTGTGGTAGAGGCCGGGTGCGCGGCGCTCGAACAGCGACCCCACCAGCACCACGCCGTGGCGCCGGGCGATCTCGCCGAGGCGGCGGGTGGAGGGGCCGGGGATCGGCTCGGCGCGATCAAAGGTCGCGGCGTCCTCGGTCTGGCAGAAGTAGGGGCCGGTGTGCAGCTCGGCCAGCACGACCAGCCGTGCGCCACCGGCCGCGGCCTCCGCCACCGCGTCCTCGGTGGCCTGAAGGTTGGCGTCGACGCTGCCGGCATCACGGTGCTGGACCAGCGCGCCCTGCAGGGGCGCCCGGCGTTCGGGACGGGGGGCGGCGGTCATGCGTTGGCGGCTTCGTCTTCCTCCGGGATGCCGAGGGCGCCCCGCGGATAATGCATGGTCAGACAGTGCAGGCTGCCACCCTGACGCAGTACCGCACGGGCGTCCAGCAGCAGGATGTCCCGTCCGGGAAAGGCCTCGGCCAGACGCTCGCGGGCCACGGCATCGGCCGGATCATCGTGCGCCGGCACCAGCACCGCGCCGTTGAGCAGAACGAAATTGGCGTAGGTGGCCGGCAGGCGCCGGCCGGCATGCTCCAGAGGCCGCGGCCAGGGCAGGGGGATCAGGTGGTAGGGCTCACCCGAGGCCTGATGCAGTGCCTCGAGTTGTCGCTCCATCGCCGCCAGTTCCGCGTAGTGCGGGTCTTCGGGGTCGTCGCAGTGCTGGTAAGCGATGGTGTCCGGGGCGCAGAAGCGCGCCAGGGTGTCGATGTGGCCATCGGTGTCATCGCCTTCCAGATGGCCGTGCTCCAGCCAGAGGATCCGCCGGGCGCCCAGGTGCTGGCGCAACGCGGCCTCGATGGTTGCATCGTCGAGCTCCGGATTGCGACCGGCGTGGCGCAGGCAGGAGCGGGTCACCAGCAGGGTGCCCTGACCGTCACTCTCGATGCTGCCCCCCTCCAGCACCAGGGGGACATCTTCCACCGGGCTGGTGCCGAAGACCCCCTGCGCGGCGAGGGCGGCGGTGATCGCATCGTCCCGGTCGGCCGGATATTTGCCGCCCCAGCCATTGAAGGTGAAGTCCAGCAGATGTGGCCGGCCCTGGTGATACACCGTGATCGGGCCGTGATCGCGCGCCCAGGTGTCGTTGGAATCGGCGAGCGCGAACCACAGACGGTCGCTGCGGATACCGGCTTCCACCAGCAGCCCGGAAAACGACTCGATATGTTCGGGATCGCGGGCCACGATCAGGACCGGTTCGTACTGGCTGATGGTGGCCGCAAGTCGGGCGAACACCGGCTCGACCTCCTCCAGGCTGTCGGCCCAGTCGCTGTCCGCATGCGGCCAGGTCAGCTGAATACCCGCATGCGGCTCCCATTCCGCCGGCAGCCGGCGGATATTTTCGTGTCCGGTTTCCAAGGCGGCGTCAGTCGTCGTTGCCGTGCACGATGGTGTGGATCACCCAGCGATCCTCGAACACCACCGAAAAACTGTCGTAGTCCCAGCGGGTGATCGGTGGCTCGCCCACGGTCGGGTGCCGGGTTGCCGGCTCGCCGTAACGGCCGCGTACCGTTTCCTTGGTCTGCCCGCGAGTTGGCACGCTCTCGCGTTCCTTGATGGTGAACGAACCGTCCTCGAGCCGCAGGATGTCGGCCTGGGCGGTTCCGGCAAGCCCCGCGCCGCCAGCGAGAAGGAGGGCGACAAGCACTCCGGACGCACGGTGGATCGGGGATCGGGAGGCAACGCGTTTCCCTGGCATGGCCATGTCTCCGTCTGGATGTGGGTCCCGGGTCGGACCGGGCTGGCTCGCACTTATAGTAGGGGAATACGGCATTTTGTGCATCCGCGCCTTGTCCCGGAAAACCCGGGGGTGCCCGGCGCGAGCGTGTACATCAATCAGTGTTTCTCCGGGGTATGGGCGGACGTTCGCAGTTCTGGCATTCTTGCCGAATGTTCCGACCCCTGTCCGTTGCGATCGGCCTGCGCTACACGCGCGCCAAACGTCGCAATCACTTTATTTCGTTCATCTCCGTGGTCTCGATCCTTGGCCTGATCCTGGGCGTGATGGCGCTGATCACGGTGCTGTCGGTGATGAACGGCTTCGAGAAGGAGCTGCGCGAGCGGATCCTCGGCATGGCGTCGCACGCCACACTGGAGGAGAGCCGACGGGCCCTGGCGGACTGGGAAAGCGTGAAGGAGCGCGTGCTCGCCGCCGACGAACGCGTGCAGGCCGCGGCCCCCTACGTCCAGCGCGAGGCCATGCTGAGTGCACGCAACCGGATTTCCGGCGGCATGATCCGGGGTGTGGATCCGGCACTGGAGCTGGAAGTGGCGCCGATCGGCGAGCACATGGAGGAGGGGGCGCTGGAACAGCTCGAAGGCGGCGCCTACCGCATCATACTGGGCCGCGAGCTGGCCGCGGAACTGCAGGTGCGGGTGGGTGAATCGCTGATTCTGATGGCCCCGCAGGCGAGCGTGTCTCCCGCCGGGGTGATGCCGCGCATGCGGCGCTTCGAGGTGGTCGGGCTGTTCGAGGTCGGCATGTATGAATACGACCGGGGTACGGCCTTCATCCATCTGGACGACGCCCGCGCGGTGTTCCGCACCGGCGAGGATGTCTCCGGGCTGCGCCTGCGCGTGGACGACATGATGCAGGCGGGCCGGATCGCTCAGGACCTGACGCGCGAACTCAACGGCGCCTATTTCATCTCCGACTGGACCCGGCAGCATGCGAATCTGTTCCGGGCGATCCAGATCGAGAAGATGGTGATGTTCATCATCCTGTCGCTGATCGTCGCCGTGGCGGCCTTCAACATCGTTTCCACGCTGATCATGCTGGTCACCGACAAACAGGGCGATATCGCGATCCTGCGCACCCTCGGGATGCCACCCTCCGGCATCATGGCGGTATTCGTGGTTCAGGGGATGGTGATCGGTCTGTTCGGGATCCTTCTGGGGACGGCGGCGGGTGTTGCGCTGGCGCTCAACATCGACGTGGTCGTGCCGTTCATCGAACAGGTGACCGGGGTCGAATTCCTGTCCGCCGATGTCTATTACATCAGCGATCTGCCATCGGAACTGGATCCCGCGGATGTGCTGCGCGTGGGCGGGGTGGCGTTCCTGCTGACCGTGCTGGCGACCCTGTTCCCGGCCTGGCGCGCGGCACGGACTCAGCCGGCGGAGGCGCTGCGCCATGACTGATCACGACGTGCATGCAACGGTGCTGGAGGCGCGGGGTCTGGAACGCCGCTTTCGCGACGGCAAGCTGGACGTGACCGTGCTCGGCGGGGTGGATTTTACCCTGGAGCCCGGTGCGCTGGTGGCAATCATCGGCGCCTCCGGCAGCGGCAAGAGCACGCTCCTGCATCTGCTCGGCGGCCTGGACCGTCCGACCGCCGGCGAAGTCCGGCTGCTGGGCACGCCCTGGTCCGGGATGAGCGAGGCCCGTCGCGGGCGCCTGCGCAACCGCCATCTGGGCTTCGTGTACCAGTTCCACCATCTCCTGCCCGAGCTGACGGCGGCGGAAAATGTCGCCATGCCGCTGCTGATCCGCCGGACTTCGGGGCCGCAGGCACGTCGCGAGGCGTTGCACTGGCTGGAACAGGTGGATCTGGGTGATCGTGCGGAGCACAAGCCCGCGGAGCTTTCCGGTGGCGAGCGGCAGCGCGTCGCCATTGCCCGGGCGCTGGTGACACGACCCTCGGCGATCCTCGCGGACGAGCCCACCGGCAATCTCGACCAGGAACGGGCACAGCACGTGTTCGCGCTGCTGCGGGAAATGAACCGCGCCACGGGCACGGCGCTGGCCCTGGTGACCCACGACACCACGCTGGCCGCGCAGATGGACCGTTCGGTTCACCTGGTCAAGGGACACCTGCAGGGCAACGGCGACTGAGCACGGCGGTACGCCGGGTCAATGCGGGCGCGAATGGTCGTCGCCGTCGGAACGAGTGCCGGAAGCCCGGGAGTCCGCTTCCGGTTCGGCGGCCTTCGTCTCGCGTGATTCCCGCGGGGCTTCCGGATCCACCGGGGTGCGGGAGAAGACCTCGCGCAGCTCGGCCTCGCGCTCGCGCCGCTGGCGTGCGAGATAGCGCCGATGGCGCACGCGCTGGATCACGTTCAGGCGCCAGAGACCTCGCACCAGCAGATAGCCGGCCAGGCCTGCCACCGCGCCCAGTACCAGTGACCCGGTCGTCAACGGCTTCCATACCGTCAGCATCTCGGTGGCGAACCATTCCCAGGTGATCTCGGTGCTGAATTCGCGCCGTTCTTCGCCCAGGAGCTTGCGGCCCACGGTATAGGCCGTATACAACATTGGGGGCATGGTCACCGGGTTGGAAATCCACACCAGGATGACCGAGATGGGCAGGTTGACCCGGGCCAGAATGGCGATCGCCCCCGCGATCAGCATCTGCATCGGTAGTGGCAGGAAGGCCACGAACAGCCCCACGGCAAAAGCACCGGCCACGGAGCGGCGGTTGAGATGCCACAGATCCGGCGAGCGCAGGCGTGGCCCCAGCGGGGCCAGCGCACGGTGTCCCCGCAGGCGATCCATGCCGGGGAACAGCTTCTTGATGATGTGTCGGGCCATGGTCTCGGGTTCGACTCCTGCCGGCCTTGCGCGTCACCGCCTGGGGCAGGTGGACCCTACCCCGTGGATGCCCCGCGGACAATGCCGGGGCGGACATGATTCCCTTCGCCGCGGGTTTTGTGGCCGTTCTGTGGCTGGTGCACCAGCTGCCGGCCCTGCCGCCACCGTGGATCTTCGTGGCGCTCGCCACCACTCTGGTCGCTTCCATGATAACGCGCCGTCCGGTGGCACTGTCCGCGGTCCTGGCGGGGAGCCTCGCGGGGCTGCTGCTGGGAACCGTTCATGCCACGACCTGGCTGGACCGGGTGGTGACGCAGGTCGAACCGGAGTCCACGCTGAGTGGCCGGGTCGTGGACCTGCCGCGCCACGGCGAACGGAGCTCGCGATTCCATCTGGCGACGCATGGCGACCCACCGCGCCGGCTGGAGGTCTCGGTCTATCCCCCGCGGGCGGATGTCGAGGCCGGGGACGTGCTGCGCCTGAAGGGCCGCCTGTATCCACCGCAGGGCCGTGCCAATCGTGCCGGCTTCGACCGTGAGGCGTGGTTCTATCGCTCAGGCCTCCATGGTCGCCTGAACGTCTCGGCCGCTGACCTGCGTCACGCGGTCGATGACACGGCCCCGGGGGGCCTGCGCGGAGCCCTGCACCGACAGCGCGCCACGCTCCGGGACCGCCTGCAGGCCGCCGCTCCGGAACTGCGCCACCCGGGACTGGTGCAGGCGCTGGTGATCGGCGAGCGCAGCGGCATGACGGATGCCGAATGGACCGCCTTCCTGCAGACCGGCACCAATCACCTGATGGCGATCTCGGGGTTGCACGTGGGCCTGGTGGCGGGGTTCTCAGCCCTGCTGGCCACGCTGCTCTGGCGTCATGTGGCCGGCGTACGGGAACGCTGGCCCCGCCGCGTGCTGGCGGCCACCGCGGCGGCCCTGGCCGCGCTGGGATATGCGGCGCTGGCGGGTTTCAGCATCCCCACCCAGCGCGCTCTGCTGATGCTGCTGGCGGTGCTGGCCGCGTTGCTGCTGGGGCGGGGCGGAGCCCCGTGGCGGGCGCTGGTGCTGGCAGCGCTCATCATCCTGATCCGTGACCCGCCCGGCGTACTGGCGCCGGGCTTCTGGTTCTCGTTTGGTGCCGTGGCGGTGATCCTCGGCCTGCTTCAGGGGCGCCGCGCTCGCCCCGGGCTGCGCGAAGCCATGGCGATCCAGGTGCTGCTGGCGCTCGCCATGCTGCCGCTGGCGCTGGCATGGTTCCAGCTGGGATCGTGGATCGCGCCGCTGGCCAACATCGTTGCCGTCCCGTTGATCTCCTTTGTGGTGCTCCCGGCACTGCTGACAGGGGCCGGACTGGCCATGCTGTGGCCGCCCCTGGGCGGCCCGCCGTTGTGGCTCGGCGATGCGGTGCTGGGGCTGCTGGTCACGCTGCTGCAGGCCCTGGCCGACCTGCCGGCCGCGGTGGCCGAACGGGGCGTTCCGCTGGCGGCGGCCCTGCTCGCCGGCCTGGCGGTAATTCTTCTGCTCCTGCCCGGACGTCGCCGGATGGCCCCCTGGGTGCTGCTGGCGGCCCTGCCGCTGGGCTTGCCCCTGCGCCCGGACCTGTCCCACGGCGAGCTGCGGGCGGAATTGCTGGATACCGGGCACGAGGCGGTGGTGTTGCTGGAGACCCGCAACCACGTGGTGGTCTACGGGCCGGGGCGTGCCCGCGACGTGGAATCGGCCTTGCTGCCTGCGCTGCGGGCACGCCAGCGAAACCGGGTCGACCGGGTCATCGTGGCCGACGGGCTGCTTGACGACAGCGGGTCGCGCGCCGCCGCACTGCAGGCCATGACCGCGGCCGTGGAGGTCGAACGGGTGCTGCACCGTGACGAGCGACATCCCCGACGGATCCGCGAGTCCGGTCCGGTCTATCGGGCCTGCCGGGCCGGGCAGCAGTGGCAACGGGACGGGGTGGTGTTTCGCGTCCTGCATCCACCACGCGGCTGGGACGCCTCGCGCGCCGCCAGTTGCGTGCTGCGGATCGAGACCGCCGGTGGCGCATTGTTGCTGACCGGCGGGTTGCGCGGACTCGGTGCGGCGGTGCTGGGCCACGAAACGCCCGACGAGGACCTGCAGGCACGCCTGCTGGTGACCGCCGAACCCACGAAGGCCGTCGACGACGGAGAGGGGCGGGCGGGGGTGCGGGCACCCACCCGCTGGGTAGCGGGCACGATGCCCGACGGTCCCGACAGGCCGGGGCCCGTGGGCCTGCGTGCCACGGCCACGGACGGGGCCCTGCGCCTGCGGGCCGGAACCACCTGGGAGGCGGGAGCGGGTTGGCGGAACGAACGTCGCCGGTTCTGGCAACGGCCGCACCCCTGAAGGACCGAGGCAATCCATGTCACTCCAAGCCAGGGAAACCCTGATCAATGTACACGCTCGCGCTCGAGTCGCTTTTGCGTGCGTACAAGGCGCGGCGACCGCCGTGCAGTCATTCTGCACAAGGGAGCCGCAACGCCGTGCGCGCGCCCGTTTTTGATAACAACGGGCGGCCGAGCCCCTTCGGGGTTGGCACCCCGGGTTCCCCGATCCTGCGTTGCGGCCCTTGCCGGTAGAACCACTACCCGCTGCACGACGCGCCTTGTCTCGGAAAACCCGGGGTGCCAACGCGAGTGTGTACATTGATCAGTGTTTCCCTAGACTGGGCGGATGAACGATTTTGCTTCCGATACGATTCGCCCCGTCCGCTTTGCCGACGACCGTCTGTGGCTGCTGGACCAGCGCCGTCTGCCCGCGGAGGAAACCTTCCTGCCCCTGGATGATGCCCCGGCGGTGGCGGACGCGATCCGCGAGATGGTGGTGCGCGGGGCACCGGCGATCGGCATCACCGCGGCGTTCGGGGTGGTGCTGGCCTGCCATCGGGCGCTGCAGGCCGGGGACTGGCGCGAGCGCGTGGGCGCCGACATCGCGACCCTGCGGGGGGCACGACCCACCGCCGTGAACCTGTTCTGGGCGCTGGACCGGATGCAGGCGGTGGTCGCGGCCGCCGCAAGCGCCCGGGCCGCGCTGACCGCGACGCGCGAGGAAGCCATGGCGATGCTGGAAGCCGACATCGCCGGCAACCGCGAGCTCGGGGCCCATGGCGCCGCGCTGATCGAACCGGGCCGCGCCGTGCTGACCCATTGCAACACCGGTTCCCTGGCGACCGGGGGCTACGGCACCGCGCTGGGAGTGATTCGGGCCGCCTGGGACCACGGGCGCATCACCGGGGTCTACGCCGACGAGACCCGTCCCTGGATGCAGGGCAGCCGGCTTACGGCCTGGGAGCTGGTGCATGACGGGATTCCGGTGACCCTGCTGTGCGAAGGCGCCGCGGCGCGGCTGCTGCAGAGCGGCGAGGTCGGCTGCGTGGTGGTGGGCGCGGATCGCATTGCGGCCAATGGCGACACCGCCAACAAGATCGGTACGTACGGGCTGGCATTGCTGGCGCGAGCGCACGGCGTGCGTTTCATGGTCGCCGCTCCGGTCGCCACCATCGATTATGCAACCCCCGCCGGCGATGCCATCCCGATCGAACAGCGCGATGCCGGTGAAGTACTGACGCTCGCGGGCCAGCCCCTGGCAGCCGCCGGGGCCGCCGCCTACAACCCGGCATTCGATGTCACTCCCGCCGGGCTGATCGACGCCATCGTGACCGAGCGGGGAGTGGTCGAGAACCCCGACGCCGAACGCCTGGCGGCGTGGCGGCCGGACCCCAAAGATACCCCCGAACCGCGAGGCGTTCACGAGGGAACCTGACCGCCCCGGCAGGGCTCCTCCGGCGGGGGAATATGGTATGATCGCGGGCTTGTTCTAACGGACGGCGTGACCCATCGATGGCTGAATTCGCCAAGGAAATCTTCCCGGTCAATCTCGAAGACGAGATGCAGCAGTCCTACCTCGATTACGCGATGAGCGTGATCGTGGGACGCGCGCTCCCCGATGTGCGCGACGGCCTCAAGCCCGTCCATCGTCGTGTGCTCTACGCCATGCGCGAACTGGGCAACGACTGGAACAAGCCGTACAAGAAATCGGCCCGCGTGGTCGGTGACGTGATCGGTAAATACCACCCGCACGGCGACTCGGCCGTCTACGACGCCATCGTCCGCATGGCGCAGTCGTTCTCGATGCGCTACATGCTGGCCGACGGGCAGGGCAACTTCGGCTCGATCGACGGCGATTCGCCGGCCGCGATGCGCTATACCGAAGTGCGGATGGCACGCATCGCCACGGAACTGCTGGCCGACATCGACAAGGAAACGGTCGATTTCGTCGACAACTACGACGGTTCCGAACAGGAACCCTCGGTCCTGCCCGCGAAGTTCCCCAACCTGCTGGTGAACGGCTCCTCCGGGATCGCCGTGGGCATGGCGACCAACATCCCGCCGCACAACCTGCGCGAGGTCATCAATGCCTGCGTGGCGCTGATCGACCACCCCGAGATCGATATCGACGGCCTGATGCAGTACCTGCCGGGCCCGGATTTCCCCACCGCCGGGATCATCAACGGCGTCGAGGGGATCCGCGAGGCCTACCGCACCGGGCGCGGTCGGGCGGTGATCCGTGCGCGTTCGCACGTGGAGCCGCTGGAAGGCGGGCAGCGCGAGGCCATCGTGGTCACCGAGCTGCCGTACCAGGTGAACAAGGCGCGCCTGACCGAGAAGATCGCCGAGCTGGTCAAGGAAAAGCGCATCGAGGGCATCTCCGAGCTGCGCGACGAGTCCGACAAGGACGGCATGCGCCTGGTCATCGAGCTCAAGCGCGGCGAGATGAGCGAGGTGGTGCTCAACCACCTGTACATGCACACCCAGATGCAGAACGTGTTCGGCATCAACCTGGTGGCGCTGGTCGACGGCCAGCCGAAGGTGCTGAACCTGCGGCAGATCCTCGAGGCGTTCCTGCGCCACCGCCGCGAGGTGGTGACCCGCCGCACCATCTTTGATCTGCGCAAGGCACGCGAGCGGGCCCATGTACTGGAAGGGCTGGCGATCGCGCTGGCCAACATCGATCCGGTGATCGAACTGATCCGCAACGCACCCAATCCGGCCGAGGCGAAGGCCGGACTGCTGGCGCGCAGCTGGCCGCCGGGCATGGTGGAAGGGATGCTCGACCGCGCCGGGGCTGCGGCCTCGCGCCCGGAAGACCTGGAAGCCGAATTCGGCATGGGCGAGGACGGTTACCGCCTGTCCGAGACCCAGGCCCAGGCGATCCTCGACCTGCGCCTGCACCGCCTGACCGGGCTGGAACAGGACAAGATCGTCGACGAATATCGCCAGCTGCTGGATACCATCGAGGACCTGCTGGACATTCTCGGCTCGCCCGAACGCCTGCAGCAGGAGATCCGTGGCGAGCTGCTGGGCGTGGCCGAGCGCTTCGGCGACGACCGCATGAGCGAGATCCGCGAGCAGCAGGCCAACCTGACGCTGGAGGATCTGATCGGCGAGGAGGACGTGGTCGTCACGCTGTCGCACGCCGGTTACGTGAAGTACCAGCCGGTGGCCGACTACCGCGCGCAGCGCCGCGGCGGCCGCGGCAAGGCGGCGGCCAGCTTCAAGGAAGAGGACTTCATCGACCGTCTGCTGGTGGCCAACACCCACGATACGGTGCTGTGTTTCTCCAGCCGCGGCCGGGTGTACTGGCTGAAGGTCTACGAGCTGCCACAGGGCTCGCGCGCATCCAGGGGCAAGCCCATCGTCAATCTGTTGCCTCTCGAATCCGACGAGCGCATCAATGCGATCCTCCCGGTGCGGAGCTACGATCCGGATCATTACGTGTTCATGGTTACCGCCCAGGGCACGGTCAAGAAGACCCCGCTGACGGACTTCTCGCGACGGCGCGCCAGCGGCATCATCGCCGTGGATCTGCGCGAGGGCGATCACCTGGTGGACGTATCGCTGACCGACGGCAGCCAGGACGTGATGCTGGTGACCACCGCGGGCAAGGCGGTGCGCTTCTCCGAGACCGACGTGCGCGCCATGGGCCGCACGGCCTGCGGGGTGCGTGGCGTGCGCATGGACGACGACCAGCGGGTGATCGCACTGCTCAACGTGGACGAAGGCGCGGCGCTGTTTGCCACCGAGAATGGCTACGGCAAGCGCACCCGCTTCGACGAGTTCCCGGTTCACCGACGCGGCGGCCAGGGCGTGATCGCGATCCAGACCGAAGGGCGCAACGGCCCTCTGGTAGGGGCCGCCCGGGTGCAGGAAGACGACGAGGCGATGCTGATCACCAATGGCGGCACGCTGGTGCGCATGCCGGTGGAAGAGATTCCGCTGATCGGCCGCAACACCCAGGGCGTACGCCTGATCCGTCTGGATTCCGGCGAACAGCTGGTGGAACTGGCACGGGTGGCGCGCTTCGCCGGCGACGAGGACGACACTGACGCGGAAGCCGACACGGAGAATCAACAGTCGGCCGCCCCGGAAACGCACGAGGACGAGCCGCAGGGCGGCCGCGAACCCAGCGAAAAGGGAGATGAAGAATGAGCCGAATCTGGAACTTCAGCGCCGGCCCCGCGGCCCTGCCGCAGGCGGTGCTGGAACGGGCACGCGACGAGATGCTGGACTTCCACGGTGCCGGGATGTCCGTGATGGAGATGAGTCATCGCGGCAAACCCTTCATGGAAGTCGCTGAAAAGGCGGAAGCCGATCTGCGCAAGCTGATGGGCATCCCCGACGACTACGCGGTGCTGTTCCTGCAGGGCGGGGCGACCGGGCAGTTTTCCGCGATCCCGATGAACCTGCAGCCGGGTGGCCAGCCGATGGACTACATCGATACCGGGGCCTGGTCCGGAAAGGCGATCAAGGAAGCGCAGAAGGTCGGCCCGGTGAACATCGTCGCCAGTTCCCAGGCCGAGGGCTATGCGTCCATCCCCGAGCGTTCGACCTGGAAACTCGATCCGAACGCCGCCTACGTGCACTACACGCCGAACGAGACCATCGGCGGGGTGGAATTCCACGAGGTGCCCGACGTGGGCGACAAGCCGCTGGTGGCGGACATGTCCTCCACCATCCTGTCGCGTCCGATCGATGTCTCGAAGTTCGGCGTGATCTACGCCGGCGCCCAGAAGAACATCGGTCCGGCCGGCGTGACCGTGGTGATCGTGCGCAAGGACCTGCTGGAACGCGATAAGGGCCAGGTACCCGCCGTCCTGGACTGGAAGCTGCAGGCCGACAACGACTCCATGTACAACACCCCGCCGACCTTCGGCTGGTATTTCGCCGGCCTGGTCTTCGAATGGCTGCTGGAACAGGGCGGGCTGGAAAAGATGGCCGAGATCAACCAGCGCAAGGCAGACAAGCTCTATCGTTTCATCGACAACTCGGCGTTCTATCGCAACCCGGTGGAGCCGAGTGCGCGTTCGTGGATGAACGTGCCGTTCATCCTCGCCGACGACAGCCTCGACGGTCCGTTCCTGAAGGAAGCCGACGCGGCCGGTCTGTCCTCGCTGAAGGGCCACCGCTCGGTGGGCGGCATGCGCGCGAGCATCTACAACGCAGTGCCTGAAGAGGCCGTCGACGCCCTGATCGAATTCATGGCGGATTTCGAGGAACGCCACGCCTGAAAAGGAGGTCGTGATGTACCGCGTCAAGACCTACAACAACATTGCGCTGCGGGGGCTGGAACGCTTCCCGCGCGAAACCTACGAAGTCGCCTCCGGTCTGGAAGACCCGGATGCGATCATGCTGCGTTCGCATGACCTGCACGGGGAGACCATCCCGGATTCGGTGCTGGCCGTGGGGCGCGCCGGCAGCGGGGTGAACAACATCCCCGTGCAGGATCTCACCGAGCGCGGGGTTGCGGTGTTCAACGCCCCGGGGGCCAACGCCAACGCGGTCAAGGAGCTGGTGATCGCGGGGCTGCTGCTCGGGGCTCGCAATCTGGTCCCCGCGGCGGGTTATGTGCAGTCCCTGGATCCGGACGACTCCAGCTTCACCGAGGCGGTGGAGCAGGGCAAGAAACGCTTCAGTGGCTTCGAACTGCCCGGGCGGCGGCTGGCCGTCCTCGGGCTGGGCGCGATCGGGGTGAAGGTCGCCAACGCCGCCCGCTCCATGGGCATGGAGGTGGTCGGCTTCGACCCCAAGATCACCGTCGAGAGCGCCTGGCAGATGGCCTCGGACATCGAACGTGCGCGGTCGGTGGACGCGGCGCTGGAGGGCGCCGACGCGGTCACCGTGCATGTCCCGCTGACCGAGAACACGCAGAACCTGGTCAATGCCGAGCGCATCCGCTCGATGAACCCCGGCGCGATGGTGCTGAACATGGCCCGTGACGGGATCGTGGACGACGAAGCGGTGGGCGAGGCCCTGAACGAGGGCCACCTGCACGCCTACGTGACCGACTTCCCGGTCCCCGGGCTGCTGGATCACCCGCGGGTGATCACGCTGCCGCACCTGGGCGCGTCGACCACCGAGTCGGAAGAGAACTGCGCGGTGATGATCGCCGATCAGCTGCGTGACTATCTCGAGAACGGCAACGTCGTCAATTCGGTGAACCTGCCGACCCTGGTGCTGGAGCGCAAGGGGCAGGCGCGCATCGCAGTGGTCAACCGCAACCTGCCGGACCGTGTGGCGCAGATCTCGCATGTCATCGGTGAATCCGACATCAATATCCTGCATCTGATGAATGACTCGCGCGGGGACATCGCCTACACCATGCTGGACGTGGACGGACATCCCAGTCCGAGCACGCTGGATGCGCTATATGGCATCGACGGTGTACTGCGGGCGCGGGTGCTCTAGGTCGTGAGCGAAGGGGAGTCCCTCGCGTCGCTGCGCGCGCGGATCGATGCGATCGACGGCGAGCTGCTGGCCCTGCTCAGCGAGCGGGCCCGCTGCGCGGAATCGGTCGCGCGGGTCAAGCGCGACAACGGCGAGGAGCCGGTGTTCTACCGGCCGGAACGCGAAGCCGAGATCCTGCGTCGGGTGCGGGAGGAAAATCCGGGGCCGCTGGCGGATGACGTAATCGTCCGGCTGTTCCGGGAGATCATGTCCGAATGTCTGGCCCTGGAGCACCCACTCACGGTGGCTTATCTGGGGCCGGAGGGGACCTTCACCCACCTGGCCGCGCGCAAGCATTTCGGCCATGCGGTCACGACCACGCCGCTGGCGTCCATCGACGCCGTGTTCGGCGCGGTGGAAACCGGGCGGGCGCAGTTCGGCGTGGTTCCGATCGAGAACAGTTCCGAGGGCGTGGTCACGCATACGGTGGACTGCTTCATGGACTCGTCGCTGCAGATCTGCGGCGAGGTCGTGACGCCGATCCACCATCACCTGCTGTCGCAGAGTGCCGATCTCGGCGAGGTCCGCCAGGTACTGGCCCACGCCCAGGCCCTGGCGCAGTGCCGTGAGTGGCTGGATACCTGGCTGCCACACGCCGAGCGTCATGCGGTGGCCAGCAACGCCCGCGCGGCGGAACTGGCGGCCGGGAATGGGTCCGCGGCGGCGATTGCGTCGCGCGTGGCGGCGGAGCACTACGGGGTTCCGGTGCAGGTGGAGCACGTGGAGGACCGCGCCGACAATACCACCCGGTTCCTGATCATCGGCACGGCCACCACCCGTCCCAGCGGCGCGGACCGTACGTCGATCATGCTGAGCACGGCCAACCGGCCGGGCTCGCTGTACGCGTTGCTGAAGCCGATCGCCGAGGCCGGCATCAGCCTCACGCGCATCGAATCCCGTCCCTCGCGCTGTGCGCAGTGGACCTACGTGTTCTTCCTCGACCTGCTGGGACACCAGGAGGACCCGGAAATCGCCGGGTGCCTGGAACAGCTGAGGGAGACCGCCGACACGGTGAAGATCCTGGGCAGCTACCCCCGGGCCGCAACCTGAGAGGCATCCATGGCAACGAATCCTTCCGAATCCGCAGCCCCCGGGCCGGGTCCGGCCGCCCGGGCCGTGTCCGGCGTGCAGGGACTGCAGCCGTATCAGCCGGGCAAGCCGGTGTCCGAGCTGGAACGCGAGCTGGGCATCAGCGAGGCGGTCAAGCTCGCCTCCAACGAAAACCCGCTGGGCCCGTCGCCGCGCGCCGTGGAGGCGGCCCGGGGCGTGCTGGGCGAGGCCCATGTCTACCCCGACGGCAATGCGTTCGAGCTGAAGGCGGCGCTGGCCGCGCGTCATGGAGTGGATCCGGCGCAGATCACCCTGGGCAACGGCTCCAACGAAGTGCTGGAGCTGATCGCGCGGACCTGGCTGGCGCCGGGGCGGGCGTCGGTGTTTTCCGCCCACGCCTTCGCGGTGTACCCGCTGGTGACGCAGGCCACCGGGGCCGAGGCGCGCGTGGTCCCGGCCGTGTCGGCGGACGATGCCCGCCAGCCGTTCGGGCACGATCTGGATGCGATGCGCGCCCGGGTGGATGACGACGCCGCGGTGGTGTTCGTGGCGAACCCGAACAACCCGACCGGTACCTGGGTGGATGCGCAGGCGCTGGAGGCCTTCGTGGCGGCGATGCCACCGCAGACGGTGGTCGTAATCGACGAGGCGTATGCCGAATACGTGGAAGAAGACGGTTATCCGGATGCCACGCGCTGGCTGGACCGCTATCCCAACGTGGTCGTCACCCGGACCTTTTCCAAGATCCAGGGGCTGGCGGGGCTGCGCCTGGGCTATGCCGTGAGTTCGGCGCCGGTGGCCGACATGCTCAACCGCGTGCGTCAGCCGTTCAACGTGAACGCGGTCGCTCAGGCGGCCGGTCTGGCCGCGCTCGAGGACAGCGACCACATCCGGCACTCGGTGGCGGTCAACCGGGAAGGCCTGGTGCAGCTGGATCGCGAACTCCGGGCCATGGGCCTGCGGGTCATCCCTTCGGTCGGCAATTTCATTACCTTCGACACCGGCACCGACGTCAACGCGGTACATGACCGCCTGCAGCGGCGTGGGGTCATTGCCCGGCCGGTGGAAAACTACGGGCTGCCCGGGCATCTGCGCGTCACGGTCTCGAACGCGGAGGATAACGAACGATTCCTGGCTGCCCTGCGCGAGGCCCTTGCATGATCGACCGGCTGGTCATTTTCGGAGTCGGCCTGATCGGCGGTTCGCTGGCGCTGGCGCTGCGCGTGGCCGGGGAGGTGGGGACGGTCGTGGGCTGTTCGCGCAATCCGGACAATCTGCGCGAGGCCGAACGCCTGGGTGTGATCGACGAATGGACCACCGATCCCGCCGAGGCCGCCCGGGGGGCCGACATGGGTGTGCTGGCCGTACCGCTGGGGGCCATGGAAGGGCTGGCGGCATCGCTCGCCGGGATCTGGCCGGAGGATGCGCCGCTGACCGACGTGGGCAGCAGCAAACAGGCGGTGCTGGAGGCCCTGGCGCGGGGGTTCGGCGAGGTTCCGCGGCAGTTCGTCCCCGGGCATCCGATCGCGGGCACCGAGCAGAGCGGGGTGGCGGCCGCCTTTCCCGAACTGTTCCGCGAACGGCTGGTGATCCTGACGCCGGCCGACGCCACCAGCGTAATGGCGACCAACCGCGTGACCGCGATGTGGCAGACCGCCGGCGCGCGGGTCGAATTCATGACGCCGGCGCATCACGATCACGTGCTGGCAGCCACCAGCCACCTCCCGCACGTGCTGGCCTTTACCCTGGTGGCGTCGCTGTCGAAGATGAGCGACCGCGACGAGATCTTCCATTATGCTGCGGGCGGTTTTCGGGACTTCACCCGCATTGCCTCCAGCGACCCGGTCGTCTGGCGCGACATCTGTCTTGCCAACGGGCCCTCCATCCTGGAGGTGATCGAACGTTACCAGGCCGATCTCGAATCCCTGCGGCAGGCGATCGAGCAGGGCGACGGGCAGCGCCTGGAGCAGGAATTCACCCACGCCAAGACCACGCGGGATCGTTTCTGTGATCCCGCCCGAGCTCAACTGGATACCTGACCGATGGATACCCTGACCGTTCAACCCGGCGGCGTCCTCAGCGGGACCCTGCGGGTCGCCGGCGACAAGTCGATTTCGCATCGGGCGATCATGCTGGGGGCGCTGGCCGAAGGCACCACCCACGTGACCGGCTTCCTCGAAGGGGAGGACTGCCTCGCTACCCTGGAAGCGTTTCGCGCGATGGGTGTCCCCATCCGCCGCGAAGGGCCGGGCGAGGTCATCATCGAGGGGGTCGGGATGCACGGCCTGCGTGCGCCCGATGGTCCGCTGGACATGGGCAATTCGGGTACCGCCATGCGACTTTTGTGCGGTGTGCTCGCCGGGCAGGCGTTCGACAGCGAGCTCACCGGAGACACCTCCCTGTCGCGTCGGCCCATGCGCCGGGTCACCGAGCCACTGGCGCGCATGGGCGCGCAGATCGACACCGCCGAAGGCGGCACCCCGCCGTTGCGGGTGCGGGGCGGAAAGCCGCTGCAGGGCACGCAATACGCCCTCGAGGTCGCCTCGGCCCAGGTCAAGTCCGCACTGCTCCTCGCCGGCCTGTGGGCCGAGGGCCGCACCTGCGTGACCGAACCCGCGCCAACCCGTGATCATACCGAACGCATGCTGGAAGGCTTCGGCATCGAAGTGGAACGCGACGGGGCCACGGCTTGCGTGGCCGACGGCGGGCGCCTGCGCGGTGGCGACGTGGACGTGCCCGCGGACATCTCGTCGGCCGCCTTTTTCATGGTCGGGGCGTCGATCGCGCCGGGTTCCCACGTGATCCTCCGCCACGTCGGGGTCAATCCGACCCGTACCGGTGTGATCGAGATCCTCCGCCGCATGGGCGCCGATATTCGTCTGCTGGATCTGCGCGAGGTCAGCGGCGAGCCGGTGGCCGACATCGAGGTGCTGTCGCACGAGCTGCGCGGGATCGAGATCCCGGAGGATCAGGTGCCGCTGGCCATCGATGAATTCCCGGCCATCTTCATCGCCGCCGCCTGTGCGCACGGCGAGACCGTGCTGACCGGCGCCGAGGAATTGCGCGTCAAGGAAAGCGACCGCATCCAGGTGATGGCCGACGGCCTCGCGGCCCTCGGCGTCGACTGCGAGGTTCGGCCGGACGGCATCCGCATTCAGGGGGGCGACGGCTTCCACGGTGGCAAGATCCAGAGCCACGGAGATCACCGCATCGCCATGGCCTTCGCCATGGCTGCACTGCGCGCCGACGCGCCCGTCACCATTCACGATTGCCGCAACGTCGCGACGTCGTTCCCCGACTTCGCCGACCTGGCGCGGCAGACCGGACTGCATCTGGAGGCCCGATGACACCGGTACTGACCATCGACGGTCCCGGCGGCGCAGGCAAGGGTACCGTCTGCATGCGCATCGCGGCGGCCATGGGCTGGCACCTGCTCGACAGCGGCGCCCTGTACCGCCTGGTGGGCCTGGCCGCACGCCGGCAGGGTGTGGAGCCGGACGACGCGGCGGCCGTCCCGGCTCTGGCTCAGGCGCTGGACGTGCGCTTTGAAATCGACCGCGATGCCACACGGGTCACGACCCTGCTGGAAGGCGACCCCGTGGACGAGGAGCTGCGCACCGAGCAGGCAGGCAACGACGCCTCGCGTGCAGCAGCCATTCCCGCCGTCCGCGAGGCACTGCTGCAGCGCCAGCGCGATTTCGCGGTGCCGCCGGGCCTGGTCGCCGACGGGCGCGACATGGGGACCATCGTGTTCCCGGACGCGGATCTGAAGATCTTTCTCGATGCGAGTGCCGAGGAACGTGCGCGGCGTCGCCAACTGCAGTTGCTGGAACAAGGACTTAGTGCTAGCCTTGAAGATCTTCGGGAAGAGATGGAAGAACGCGACCGTCGCGACCGCGAACGCAGCGTGGCGCCGCTCAAGCCGGCCGAGGATGCCTGGGTCCTGGATACCACGGATCTGGACATCGTCGCTGTGGTCGATCTCATCCTGGAGCGCCTGCGGGACGTACTCCCGGAAGACCGCCCCCCTGCCGACGAAACCCCGGGCAGCGGGATCGAAAACACTTGAAACCGGTTTCAGGAAGTTTCTGTAACCGCATTTAATTTAACAGGTTTTTAAATCCATGAGTGAAAGTTTCGCGCAACTGCTCGAAGAGAGCATGGCCTACACCCAGATGCAGCCGGGTGCCATCCTCAGTGCCACCGTCATTGAGGTGAATCCGGAAGTCGTCGTGGTGAACGCGGGCCTGAAGTCCGAGGGGGTCATCCCCACCGAGCAGTTCATGAACGACGAAGGGGAACTCGAAGTCGCCGTGGGCGATGTCGTGGAAGTTGCCCTGGAAACCCCGGAAGACGGCTTCGGCGAGACCCGCATGTCTCGCGAGAAGGCCAAGCGTGCCAAGGCCTGGGATCGCCTCGAACGGGCTATGGAAGACGAGGAATATGTCACCGGCAAGATCTCCGGCAAGGTCAAGGGCGGCTACACCGTCGAACTGGGCGACATCCGTGCGTTCCTGCCGGGTTCACTCGTGGATGTCCGTCCGGTGCGCGATACCGCGTATCTGGAAGGCAAGGAGCTCGAGTTCAAGCTCATCAAGCTGGACCGCCGTCGCAACAACGTGGTCGTCTCGCGCCGCGCCGTGGTCGAGCAGGAATACAGCGCCGAGCGCGAGGAACTGCTCAAGAACCTGCAGGAAGGTGCGCAGGTCAAGGGTATCGTCAAGAACCTCACCGACTACGGTGCGTTCCTGGATCTGGGCGGCATCGACGGCCTGCTCCACATCACCGACATGGCCTGGAAGCGCGTCAAGCATCCGTCCGATGTCGTTGAAATCGGCCAGGAAGTCGAAGTCAAGGTGCTCAAGTTCGACCGCGAGCGCATGCGTGTCTCGCTGGGCCTGAAGCAGCTGGGCGAGGATCCGTGGGAGAACATCACCCGGCGTTACCCGACCGGCACCCGCATCTTCGGCAAGGTCACCAACATCACCGACTACGGCTGCTTCGTCGAAATCGAAGACGGCGTGGAAGGCCTGGTGCACGTTTCCGAAATGGACTGGACCAACAAGAACGTGAACCCGGGCAAGGTCGTGGCCATCGGCGACGAGGTCGAGGTGATGATCCTGGACCTGGACGAAGAGCGCCGCCGTATCTCGCTGGGCATGAAGCAGTGCCAGTCCAACCCGTGGGACGACTTCGCCGCCAACCACAACCGTGGCGAGAAGGTCCGTGGCCAGATCAAGTCGATCACCGATTTCGGCGTGTTCGTTGGCCTGGAAGGCGGCATCGACGGCCTGATCCACCTGTCGGATCTGTCCTGGAGCGAGTCGGGCGAAGAGGCCATCCGCAACTTCAAGAAGGGTGACGAGGTCGAGGCCGTGGTCCTGTCCGTGGATCCGGAGCGCGAGCGCATCTCCCTGGGCCTGAAGCAGCTGGACCGCGACCCGTTCGCCAATTTCGTGGCGGAACACAGCAAGGGCAGCATCGTGAAGGGTACGGTCAAGGAAGTGGACGCCAAGGCCGCGGTGATCGAGCTGGCCGACGGCATCGACGGGATCCTGCGCGCTGCCGACATCTCGCAGGACCGTGTGGAAGACGCGCGCACCGTGCTCAACGTCGGCGACGAGGTCGAGGCCAAGTTCATGGGTGTAGACAAGAAGACCCGTGCAATCAGCCTGTCCATCAAGGCGAAGGATCGTGCCGAGGAGGCCGAAGCCGTGTCCGAATACGGGCAGGGCGGCGGCGCCACCACCTCGCTGGGCGACCTGCTGAAGGAACAGATGGGCAAGAACGACTAAGCCCCGTTCCACCGCCCGCATCCGCGTCGTAACCGCGGGTGCGGGCCTTTTTTTGTCTTTCCTCCCCCTTTGCTGCGAGTGCCAGATGACCAAATCGGAATTGATCGACAATCTTGCCCGCAAATCACCGCACCTTCCGCCACGCGACGTCGAACTGAGCGTCAAGGCCCTGCTGGAGCGGATGAGTCAGGCACTGGCCAGTGGCGAGCGGGTGGAAATTCGCGGATTCGGCAGCTTTGCGCTGCATTTCCGGCCCCCGCGCATGGGGCGGAATCCCAAGACCGGTGAGGGCGTGGCCCTGCCCGGCAAATATGTCCCTCACTTCAAGCCCGGCAAGGAATTGCGGGAACGCGTCAATGCCGGCGCGCAAAAGGACCAGTAGGCGGATACGACGAATGGCCGAGCACGGAAAGTCCCGGCTGCGGCACTGGGTCGCATTCGTGGCCCTGATCCTGATCTCCTCCGGCATCGGGATCCTGGTGGTGTTCAACGAGGGCGCCGCCACCCTCCATCTCCCCGGTCTCACCCTCGAGGCCCCCTTGATCGTGCTCCTGGGCCTGAGCGCCCTGGCGGGTGTACTGATTGCATCCCTGATCTTCTGGCTCAGGCTGCGGCGTCTGCAACGCAAGATCGACCGGCTACGGGATGAGAACCGTGCGCTGCGGGTCGAGGTAGAACAGCTGCGGACCGCGCCGATGCGGGATTTCTACTGAACCGGAATGATTGAGGACTGGTTCTGGCTGCTGTTGCCGGTTGCCGCCGCCAGTGGCTGGTGGGCCGCGCGCCGAGGGGTTCCCGAGGAGGAAGAAACCCGCGATCCCGCGCTGGACCGCTATCTCCAGGGCGTACGATACCTGCTGGACGATCGTACCGACGACGCCCTGCAGACCTTCATCGAGATGGTCGAGGTCGACCATGAAACCTTTGAAACCCATGTGATCCTGGGGCGCCTGTTCCGGCGGCGGGGCGAGGTGGACCGCGCGATCCGCATTCACCAGAACCTGGTGGCGCGCCCGGCGCTGACCGATGCCCAGCGGGCACAGGCGCTGTGCGAACTGGGCCAGGACTTCCTGCTGGCGGGGGTGCTCGATCGGGCCGAGGGGGTGTTCCGCGAATTGATGAATTCGCCGAACCAGGCCTCCGAGGCACTGGAAGGCCTGCGGCACGTGTACGAGACGCAGCGCGAGTGGGACAAGGCGATCGAGGTCGGCAACCGGCTGCGCGCCGAGGGCTCGCCACAGGAACCCCTGCGGGTTGCGCATTACCATTGCGAACTGGCGAGCGAGGCGCTGGAACGCAATGACCTGGCCGAGGCCTCCGAGCGGGCAGGCCAGGCCGAAGCCCTGGTACCGGGTCTGTCGCGGGCCCTGCTGCTGAAATCGGAAATCGCCGAACGCGAGGGACGCATTCGCGAGGCCATCGATTACGGCAGTGATGCAGTGGCCCGCACGCCGCGGCTGGCACCGTTGCTGGTCCCGCGGCTGGAGCAGCTGCATCAGGCCCTGCCGGGCGAGCATCGTCTGGCGGCGCTGGAACAAGTACTGACCGACCTCGCCGAGACCCGCGGCGTGACCATGGCGCGGATCGCGCTGATGCGGCTGTATCGACGGACCGGACGCATGGACCGGGCGCTGCACGAGCTGGGGGTCATCCTGGCCCAGCGCCCGGTACCCACCTCGGGGCTGCTGGAGGCGGTGCGCTGGATGAAGGTGCTGCCCGCGGTGCAGAGCTACGTAAGCGAGTTTACGGCCTTCGAGAAGGCGTTGTCGGACCAGCTGCGCAGTCAGCACCTGTATCAATGCACCAACTGCGGCTACCAGGGCCGCGGCCATGTCTGGCAATGCCCCAGCTGCCGGCGCTGGGACACCCTGCGGGGGCTGGATTTCGATATCGATCAGAACACTGAAGACGCCGAAGCGGCGCTGATTCGCGAGGAGAACCACTGAATGGACCCGGTAACGGAAACCCCGAACCTCCAGGAGCCGCGGCTGATCGTCGCCCTGGACTTCGCCTCCGGCGACGAGGCGCTGGGCTTTGCCCGCGGCCTGGACCCGCACCAGTGTGCGCTGAAGGTGGGTTTCGAGCTGTTCGTGGTCGCCGGACCGGACCTGGTCGAACGCCTGCACGCGCTCGGCTTCCGGGTTTTCCTGGACCTCAAGTTTCACGACATCCCCAACACGGTTGCCGCCGCCTGTCGCGCGGCGGCCCGCATGGATGTGTGGCTGGTGAACCTGCACGCTTCCGGCGGCCTGGCGATGATGCGGGCGGCCCGTGACGCGGTCCGCGAGGTCAATGAACGGACGGCCCTGCTGGCCGTAACGGTGCTGACCTCCAGTGACCGGGCGACCCTGGAGGAGACCGGCGTGCACGACACCCCGGATGGCCAGGTCATGCGCCTGGGGCGCCTGGCGGTGGAGCAGGCGGGGCTGGACGGGCTGGTCTGTTCAGCACGCGAAGCGGCGATGCTGCGCGAGGAGCTGGGGGCGGCACCCAGGCTGGTGACGCCCGGGATTCGCCTGGAAACGGCCGGGGACGACGACCAGAAACGGGTAATGACGCCGGAACGGGCCCTGGAGGCCGGCGCCAGTGCCATTGTGGTGGGCCGGCCGATCACCCGTGCGCAGGATCCCGCCGCGGCGATGCGGACGATCGCGGGACGCATGCAGGGGGTTTCCCCGACGCAGTGATCGGGCTAGGATCCATGGTGAGCGCACGGGAGATGGCGCTCGCCACCATTGAAAAAACAAGGAGGTTCACCATGACCCGTACTGTATCCATGTTCCGTTCCGCCCGGGTGTTGCTGCCCGCCATGGCGCTGGGGCTGAGCCTCGGCTCGGCGGTCACTGCCGGCGAACAGGTGCCCGTCAACGTCAATTCGGCACCGCTGGAGGAGCTGGTCACCCTGAGCAATGTCGGTGAGGTCACGGCGCGTGCCATCCTCGAACATCGGGAAGAACACGGGGATTTCGAATCCGTGCAGGCCCTGACCGAGGTGTCCGGCATTGGCGAACGGACGGTGGAAATGAATCTGGATCGGATTGAACTGGAATAGGGAGAGCGGCCGGGGCATGACCGCCATTGTGCGGCCATGCCCCGCAGCCCGGAGGGCACATGACCGAAAAGAGCAAACGAATCCGTACCGCGGTCTTTCCCGTGGCCGGCATGGGGACGCGCTTTCTGCCGGCGACCAAGGCCAACCCCAAGGAAATGCTCCCGGTAGTGGACAAGCCACTGATCCAGTATGCCGCCGAAGAGGCCGTCGCGGCGGGGATCGACACCCTGGTGTTCGTCACCGGACGCAACAAGCGCGCCATCCCCGATCATTTCGACAAGGCCTACGAGCTGGAGAACGAGCTGGAGGAGCGGGGCAAGACCGAGCTCCTCGAACGCATCCGCAACATCGTCCCATCGAACGTCACCTGCGTGTACCTGCGCCAGGCCGAAGCCCTGGGGCTGGGGCATGCGGTCGCCTGTGCGCGCCCCGTGGTGCGGGAGGAACCGTTCGCCGTGATCCTCGCGGATGACCTGATCGAGGCCGTGGATGGCGGGGCCACCGCACAGATGGTGGAGCAGTACAACGGCCATGGCTGCAGCGTGCTGGGGGTAGAAGAGGTGCCCGAAGACCGAACCCATCAGTACGGCATCATCGATCCGGAACGCACCGGTCCCCGCAGCTGGGACGTGAAGGGCATCGTGGAAAAGCCCGATCCGGCCTTTGCACCGTCGAACGTAGCCGTGGTCGGGCGCTATGTGCTGACGCCGCGGATCTTCGATCTGCTGGAACGGCAGGAACCCGGGGCCGGCGGCGAGATCCAGCTGACCGATGCCATCGATCGCCTGCGCGAGGAGGAACGCGTGACGGCCTGGGAGTTCTCCGGGCGGCGTTTCGACTGCGGTAGCAAGCTGGGCTATCTCGAGGCCACGGTCGAGTTCGCCCTCGACCACCCCGAACTCAAGGACGATTTCCGCGAATACCTGCGCACGCGGACGGACAGCTGACGCGTCCGGGCCCGGCGCTCACCACCAAAGCCGCCGATGCCGGGGCCGAACCGGCAACCGCCCGCGCCAGTACTGGATCATCAGCAGCCCCACCACCATGCCGCCCAGATGCGCGAAATGGGCGATCCCCGACATGGTCCCGGATACCCCCAGATAGAGCTCGAGGATGCCGTAACCGATCACGAAGTACTTGGCCTTGATCGGAATCGGCAGGAAGATCAGGAACAGGCGCTGGTTGGGGAACATCATCCCGAATGCCAGCAGCACCCCGAACACCCCGCCGGAGGCCCCCACGGTGGGGTAGATGGCATCACCGTTGCCCCCTGCAGTGACCACCAGCTGCACCAGACCGGCCCCGATCACACAGATCAGAAAATAGGTCGCGAACATGCGCGAACCCCATGAATTCTCGACCTGAACGCCCAGCATCCATACCACGAACATGTTGACGAACAGGTGCAGCGGCCCGCCATGCAGGAAGCCATAGGTCACCAGCTGCCAGAGCTGGAAATCCGGCACGCGCATCATCGAGCCGTCCTGCATGATGGTGGACGGGGTGCCGATCGGCCACAGGGCGAAATGGGCCATCAGCCAGTTGCCCAGCGCGGGCATGGCCAGGAACAGCAGGACGTTGGTGACCAGCAGGAAACCGATCACCGGAGGCATCATGCTGAAGCGCGGCGAGCGCGGATCAGGATGGGTCATGCGGAGGGTGCGCCGGTCCGGCTCAGAAGTCGTCGGTCACGGCGCCGCGGCTGGCCGAGCCCACCGTGCGCGCGTATTTGGCAAGCACGCCGCGGGCCACCGGGGGCTCCGGGGCATGCCAGGCCGCCCGCCGACGTTCCAGTTCCTCGGAGGCAATCTCGAGATCCAGCTGGTTGTGGTCGGCATCGATCACGATCGTGTCACCTTCTTTCACCAGGGCAATCGGGCCACCCGCGGCCGCCTCGGGCGCGACATGACCCACGACCATGCCGTAGGTGCCACCGGAGAATCGCCCGTCAGTGACGAGGCCCACCGCATCTCCCAGACCGGCACCGATCAGCGCCGCGGTGGGGGCCAGCATCTCGCGCATCCCGGGCCCGCCGCGCGGACCTTCATAACGAATGACGATCACGTCCCCTTCGCGGATCGATCCGGCGAGAATCGCATCCAGGCAGGCCTCCTCGGAGTCGAAGACGCGGGCGGGTCCGCGAATACTGCGCCGCTTGAGGCCGGTCACCTTGGCCACGCCCCCCTCGGGGGCCAGACTGCCCTTGAGGATCGCCAGGTGGCCCTGTGGATAGAGCGGGTCGGCCGGGGTGCGAACCATGTCTGCGGCCTCCGCCGGCGGGGCGGCGGGCGCATCGCGAAGGGTTTCCGCCAGGGTCTCGCCGGTGATCGTCAGGCACTCCCCGTGCAGGAGGCCGGCGTCCAGCAGCAGGCGCATCACCAGCGGGGTGCCGCCGGCCTGATGGAAGGCCGTGGTCACGTAACGCCCGGAGGGCTTGAGATCGCACAGGACCGGGGTGCGGCGGCGAATCCGTTCGACATCGTCCAGATCCAGGGGCACCTCGGCGGCATGCGCGATCGCCAGCAGGTGCAGCACCGCGTTGGTGGATCCGCCCAGGGCCATGACCACCGCGAGGGCATTCTCGAAGGCCGGCCGGGTGAGGATGTCGCGCGGCTTGCGATCGGCATGGATCGCCTCCAGCAGGACCTCGCCGGAGCGCGCCGCGGACTCGCCTTTTTCCGGATCCTCGGCGGCCTGGGTCGAGGATCCCGGCAGGCTCATCCCCAGCGCCTCAAAGGCTGAGGACATGGTATTCGCGGTGTACATGCCCCCGCAGGAACCCGCGCCGGGACAGGCGTTGCGCTCCACCCCCTGCAGGTCCTCGTCGGACAGCCGACCGGCGCCGTGCTGTCCCACGGCCTCGAAGGCACTGACAATGGTCAGTTCCTGGCCCTTGTAATGGCCGGGCTTGATGGTGCCGCCATAGACGAAGATGGCCGGCACGTTGAGGCGGGCGAGCGCGATCATCGCCCCGGGCATGTTCTTGTCACATCCCCCGGTGGCCAGCACCCCGTCCATGCTCTGCCCGTTGACCACGGTTTCGATCGCGTCGGCGATCACCTCGCGCGAGACCAGCGAGTATTTCATCCCCGGTGTGCCCATGGAGATGCCGTCGGAGATGGTGATGGTGCCGAAGGTCTGGGGCATGCCGCCGGCCTGACGCACCGCTCGTTCCGCGCGTTCGGCAAGCGCGCCGATCCCCGTGTTGCAGGGGGTAATCGTACTGTGCGCGTTGGCGATCCCGACGATGGGACGCTGGAAGTCGTCGTCTCCGAACCCGACGGCGCGCAGCATGGCGCGATTGGGTGTGCGGCGTGGCCCTTCGGTGACCACGCGCGAGCGGCGGTTGTCCTGGCTCATGGTGTCCTCAGTGTGTCCGGGTCTGGTTTTCGCGACTGTAACGCCCGTTCATGAAACGGTCGAAGAACTTGCCCAGGTCCGGGTGATCGATCTGTTCGCCCGAGGTGTCGCTTTCCAGATGACGCTCGGCCACATAGGTGCTGTGGGTGTAGCCATCCACCAGCACGTGGTACCACGGCTGGTCCTTGGGCGGCCGGCTCTTCGCGACCGTCTCGTACCATTCGTCCGAGCCGTTGTAGACCGGGTCGACATCCACGATGACGCCGCGGTAATCATACTTGAGGTGATGGACGATCTCGCCCACCGAAAAACGGGTGCCGCTGGCCATGGTGCAATCTCTCTGCTCGCAGGGGTGAAAACGAAAGAATAGACCGGGCGAGCCCGGGGCGCGTCACGCCGTCTCAGGGTTCGTCCGGTTCCTGTCCGGATCCGCTCGGGGTCGCCTCCCGCCGCGGGCCGTACTGCTTGAAGGCCTCCCGCACGCGCTGCATTTCCGCGGCATCCAGCAGGGCGGGGCCACCGATGGACAGGCTCAGCACGTACTGTTGCGCCAGCAGTTCGACCTCCTCGGTGAGCCACAGCGCGCGTGCGAGGTCCGGGCCGGTGGCGATCATCCCGTGATTCGCCAGCAGACAGGCGTAGCGGTCCTCCAGTGCGGCAAGCGCATGTCGCGAGAGTTCCGGTGTCCCGAAGGTGGCATACGGGGCACAGCGGATGGAATCGCCGCCGGCGGCCGCGATCATGTAATGCAGCGGCGGGATGTCGCGCTGCTGGATCGCGACCACGCTGGCGTAGACCGAATGCACGTGCACCACTGCATGGATGTCTTCGCGTTGCTGCAGGATCGCGCGGTGGAAGTGCCATTCGCTGGAAGGCTTCTGGTGCGCCGGCCAGTGTCCGTCGGCATCCATGTACACCAGATCCTCCGGCGCCAGGTCCTCGTAGGCCACGCCGGAAGGGGTGATCAGCAGGCCGTCGCCACAGCGGACGCTGACATTGCCCGAGGTCCCCTGATTGAGTCCGCGCCGGTTGGTCTCCAGCGCCGTGTCGATCACCGCCTCGCGCAACTGTTGCTCGTTCATGCGCCTGCCTTCGTCCGGAATCGTCCCGCGCATTCT
This sequence comes from Thioalkalivibrio sp. ALE23, assembly GCF_000378545.1. NCBI lineage: Bacteria > Pseudomonadati > Pseudomonadota > Gammaproteobacteria > Chromatiales > Ectothiorhodospiraceae > Thioalkalivibrio > Thioalkalivibrio sp. ALE23. The sequence continues at coordinate 169,644 of NZ_KB900033.1, read as the reverse complement.
GCCTGACGGCCGCGCTCGGGGCATCCGGCCGCAAGGGTTCCGGGGAGTTCGTCCCGGACAAGCACCCGTCCGTTCGCGGCCATGGCCGCTCCCACACCTGCTCCCGCATCTGCAGGAGCCTGCTTGCAGGCGAACAGCGCCGGAGTCGCCGAAAAGGCCAGCGCGAGCGCCAGCAGCAGGATCATGGTGGTGGCCACGCGCCCGATGACCGGCCAGCGATGGAGCTGGCGTTCCGTCAGGGTCCACCAGTGGGCCAGCCGGGCCATGCCGGGCAGGGTGCGCGGGGCGCTTCGGTCGGGTTCGGGGGGCCGCGCCGCGACCCGGCCGATCCCGGGCCATCGGGATCGCTGCCACCATGCCCCGCCTGCCAGGATCCCGGCGAGCAACAGCGGCCAGACGCCGTCCCCGATGGCCGATGCAGTGAGGGCGTATTCGCGCAGGGAGGTATCCGCTAACCACCAGGGCAACAGCAGCCCCGCAACGAGGGTCAGCAACCAGGGTGTCATGCCCCTGATGCCAACGGCGGCGCCGGTCGTCGGCTTCAAGTCGGACTCCGGGGTGTCGCTGGCCGTGTGCCGCAGGAAATGCAGCATCAGCAGGGCGGTGGCGGTGCCGGTCAGCCCCGCCAGCCAGCCGGGCATTCCGTTTGTAAGGGCGGCCTTGGCCAGGGCGCCGCCGGAGAGCGGGGCGGCCGCGAGCGCGGCCCCGGCCAGCGCCAGACCGAGCAGTATCGTCCTCCGGGTGAAGCGATCCGCCGCCGTCGCCAGCAGCCCGGTCCCGAGGAACAGCGCCCCCTTGGCCAGGCCGTGATGAGCGAGCATCACCGCCAGGCCCGCCCAGACCGCCGCCGGTGGCGCTCCCGGCGACGTCCCGGCCGCGCCCATGCCGAGCAGGGCGACCACCAGGCCCATCTGACTGACGCTGGACCAGGCGAGGATGGTCTTGGGTTCGGACTGGCGCAGACCCGCGGCCACGGCATAAAAGGTGCCCGTGAGGCCCAGCGCGGTCAGGATCAGGTCGCCGTGCCCGGGGATCTCAAGACCGCCTTCCAGCAGTCGCCATGCCCCCAGGGCGCCGACCTTGATCATTACCCCGCTCAGCACCGCGCTGGCCGGCACCGGGGCCACCGCGTGGGCCCGGGGCAGCCAGGCATGCAGCCCCGGCGCGCCGAGCTTCAGGCCGAAGCCGATCGCGAACAGCAGGGCGGCGGCCGGTTCCATCTCCGCACCCAGCCCGGCGAGATCCGGCGAATGGCCAGGACCGGCGAGCATGGTGGTCCAGGCCACCGCCGTGAACAGCGCGACCTCGCCGATCAGCATCAGTCCGAGGTAGAGCCGCCCGGCCCTCAGGGCGGTCGCGGACCCGGCGTGGGTGACCAGACCGTAGGCCGCGAAGGTCATCAGCGCGAAGCCGGCATAAAAGGTGAGCAGATCCGCCGCCAGCACCAGCAGCAGGTAGCCGGCCAGGGTCAGCAGCCAGAACACGGCAAACCGCAGCGGGTGTGTCAGCGGGTGTCGATGGGCGTACGCCCCGGCGAGCAGCCACAACAGGGCGCCGGGCAACAGAAAGGCGCGGGCCGTGCCATCCAGCGCCAGACGGGCCTGATCCAGCAGCCCGGGCAGCACGATCCCGGCATCGGGGTCGGGGCCTGCCAGGGCCAGCAAGAGCGCCGGCAGGGCCGCCAGCGGCAGCAGGATGGTGGCCCGGCGACGCAGGGCGGGGAGCGCGAGCGCGGTCAGGGCCAGCCATGGCGCCAGCACGGCCAGCAGCAGTGCGAGCTGCGTGGCGTTCATCCGGCCAGCCCCCCGGCCGCAAAGGCCGAGCGCAGCGCCGTGGCGAACAGGCCGCTTGCGATCGCCGCCAGGGCCAGCAGCAGTGCGGCCCGGGGCATGGCGAGCGGAATGGGCAGCGGTGGCCCCTGCGCGGGCGCCGCGGCCGCGTCATCGCTTCCCAACCGCAACGGATCCCGCAGGATGCGCCACAGGTATCCGGCGGTGATGAACGTCCCGAGCACGATCACCGCCGCCCAGGGCCAGGCGCGCGCGGCCAGCGCCGACTCCAGCAGCCACCACTTGGCGACGAAGCCTCCGCTTGGCGGCAGACCCACCAGACTCGCCGCCGCCAGCGCGATCGCGATCCAGGCCAGCAGGCTGCCACCGGCCATCGGCGGGCCGATGCGGCGCAGATGGTCGCTGCCCCATTGCCACGCCAGGCAGCCCGCCGCCAGGAACAGGCTGCCCTTGGCCAGGCCGTGGGCCAGCAACAGCATCAGCATGCCCGCATGGGCCTGGCCGGGCAGGGCCCCGGCGGCCGCCAGCGGGAACACCAGCAGGCCGAAGCCCAGCTGCGAGACGGTCGAATACGCGATCACCATCTTCAGGTGGCGCTGGAGCATGGCCAGCACACCGCCCCAGATGACCGCCGCCGCCCCCAGCAGGCCCAGCAGCTGTGCCGGCAGCCCCGGAAGCATCCCGCCAAACGGGCCGAACCACAGACGCACCAGCAGATAGAACGCCGCGGTCACCACCACAGCGGAAAGCACCGCACTGACCGCCGCATGGGCCCGGCCATGGGCCGGGGGCAGCCAGAAGTGCAGCGGGAAGATCGCCCCCTTCAGCAACAGACCCAGAGTGATCATCACCGCGGCCGCCAGGGTGACGGGTTCCTCCGCGGCCCGGCCGGTCAGCAGGGCGATGTCCAGTGCGCCGTACTGGCCGTAGAGCAGAGCGACACCCAGAAGATACAGCGTGGAACCCAGCAGCGTTGCGAGGAAGTAGCGCCATGCCGCGGCCAGCGCCGGCCCGCCGGCGGCGGCGATCAGCGCCACCGCGGCGAGGGCCACCATCTCCAGGATCACGTAGAGATTGAACAGATCGGCAGACAGGAACAAGGCATTGAGCCCGCCCCACAGGAACAGCCACAACGGCCAGAAATAACGTCTCTGGCGACTGTCCGGCACCAGACGGCGCTCGGCAAGGCGATAGATCGCCGCGGCCAGCGCGACCATAGTGGTCAGAACAAGCAGGGTCAGGGCGAGGGCATCGATCTGCCAGCCGATTCCCAATGGCGCGGCCCAGCCCCCCAGATCCTGGCGCCAGGGGCCGGTGCGCAGGTTTTCGAGGACCAGAACGGCCAGTACCGGCAACAGCAGCAGCCCGGTCCCCAGCGTCGCCATGCGGCCCCGGCGCGGATGTGCGAACGCGACGGCCGCGGCCATCAGCGGCAGCCCCACCACCACGGCCGTGGCCAGCGTGGTGTTCACGGGTTGCGCGAGTCCCGGTCGTGGCCACTCACCGGCCCGCCACGGCGCTCCAGCAGGCGGACCATCAGCCCCAGTGCCACCGCCGTGGTCGACACCGTCACCACGATGCCCGTCAGCACCATGGCGTGGGGCACGGGGTCCAGCACCTCGGCGGCATGCGCCAGCGCCACCAGGAGCAGGAAGACCGCGGTGGTCAGGACATTCAGCGCGAGGATCTTGCGCATCAGCTGCGCACAGACGAACAGCCCGTGCAGGCCGATGATCAGCAGCGCGACGGCCAGCAGCAGATACAGGATCATGCCGGCCTCCGGGTGTCCCAGTCGGCCGGGGGTTCACCGCCCAGATACAGCGCAAACAGCAGCAGCGCGATCGACAGCCCCGCGGCCAGCTCCAGCAGCAGGATCAGCGGCCCGGCCAGCTCGACCGGGTACTCGAAGAACCCGTGACCCCCGACCATCACCGCGAAGGCCACCCCCAGCATCGCGGTCATCCCCAGCGCGAGCGCCCAGCGCCACGGGCCGTAGACATCACCCGACAGCCAGGGGCGGGCGCCGGCCAGCAGCATCAGCACGCCACCGGCGCCCATCACCGCACCTGCCGGGAAGGCACCCCCGGGCGCATGACTGCCGCGCCACAGCAGATAGGCCGAAACCAGCACGAAGGCCGGGAACAGCACGCGGCCCAGAGCGGGCAGGGCGGGCGACACCAGTTCGGGCGAAGAAGGCCAGGGAGTAGGACCCAGCGACCACAGCACGACCACGCCCAGCAGCAGAATGGCAATCTCCAGCAGGGTGTCGAAGGCGCGAAAATTGAGCAGGACCGCGGTGACCGAGTTTTCCACCCCGGAGCGCCCGAGTTCCGCGGCCACCGGTTCGCCCAGTCCCGGGGCCGGGAGCAGCCACGCCGCCCCGCCCAGACCGGCCAGCAACAACAGGCCTATCGGCAGCCAGAACGCCCGGTCGCGCCCGCGCAGACACACATCCGACGCGCGCCCCGACTCCCAGTCCAGCCGCCCCAGCGCGGACAGCAGTAGCGCACCGGTAATGCCAGCGCCGATCGCCGCCTCGGCCAGAGCGATGTCCGGCGCCTCCAGACGCACCCACGCCAGCGCCATCAGCAGCCCGAACACCATGAAACTGACCACCGCGCGGAACAGTCCAGCCGCGTGGATCGCCTGCCAGGCGGTCCACAGCAGGGCCGTGGCCAGAACCCCGTCGAATGCCAGACCCAGGGCGCCCATTCACAGCCCCCACGGGCGGATTCCACGGCGCAGGGCGGCGCGCGCGATCAGGCCCGCCCCCACCGCCGTGGCGACCAGCATCAGCAGCCACACCAGCAGCAGTTTCAGGGTCACTGCAAGACTCCCCGAATATACCCCCAGCCCCAGGCAGATCATGCCCAGGCCGATGTTGTCGGCCTTGGGCTGGGCATGCAGGCGGGTATACACATCCGGGAAACGCAGCAGCCCCAGCGTGCCCAGCAGCAGGAACAGCACACCGCCCACCGTCAGGATTCCCCCGATCACGCCCGTCAGGCTCACGGCCGGTCCCCCCCGTCGCTGGAACGGGCGCGGCCGGACCAGGCTCGGTTCACGAACGTGACCACCGCCAGCGCCGACAGCAGCGCGAACACCAGCGCCAGATCCACCAGGGCCTCGCGCTGCGTCAGCACCGCCATCAGCAGCGCGATGGCAATGGCCGAGGTCGCGAACATCTCCGCGGCCAGCATGCGGTCGGCGGCCGTTGGCCCGCGCAGCACCCGCATCAGCCCCACCACGATGTTGAGCATCAGCAGGATCACCAGGAACGGGAACAGATCAGTCATTGGGCGATTCCGGCTGAAACATGTTCATCACATGCCCCTCCAGACGCTCCAGGGTGTCCTGAGTACGGCCGGGACGGGCCAGCACGTGCAGCGTAATCGCCTGTTCCGAGATGCGCACGCACAGGGTCCCGGGCATCAGATTGACCAGATTGGCGAACATCAGGCGCGGGGTCCCCGCCGGCAGCGCCCAGGGATAATCCAGCAGGGCCGGTTCCAGCGGGCAACGCGGATGCACCGCGCGCCAGGCCACATCCAGCGCGCTGCGCAGCGAAAAGAACAGAAACACCGGCACGAAGGTGATAATCCCGCGGATACGCCAGCCACCCGTCCATCCCGGCGCGAAGGGATTGAACCACGCTGCCGCCAGGATCGCCGGCAGGCCCCACCACCAGGCGCCCGGGTCGCCTTCGGTCAGGATCCACCAGATCCCGGCGTAGGCCGCCACGCGCAGCATGCGACCCGACCAGCGCGTCCGGGCCACACCCGCGCGGTTTCCCCGCAGTTCGCCGCCGGATCCGTCCATGCTTCATCCCCGCACCACAGTCGCCAGTGCCCGACAGTTTCCCCCACCCGGGCCGCATCGTGCCAGCGGGCGGAGACCATCATGCCCTGGTGGCCCGGTCGTGGCGGGGTGGAATCGGGGTCGATATCGTGGTGCTCGGGCGGATGCAGGGCGTGGGGTTCGCGCTGCGGGACAAGACCAGCGAGTCAACCTGGAATTGACCCATTGGAACCACACCAACGCCGATACCCTTCGTCCCCGCTACGGCGGTTTTTTTGGGCTCGGAACATCGTCCGTGTCCGCGATGGCGTTGGTAACCCGCAGAGCGACCGTTGGTACACGCTCCTGTACACGACTCGCGAAGTGGTACAAATCCGGGTACACAAACGAAAAAGGCCAACCCGAAGGCTGGCCTGAGTCGTTATTTTATCTGGCTCCCCGGGACGGGCTCGAACCGCCGACCTAGTGATTAACAGTCACCCGCTCTACCGACTGAGCTACCGGGGAATTAGCCGCGTATCGTATAGCCCGATCCGGGGTCCGTCAAGCGTTTCGGGAGGCGAACTCGCGCAGGCGTTCCAGTGCCTTGTCCAGCATCTCCAGGCTGGTGGCGAAGGACACGCGCAGATGCCCCGGGGCGCCGAACGCGCTGCCCGGAACCAGGGCCACGCCGGCCTCGTCCAGCAGCCGCTCGCCCAGAGCTACGTCGCTGTCGACCCCGGCACGTTCCATCAGGCCGGTGACCCGCGGGAAGCAGTAGAAGGTACCGTCGGGCATGCGGCATTCGATGCCGTCGATGGCGTTGAGGCCGCCCACCACGTGCCGCGCGCGCTGGGCGAACGCCGAGCACATCTGGCGTACGCAGGTCTGGTCGCCGTTGAGGGCGGCTTCGGCGGCCGCCTGGGCGATGGAGGTCGGGTTGGAGGTGCTCTGCGACTGGATCTTCTTCATCGCGCCGATCAGGTCGGCCGGCCCCCCGGCGTAGCCGATGCGCCAGCCGGTCATGGCGTAGGCCTTGGACACTCCGTTGAGCACTACGCTGCGTTCGACGAGATCCGGCGCGGCATTGACGATGTTGACGAACTCGGTCTCGCCGAAGCGGATGTGTTCGTACATGTCGTCGGTGGCGATGACGATCTGCGGATGGCGCCGCAGGACCTCGGCCAGAGCCTCCAGTTCACCGCGTGAGTAGGCCGCGCCGGTGGGGTTGGAGGGGCTGTTGAGGAAGATCAGCCGGGTGCGTTCGCTGATGGCCTCTTCGAGGGCCTCGGGGCGGAGCTTGAAGCCCTGTTCCTGCGAGGCGCTCACGATGACGGGCCGTGCGCCGGCCAGCATCGCGATGTCGGGGTAGGAGACCCAGTAGGGGGCCGGCACGATCACTTCGTCACCCGGATTGAGCAGGGCCTGGCACAGGTTGAAGATGCTCTGCTTGCCGCCGGAGGAGACCAGGATTTGCCCGGGAGTGAACGTGAGCTCGTTATCACGTTCAAACTTGCGGATGATGGCGTCCTTCAGACCGGCCGTGCCGTCGACCGCGGTGTACTTGGTCTCACCGCGGGCAAGCGCATCAATCGCCGCCTGCTTGATATGCTCCGGCGTATCGAAGTCCGGCTCGCCGGCCCCCAGCCCCACGATGTCGCGGCCTTCGGCACGCAGCCGGGCGGCCAGGGCCGTCACGGCCAGGGTGGGGGAGGGCTGGATGCTCTGCACGCGGTCGGATAGCTGGATTTCCAAGGGACTGCCTCGATGTGGATGGGGTCGAGCAGGCGGAGTGGCCGGCCGGCTCGCGGCCCGAAATGATACTGAAATCAGACGCGGAGGATAAGCGGTTGGCGGAACATGAAGACGGAACGTTCCGGGTGGTGTCGAAATACCAGCCGGCGGGGGACCAGCCCCAGGCCATTCGCGAACTGACCCGGGGCATCGAGGACGGCCTGGCGCACCAGGTCCTGCTGGGTGTGACGGGTTCGGGCAAGACCTTCACCATCGCCAACGTGGTGGAGAACCTGCAGCGCCCGACGATCGTGCTGGCGCCCAACAAAACACTGGCCGCGCAGCTCTACGGCGAGTTCAAGGAGTTCTTCCCCAATAACGCGGTGGAGTATTTCGTTTCGTATTACGACTACTACCAGCCGGAGGCCTATGTCCCGTCCTCGGATACGTATATCGAGAAGGACGCGTCGATCAACGACCATATCGAGCAGATGCGCCTTTCGGCCACGCGTGCACTGCTGGAGCGGCGCGATGCGATCATCGTCGCTTCGGTCTCGGCGATCTACGGTCTGGGCGATCCGCGCAAGTATCTGTCGATGGTGCTGCACCTCAAGCGGGGCGAGCGCATCGACCAGCGCGATCTGCTGCGCCGCCTGGCGGAGCTGCAGTACACCCGCAACGATACCGAGCTGCGCCGCGCGACCTACCGGGTGCGCGGCGAGGTGATCGACATCCATCCGGCGGAATCCGAGCGGGAGGCCGTGCGCGTCGAGCTGTTCGACGACGAGATCGAGCGGCTGTCGTATTTCGACCCGCTGACCGGCGAGGTGCTGAACACGGTGCCGCGCCTGACGATCTATCCCAAGACCCACTACGTGACCCCGCGCGAGACCCTGCTGGAGGCGGTGGACCAGATCCGCGACGAGCTGAAGGAACGGCTGGACCTCCTGCGCCAGGAGAACCGCCTGGTGGAGGCGCAGCGGCTGGAGCAGCGCACCCAGTTCGATCTGGAGATGATCCTGGAGATCGGCTACTGCAACGGGATTGAAAACTACTCGCGCTATCTTTCCGGACGTGCGCCGGGCGAACCACCGCCGACGTTTTTCGACTACCTGCCGGAGGATGCGTTGCTGGTGATCGACGAATCCCACGTGTCCGTGCCGCAGGTGGGTGGGATGTTCAAGGGCGACCGTTCGCGCAAGGAGACCCTGGTGGAGTACGGCTTCCGTCTGCCGTCGGCGCTGGACAACCGCCCGCTGCGCTTCGAGGAATTCGAGAAGCTGATGCCGCAGACCATCCACGTCTCGGCCACGCCGGGGCCGTACGAGCGCGAACATGCCGGCGCCATCATCGACCAGGTGGTGCGGCCCACCGGGCTGCTGGACCCGGAACTGGAGGTGCGTCCGGTGGCTTCCCAGGTGGACGACTGCCTGTCCGAGATCCGCGACCGGGTGGAGCGCGACGAACGGACCCTGATCACCACGCTGACCAAGCGCATGGCCGAGGACCTGACCGACTACCTGTCGGAGCACGGCGTGCGGGTGCGCTACCTGCACTCGGACATCGACACGGTCGAGCGCATGGAGATCATCCGCGACCTGCGTCTGGGCGAATTCGACGTGCTGGTGGGGATCAACCTGCTGCGCGAGGGCCTGGACATGCCCGAGGTCTCGCTGGTGGCGATCTTCGACGCCGACAAGGAGGGCTTCCTGCGTTCCGACCGCTCGCTGATCCAGACGATCGGCCGCGCGGCGCGCAACGTGCGCGGCAAGGCCATCCTGTACGCGGACACCATCACCGGCTCGATGCGCCGCGCGATCGACGAGACCGAACGTCGCCGCGCCCGCCAGATCGAGCACAACGAGGCCCACGGGATCACCCCCGAGGGCATCCACAAAAGCGTGGCGGACATCCTCGAGGCCGGGCAGGCCGCGCCCGGCACCCGGCGCAAGTCCGGTGAGCGCAAGGGCGCGGACAAGAAGGTGGCCGAGGAGGCCGCCGACTACGTCGACGCGCCACAGAATGCGGCGCGCGAGATCGAGCGCCTGGAACAGGAGATGTTCCAGAAGGCGCGCGACCTGGAATTCGAGGAGGCGGCGCGTCTGCGCGACCGTATCGAGAAGCTCAAGGCGCTCGCCTTTCTGCCCGAGGCTTCGCTATCCTGACGCGCCTCTGACACCCGTCTGACAAGGGACTGCCCCCTTCATGCGCTACCAGCCCGATCCCCGTCCGCCCGGTCCGGTCATGCTCGACGTGTCCGGCCCCGAACTGAAGGCGGAAGACCGCGAACGCCTGCAGCACCCCGCGACCGGCGGGGTGATCCTGTTCGACCGCAACGTACACGGCCCGGAACAGGTCGAAGCCCTGACCGCAGACATGCGCCGCCTGCGCCCGGAACTGCTGATCGCGGTGGACCAGGAAGGAGGGCGGGTGCAGCGTCTGCGCGAGGGCTTCACCCGCTTCCCGCCGATGCGCAGTCTCGGCCACCTGCACGATCAGGTGCCGGCGCGGGCACGCGAGCTGGCGCGCGGGGCGGGCGAGCTGCTGGCGCTGGAGCTGCAGGCGGTGGGGATCGACTTCAGTTTCGCGCCGGTCCTCGACCGCGATCTCGAGATCAGCGAGGTGATTGGCGATCGGGCGTTCCATCATGATCCCGCGGTGATCGCCGATCTGGGGCTTGCGTTCGTGCGCGGCCTGACGGTGGCCGGCATGGCCTCGGTGGGCAAGCACTTTCCCGGACACGGGGCAGTGGCGGCCGACTCGCATGTCGCGGTGCCGGAGGACCCGCGCCCGCTGGCCGAGATCGAGGCCAGCGACATCGAGGCGTTCCGGCCGCTGGCCGGCCACCTTGAGGGCATGATGCCGGCCCACGTGGTGTACCTCGAGGTCGACGCCCGCCCGGCCGGATTCTCGCGCATCTGGCTGCAGGACATCCTGCGCGGCCGGATCGGTTTTCAGGGCGCGATCTTTTCCGACGACCTGGCCATGGCCGGTGCCGAACAGATGGGTTCGCCCGCGGAGCGGGCCGACGCGGCACTGGAGGCCGGCTGCGACATGATCCTGATCTGCAATCGGCCGGAGCAGGCGGACGTCATCCTCGATCACCTCGCCGACCACCGCCAGGACGCCGATACCCGGGCTCGCCTCCGGCGCATGCACGCACGCGCGGTGGCGGACGATGTGCAACATCGCACGGCATTGCAGGCCCAGTTGCACGCCTGGCTGAAGGCGGGCAGTGGCGGGGCATGCCCCCCTTCGCGACCTTGTGCCGCAAGCACCGTTGGCGCCGCGCTTCCGACCCGCCTATAATGCGCCACCGGTTCGACACTGAGCTGCTAATAATATAGTTAACCAATCCCACAATGATGGAGAATCGTCATGGCCGATAAGCTCATGATCGTCATGGTCAACACCGACCCGAACAATCCGTCCGAACTCGGCGCCCCGTTTTTCCAGGCGACCGTGGCCGCCGCCATGGAATACGACGTCGAAGTCGTGATGACCGGCCGGGCCGGTGAACTGGCCAAGAAGGGCGTGGCGGAAAACCTGTTCGTGCAGGAAGGCAGCAGCAAGAGCGTCTACGACTTCATCAAGGATGCCCACGAAGCCGGCGTCGTGATGAAGGTCTGCACCCCGACGCTGGACCTGTGGGGCAACGACCTGATCGACGAAGTGGACGAGACCGTGGGCGGTGCCTACGTGATCTCCGAGGCGATGGACGACGACACCGTCACCTTCACCTACTGAGGCGAAGCGACGGAATCCGTCGAACGACCGGCCGGCCCCTGTGCCGGCCGGTTCTGTTTCGGGGCGGGGCATTCGCCGCGCCGCCAGGCCGGGCTCACAGCCCCGGCCCCAGATGAACCCCGGGGGCCCGCATGAATCCCGAACAGGCACGAGCCACGCTGCGCGACGCCGACTGCCTCTACAGCCGCGACGCGGTGGAAACCGCCATTGACCGCCTGGCCGAACGCACCGCAAGAGAACTGGCGGACGAGAATCCGCTGGTGCTGGGCGTGATGAACGGCGGGGTCGTGCTGCTGGGCGGCCTGCTCACACGCTGGTCCTTCCCGATGCAGGTGGACTACCTGCACGCCACCCGCTATCGCGGGGCCACCCGCGGCGAAGAACAACTGCACTGGCTGTCCCTCCCGCACCAGTCCATGCAGGGACGCACCGTCGTCATCGTCGACGACATCCTCGACGGCGGCATCACCCTGGCCGGTATCCAGAGCTTCTGCCAGGAGCAGGGCGCCCGTCGCGTGGTGACCATCGTGCTGGTGGACAAGGCCAACCCCGAGCGCGACCCCTCGATCACCGTCGACCATGCCGCACTGGAAGCACCGAACCGGTATCTGTTCGGTTACGGCATGGATTATCAGGATTACCTGCGCAACGCGCCCGGCATCTTTGCCGTGGCCGATCACTGAAGGACGCGTGCCATGACCGCACCCCGACTGGCCATCATTGGCGGCACCGGACTGACCCGACTGAAGGACCTGGAGATCACCCACCGCCGGGTCATGCATACGCCGTACGGCGAACCCTCCGGACCCCTGGTGTTCGGGCGGCTGAACGGCATCGAAACGGTCTTTCTCCCGCGCCACGGGGCGCGACACACCATCCCGCCGCACCAGGTGAACTATCGCGCCAACATCTGGGCGCTGCATAACACGGGCGTGGAGACGGCGATCGCGGTGGCCGCGGTCGGCGGCATCAGCGAGTGCATGCAGCCCGGGCGACTCGCGATTCCGGACCAGATCATCGATTACACCTGGTCGCGTGCGAACACTTATTTCGAAGGTGGCCATCTCGATGAAGTGACCCACGTGGACATGACCTGGCCGTACTGTCCCGAAGTGCGCCGGAGGCTCCTGGAGGCGGCCCGTGAACTGGACCTGCAAATCTGCGAGCAGGGGACCTATGGCGCCACCCAGGGTCCGCGCCTGGAAACCGCCGCGGAGATCGATCGCATGGAGCGCGACGGCTGCGACCTGGTGGGCATGACCGGCATGCCGGAAACGGCCCTGGCGCGGGAGCTGGGCCTGAGCTATGCAGCGTGTGCGGTGATTGCCAACCGTGCCGCAGGGCGCAGCGGCGGCGAGATCACGATGGACGAAATCGGCCGTAATCTGGAAACCGGCATGGAGCAGGTCAAGCAGCTCCTGGCCCGGGTCATTGCAACCCTGAAGTGAGTGGAAGTGAGTGAAGGAGAGGCCTGCAATCCAGGGCCTTTCCAGGTCCATTACCTAATTTAACATAATATCCATTATGCGACGTCATGGATCATCTCCCATCGTCAGCGTATCCGGATATTCATCGTGCTGTTGGGTCCCTGGCTGCGTGAGCGTGTCACGTTGCCGTTCTTCTTCAGCATGATCTCGAGCACCCCGTTGCCGTGGGTCTGGACCACTCGGCAGTCGACGGAATCGCCCTTGAATTCAATGGTCAGCGGGACTTCGCCTTCGAACTCCATCTGATGCAGCTCGCCGTCTTCCATGACCGCGCACTCGATGGAATATCCGGTGCTTTCCGGACCCTGCGCACTCAGCGCGATCCGGGTATCGGTTGTTGTGCCCATGGCACTGACGCCCCCAGTTATCAGCAACGTTGCGGCCGCCAATCCGGCCTTCCACCCGCCAGCGCCTCCATTCCGCGGGACCCGTAACACCCGGCATCGATTCATGAACCACCACCCCTTGCGGGAAGGAAAAATCCGACCCCGAGAAACCGGGGCCGGACAAGTCCGTTCTTCGATCAGTTCTGGAAGACGTTGGCCATGTTACCGCCACCCGCCTGGTTGACCGTCGACACGTTGCTATGACCGACCTGCTGAACGGTCGCGTGGTTGCTGGCAATGCTGCCCCAGCCGCCCAGCGTCTGGGTCACGTAGGAGCGATGGCCCAAGCCGGTCTGCTTCACGTTGGCCCGGTCGTTGTAGCCGGTCTGTTCGATATCGGAGAAATTCTTGGTTCCGTTCTGCGACACCTTGGCCCGGTTACCCAAGCCGCTCTGGTAGGTGTCCGCACGGTTCCATTCTCCGTGCTGGGAGATGTCCGACTGATTGAAGCGCCCGGACTGCTCGACGTTGGCCTTGTTGAGGTTGCCACGCTGAGTCACTTCCGAATGGTTCTTCTGGCCGGACTGCGAGACATCGGCGCGGTTATAGTTGCCACGCTGATCCACTTCGGAAGACAGACGGTAACCGTCCTGTTCGACGTCCGCACGGTTCTTGACACCCTCCTGACGGACATCGCTGGAGTTGCGGATACCGGTCTGCTCCTGGGTGGCACGGTTGCCCCAGCCTTTCTGGAAGGCGCTGGCACTGTTCTTCATGCCTTCCTGGTCAATGTCGGACATGTTGGAATATCCGATCTGAGAAACGTCGGCATTGTTGAACATGCCCGCCTGGTCAATCGTGGAATCGTTGTTGGCCGCCATGGCGGAACCGGAAAACAGAGCGCCCATCGCGATCGCAATCATGGAATATTTGAATTTCATAACGACTACCCCCTGAGGGTTGAGTTTGGAACACGCAGTTGAGTCATCGGGTCTCCCCTCGCCGGAAGGAATCCCCTGAAGGTGGAACCGTTTCTTTCCGCCTTCACCCTGGATTCTGCACGCCCCTATAACCCCCGGGAATCAGCCGGATGGATGATTGTCGAGGTGAACTTTTTAGTACTTTCTTCATGCACCTGAATCAAAAAAGCGGACCCCCCGTAAGAGGCCCGCCCTGCTCTCGATCCAACCTTCTTTTACCCGACCCTTCTTTTACATTATGGGAACCTGGTGCGAGCGGTAAGCCTGAAACACGGGGTGCTCCATGTCCGTCGGATCATCAACATTCCACAGGCCCTTGTCCACGCCCTGAGTAATCAGATGGAGGACCGCGGACTCGATGGCCGACATCACAGCCAGCTGTACCGGCTCGTTGCGGGTATACCCGATTTCGGCGTCCAGCAATCGGCGAAAATCAATGAACCGGAAAACCCCGGCACGGATCTCCTGAGAGTAGATTGTCTTGCTGGCATTGACATTCAGGAGGACATCACCGGTGGCTACGTCCACGGCCCGCAGGTTGACCGTGACCTGATCCGACTTGAACTCACCGGACGCCCCCACACCGTAATATTCAAGACCGGCACCCCCGGTGCGCAGGTTGGAATCGTAGGCAATGATCCCGCCCTCGAACACGATTCGCGCGGCACGCAGGTTATCGAGGCTGTCTTCCTGGCCGATCCGTTCCAGATTGGCGCGAATGATGCGCCGTTCGGTCAGCAGGTTCTGCAGACCTTCGCGCTCCAGAGGCCGAAACCAGCCCGATTCGGCCAGGGCCGCACTGAGCATGGCACTACCACCCTGAGTCACCGCCGTGGAAAACGTGCTCGCCGGTGCCGGCCGGTACTGGCCGGTCTGGTCGCGGAAGTCATAGACAGCCGCGTCCACGGGAGCCGCTGGTCGGGGCAATTCCAGGAGATCGAAGTAGGTTCCGGCCCGGGGCATCAGGGTCGCCTCGGTCCCCTCCAGGTTGCCTGGCTGCGCAGCAAACGAGGCACACCCCGAGAGGATCAGGGCTGCGCCCAGCATGACGCCGATACGCGAAAGCTGTTTCATGACCATCTCCTTGTCGCTTCGTGGTCAGAACTGGCCATTGACCTGACCCAGATTCACGGTCGTCGTCTCGCCGGTGCGGCGGTCGAGGATGGTCATCACGAACCCGCCCTGGCCGGTACTGTCAATGCGGATCCTCAGGGTGGAACTTTCAATCAGGCTGGAACGCCCCTCCTCACCCTCGACGGCATCGGAAATGGCATCGTTGACCAGCGAATTACGCAGGTCCTGGAGAAAGAAATCCGTCTCGGAGAACGACCCGAAATCGGGTGCATTCGGATCGGTGTAAGTGTCCTGAGCCTGCGCCTTGTTCAGCAGGAAGCTGCCGTTCAGCGGATCGCCGCCGAAACTCGGGCTGCGGGGCTCGTAGATCAGTTGTTGAGCCTGTACGGCTCCGGCGCAGGCGAGCAGCAGACCGCCGGCGAAAATCGTCGTGACACGCATGATGGTCCTCCTCCCGGGTCAGTGCTGGATGACCTGGACTCGCGCATGCCCGCGGGCATGCTGGTGAACCTGCACCGGAGACGCGCTGCCGTTTCCGCGCTGGTCGACATGCAGATGTCCGCCGACACCGGTCTGGCGGAGAAAGGCCTGCTTGCCATAGCCGGCCTGATCCAGACCGGCCTGATGGCCGACGCCGTACTGCACAATGGTGCCCTCGTGGCTGCCCCCCAGCTGGCGTACTCGGGCGTCGTTGCCGGCCCCGGACTGCACGACGGTGGCGTGGTTGTTGCGGCCGCGCTGATCGATCATGGCCAGGGATCCCTGGCTGCCGCTCTGTGTCAGACTGCTGGCAGGGGCAAGTTCGTCCACGGCGTGGAGATCGGCCGCCATCGCCGGTGACGCGAATAACGCCGCCGCCAGGGCCAGGGGAATCAGGATACGTTCGGGCTTCATGGCACACTCCTTCTCGAAGTGAATGGACTCGGTATCGAGTGTGGTGCCATGCGGGGCGCGGGCCCATCCGCCGAAGGCATGGAGCGGCGGATGGACTTTCTCCCACTTGTTCAGCCCGCGGAAGTAGCAGGTCTTTCATACCCCCCGCCGGGGGTCAGAATTCCTCGTCGGCCAGGTCGCTGCCGTCGCGGAACAGCCGTTCGAGCTCCCGCTGCACCAGCGCAGTTTCCACCTGCTCGGCGGCGGAGTCGGCAATGTCCATGATCTCCGACGGGCGTGGCGGGAGCGTCGCCGCGAACAGCACCTCGCTGCCCCGGGTCGTCACCCAGATCTGACTACCGAAGCGTGCCGACGGTCGTTCCACGATGGTGAGATCGGTACTCTGCAAAACGCCGCTTTCCAGCCGCAGCTGAGCGAAACGACGAAAGAACGTCTTGCCCATCATGGTAATGGTGCGGTCCACCACCACCGCCCCCAGCCCGGGCTCGCCGGCCGGGCGCGGAGGGCGGGATGGAAGAATGGCTCCCTCGTTGGCCTCCGCCTCCGGCTCGCCTTCCAGGTCCGTGGGGGCATCGACCTCCACCGGGGAGGATTCCCCGGCCCCGACCGAAGCCCAGGGGACCAGGCACACAATCCCGGCCACCACCAAGCCCGCAAGAACGCCCGGCGAAGAACGGACCGGGGGAATCATGCGTGCATCGCCTGACAGGTTTCGGTCAGGTTGACCGGCGGCACACCCAGATTCTCCCTCGCCCAGGCAATCGCCTGGGTGCGGTTCCTGACTTCGATTTTTCGAAACACGTTATAAAGGTGTGATTTTACGGTATGTTCCGAGATAAAGAGCTGCTTTGAAATCTCCAGGTTGGTGGCTCCCGACCCCAGCATCAGGAGGATCTGGACCTCCCTTTGTGTCAGGCCACAAGAGGGACGGAAGACGTTGATCCGGCGACGGCGGTACGTCCGGATCAGCCGCGTCATCAGGTGCCGGGACATCCACCAGTCGGCATGCAACAGGGACTGAATGCCCTTGCAGATCAACTCCGCCCGGTCGGTTCGGTAAAAGACACCCTGCAGGTAGAGCCGATCCAGCAAATCGACGGCCTCGTTCTCGTCCCGGACGTTGAAGGCCGCCATGGTCAGATCGTCATTGTGCACCAGGGCCTGCTCCACAAAGGCGATGTCATCCATCGTCAATGCGGTTGCGTCAAACAGGATCAGGGCCGAATCCAGCAGCTGTTCGGTCCAGCGCGGAGCCCGGGGCTCCACCCCCGTAACCGGCATCCCGGTCTGCTCGGATACGTAATCGAAAAACAGTTGTGCCTGTGGCGTGATCGGGGTGATAAAAACGATGGAACGCTCGGCATCGACGTCACTCATCGCGGTCAGCTCCTTGGCCGCAGAACGGCCGCTTTTCCGGAAAACTCCTGCCCGCCACCCTGCGCCGCTCGCCCGCGGGTAGTAGAAATCTGGTAAGTCGGCGCGCGAACGGGTTACGAAGGTCATTCGAAAATTATCGAAAATGAATGAATGACTACGAAAACGTCCGCATGGTGCGGGTACAGGTCCTTTATGCGCCGCTCTTCCGGCGTGGTCAAGCCCCTGGAGTGAAAGCGTGATGCCGGTCCGCTTCAGTCGCGGGTGGCGATGTCGATGCCCTCGCCCATGACCTCCACGAGGAAGTCGATCTGCTCCTCGGTGATCACGTAGGGGGGCATGAGATAGGAGACGTTGCCCAGCGGGCGCAGCAGCGCCCCGCGGGTCAGACCGTGGCGATAGATACCGAGGCCCCGCCGCTCCTGCCACGGATACGGGGTCCGGCTGGCCTTGTCCTGCACCAGCTCGACCGCGGCGATCATGCCGTGCTGGCGCACGTCGGCCACGTGCGGGTGATCATTCAGCGGCTCCAGGCGCCGCGCAATGTGCGCGGCCAGCTCGCGATTGCGCTCCAGCACCGGTTCGGACTCGAAGATGTCCAGCGTCGCCAGCGCGGCCCGGCAGGCCAGCGGGTTCCCGGTGTAGGAATGCGAGTGCAGGAACATGTTGAGCTTTTCGTAATCGTCGTAGAACGCCTGATAGACCGTATCCGTGGTCAGCAGCGCGGCCATCGGCAGATAACCGCCGGTCAGGCCCTTCGACAGGCACAGGAAGTCGGGCGTGATCGGCCCCTGCTCGCAGGCGAACAGGGTCCCGGTACGGCCGAATCCCACCGCGATCTCGTCGGCGATCAGGTGCACGCCATGACGGTCACAGGCCTCGCACAGCAGGCGCAGGTATTCCGGGTCGAACATGCGCATGTGACCGGCGCACTGCACCAGCGGCTCGATGATGACCGCGGCGACCTCGTGGGCGTGGCGTTCCAGGGCCTGTTCCATGTGCGCGAACTGACGGCGGGCCACGTCGGCACAGTCCTCGCCCGGCTCGCGGTGGAAGCAGTCGGGCCCCGGGACATTGATCACGTCCAGCATCAGCGGCTCGTAGGTATGCCGGTACAGCGGCACGTCACTGACCGACAGTGCGCCGATGGTCTCTCCGTGATAGGCGTTGGAGACCCCGATGAAGCGGGTCTTCTGCGGCTGGCCGACATTGCGCCAGTAGTGGAAGCTCATCTTGAGCGCGGCTTCCACGCCGGCCGAGCCGTTGTCGGCCAGGAACACCCGGTCGAGCCCTGCCGGCGTGATGTCGATCAGGCGTTCACTCAGCTCCACCACCGGCTCATGGGTGCAGCCGGCCAGGATCACGTGCTCCAGCCGGTCGACCTGATCCTTGAGCGCGTCGTTGATGCGCGGATTGGCGTGGCCGAACAGGTTCACCCACCAGGAGCTGATCGCGTCGAGGTAACGGTTGCCGTCGAAGTCGTACAGCCATACGCCCTCGCCCCGCTCGATCGGCAGCAGGGGCAGCGTGCCCTCCTCCCCGTAATCCTTCATCTGGGTACAGGGATGCCACAGGGCCCGCAGGTCGCGCCGGCGTACGTCTTCGTTGCTCATAGGTCAGATCCCGTGGCCGGCCTTCATCGCCTCGAATTCGTCCTCGAAGAAGAACTTCTCCTCGCCGAAAGCCGGTTTCAGCTGATTCAGCCAGGTGGCGTTCTCGTCGTAACGGGCAAAGAACGGACGCTGCACCCAGTCCGGGTTGCGGCCCTGGATGAAGCGCAGCACGAAGACCTTCTCCCCGCGGATCTCGGTCACGCCCTGGATCTCCACCTTGCCCGGATCGGCGCTCATGGATGGCCCGCGCGCGGTGCGAGCCAGCCCCGAGACCTGCTGCATGGCCTCGCGATAGACCTCCCAGGCGCGCGCCAGGGGCACCTCGAAGTAGCGCCGCGCGCCGGTGTCGCGTTCCACGAACATGTAGTACGGGATGATCCCCAGCCGCACCTGTTCGCGCCACAGATCGGCCCAGGCCTGCGGATCGTCGTTGATGTGGCGCAGCAGCGGGCCCTGGGCGCGGATCTCGGCGCCGGTGTCACGCACCCGGCGGATCGCCTCGCGGGCGATCGGCGTGCGCAGCTCGTTGGGATGGTTGTAATGCGCCATCAGCGCCACGTGCTTGCCGCCTTCGATCAGCTGTTCCAGCAGCCGCAGCAGGTCATCGGCATCGCTTTCGGTCACGAAACGGTAGGGCCAGAAGGACAGCGCCTTGGTTCCGATGCGTACCGTCTGGACATGCTCCAGCCCGGGGTCCAGCAGGGCTTCGAGATAGCCGCGCAGGTTCCTGGTTTTCATGACCATCGGATCGCCGCCGGTCATCAGCAGATCGGAGATCGCCGGGTGCTGGCGCAAGTACTGGTGCAGCAGATCGGCATCGGTAGAAGCGATACGCAGTTCCTTGTCCCCCACGAACTGGGCCCAGCGGAAGCAGAAGGTGCAGTACGAATGGCAGGTCTGCCCCTGACTGGGGAAGAACAGCACCGTCTCGCGATACTTGTGCTGCAGGCCGTTCATGACCTCGCCGTCATCCTCGTTGGGCCGGTTCAGTTCCATCTGGCCAGCCGGATGCGGGTTCAGTTCGTCCCGCAGCTCCTTCGCCAGGGCCGCGATCTCCTTGCGCTCGGCCCCGCGGCGATGCAGCGCAGCCATCCGCTCGTAGGCTTCCGGGGACAGCATCTCCCGCTGCGGGAAGGTCAGCTGGAAAATCGGGTCGTCCGGGATATTGTCCCAGTCGATCAACTCGTCGATCACGTACTCGTTGATCCGGAATGGCAGCACGCTGGACACCACGCGCATGTCGAAACGCATGGCCTCGGGGACACGCTCGAGGGCCTCGATCCGGTCCAGATTGCGATCGTTGTAGACCTTGAAGTCACGTGGCTCGATCGAGCCCATCTCCGGGTCCCGGTAGAACTTGAGAACGGAATTCATCCGTGCCTCCTGTCGACGGTCGATGCGCCCGCTCCGCCCCTCCGGGCCGTCGCGATCGTGGGAATTACGGTTACTTCGGGACCGAGGCGGTCACACGGCGGGCCTTCGGGGCGAGGGCTGCCGCCTCGGTGGTGAGCGGCGTCAGGGAAACAGCGACGCGTACGTTATCAAGCACCTTGCGGGCGGACAAGAGATTTCGCGTGACTCTCAGGTTACCACCCCTGCGGCAGTGTGGGTTACCCTCGCCGAACCTGAAAGGAGGGCGTCATGCACCCGGAATTCCCCCATGAGGACATCATCCACCTCAACCATGCCGCGGTCGGACCGTGGCCCCGGCGCACCGCCGAAGCGGTCGAGGCCTTCGCCCGCGAGAACCTGCATCACGGCTCGCGGGGTTATGGACGCTGGCTGGAAACCATCAGCGCCACTCGGGAGCTGGCGCGGCAACTGATCGGTGCCCCCGAAGCGGAAGACGTGGCCTTCGTGAAGAACACCTCGGAGGCGCTGTCCATGGTGGCCTTCGGTCTGCCCTGGCGATCGGGGCAGAACATCGTGATTCCCGAGGGGGAGTTTCCCTCCAACCGCGTGGTATGGCACGCCGCTGCCGAACGTTACGACCTCGAAGTCCGGGAGGTCGCCATCGGCGAGGAGCCCGAGCTGGATCTGCTAAGGGCCTGCGACCATGCCACGGCCCTGGTGTCCGCGAGTGCGGTGCGCTATGACTCGGGCCTGCGCATGGACGTGCAGTTCCTCGGTAACGAGCTGCACGGGCGCGGCATTATGTTCTGCGTGGACGCCATCCAGCATCTGGGCGCCCTGCCCTTTGACGCGCCGGGATGCCGTGCCGATTTCGTGATGGCCGACGCGCACAAGTGGATGCTCGCGCCGGAGGGCACCGGTCTGTTCTACGTCAATCCCGAGGTCCGTGATCGCCTGGAGCTGAACGAATACGGCTGGCACATGCTCGAGCACGCCGGGGACTTCGACAATCCCGCGCTGACGCCCTCGCCCGGCGCCCGGCGTTTCGAGCCCGGCAGCCCCAACATGCTGGGCATCCAGGCGCTCCACGGCAGTCTGTCGCTGTTGCTGGAAACCGGCATGGACCGGGTGGACGAAGAGATCCGGGAGCACTGGCTGCATCTCGAGGATCGCCTGCGCGGGCTGGGCTGCGAAATCCTCAGTGCCCGCCACCGCCGCGCCGGCATCCTGACCTTCCGGCCCTCCGCGGGGCTGCTGGGGGACACCCCCCTGGAGACCGTTTACCACCGGCTGCAGGCGGATGGCATCCTGTGCGCCATGCGCGGCGGCGGGATCCGTTTCTCCCCGCATTTCTACCACGAGACCGCGGACCTGGACCGCGCGGTGGAGGGACTGCGCGAGGCCCTGCCGGTCCGGTAAGGCCGTTCAGAAGGTGTGAGTCTTGCGATCCGAATTGAGCATGCCGCCCAGGTGATCCTCGATGCGGCGGCGGGTCTGCCCCTTGTCGGAGGTGTTGAACTGGACTCCGATACCGCGCAGGCGGTTGCCCTGGGCCCGTGGCGGGGTGATCCACACCACCGTACAGGGCGTTGGCAGGCGATCGCCGTCGTCCAGCAGGGACAGCAGCAGGAAGACCTGATCGCCCAGCTTGTACGACTTGTCGGTAGGAATGAACAGCCCGCCGTTGCTCACAAAGGGCATGTACGCCGCATACAGCGCGGGTTTTTCCTTGATTGCCAAGGTCAGCATCCCTTGCCCGGCCATGAGCCCTCCCCGATTTCCACAGTGGTTTTTGCAGCGGCGCTCAGTATGCCCCGGAGCGCCCCCGGGATGCCAGCCGCCCCGCATTCGTCTGCGGCAGCATGGCCGCCGCCATGTCTTCCAGCCGGAGCTGCGGGTTCAGCTGCGCACGCGCCCGGCGCTGCCAGCGCCGCGATTCCTGGACCAGCGAGGCCAGTCCCCGCGCCCCGCGCTCGCGGGCGAAGGCCTGCAGCCGGTCCTGCGGGAACTGCGCGCCGAATCGATCCACCTCGCCACTCGCCAGCCAGCGCTGGGCCGACAGCAGCAGGGCCTGCCAGCGCGGCAGCAGGGTCTCCAGGTTGCAGCGCGCCAGCTGCGTGACCGCCGAATGCAGCTCGCGAGCCTGCAAGAGTTCCGCGAGGGCCTCACGTTCCTGTCGCCAGGCGGCGTGACGCTCGGGATCCGCCAGGAGTTCGGCCGCAACCACCGGGCGCCCGAGGCTGGCCGCCCAGGCCTCGTCCACCGCCGCAGGCTCCGACGCGCCGGCGGCCAGCCAGTCACGTGCGGCTTCGAGATCCGGAGCCGGAAGATGCAGATCCTGGCAGCGGCTGCGAATGGTGGCCGGCAGGGCCGAGGGTCGCGCGCTCTCGAGAACGATCAGCCCGCCCGCCGGGGGCTCTTCCAGGGTCTTGAGCAGCGCATTCGCCGCACTCGCGTTCATGGCATCCGCCGGATGCAGCCGCAGCACGCGCCAGTCACCGGAGCCGCTGAGAGCCAGGAATTCACCGGCTTCGCGCACGGCATCCACCGGGATTTCCTTGCCCGACTCCGGCGGCATCACGTCGTGCAGCTCCGGATGCACGCCCCCGACAAAACTGCGGCACCCGCCACATTCCCCGCAGGCCGGCTGCGTGCCCGCAGCCCGTTCGCAGAACAGGCGCTGGAGCAGGGCCGTAACCAGCAGGCCCTTGCCCACACCCTCGGCGCCGGTGACCAGCAGGCCACCGGGCAGATGCCCGGCCGCCGCACGCTGCACCAGCGTCTCCCAGGGCTGCGCGAGCCACGGCGGCACCGCGCCCGGCTCGTTCACGTGGACGCCTCCAGCAGACCGCGGCAGCGCAGCCCCTCGAGCATCCGCTGTGCCACGGTGGCGGCATCCGCCGAGGCATCCACCACCAGGTAGCGCTGCGGTTCTGCATCGGCCCGGCGCCGGTAAGCCGCGCGGGCACGTTCGAAAAATTCCTCTGCCTCGCGCTCGATGCGGTCCCGACGTCCCCGCTGCACGGCCCGCTGCAGTCCGGTTGCCGGGTCGATGTCGAGCAGGATCACCAGATCCGGGCGCAGATCGCCCTGCACCCAGTCCTCCAGTGCCGCAACCCGAGTGTCGCCCAGACCGCGCCCGCCGCCCTGGTAGGCAAAGCTCGCATCGGTAAAACGGTCGCTGACCACCCACTGTCCCGCATCCAGGGCCGGGCGGATCACTTCGGCGAGATGCTGCGCGCGCGCCGCGAACATCAGCAACAGCTCCGCTTCAGGGATCATCTCCGGCAGGTCCGGATCCAGCAACAGGCCGCGCAGGCGTTCGCCCAGCCCGGTGCCCCCGGGCTCGCGGGTCGCGCACACCCGCTGGCCGGCCGCCTCCAGTGCCTCGACCAGGGTTCCCATCTGGGTGGTCTTGCCGGCCCCTTCGATGCCCTCGAGGGTCAGGAATTGCCCCGTCATCAACGTCCCCTTCGGCCGTAGCGGCTCGCGTCGCCATCCAGCTGATAGCGAATCACGGCCTCGCGATGTTCGCGATAGGTCTCGGAAAAATGGTGGCTTCCATCATTGCGCGAGACAAAAAAGAACTCCCGGGTGTCCGCCGGCCGCGCGGCCGCTTCGATGGCGGCCCGGCCCGGCAGTGCGATGGGCGTCGGCGGAAGCCCTGGCCGGGTATAGGTGTTGTACGGATGATCCCGCTCCAGCTCCGCGCCCGTCAGTCGTTGCACGCCGGTCTCCTGCACATACAGCAGCGTGGGATCGGTCTGCAGCCGCATCCCCTCGCGCAGGCGATTCACGAACACGGCCGCCACCCGATCACGCTCGTCGCCGCGCCCGGTCTCGCGTTCCACGATCGAGGCCAGGATCAGCAGCTCGTACGGATCCTCCAGCGGCAGATCCTCGGAACGCCCCGCCCAGGCCGCATCCAGCGTGGCCCGCATTGCCTCGTGGCCACGCCGCAGGACGTCCAGCGAGTCGGTCCCGGAGCCGAAGAAATAGGTATCCGGCAGGAACCAGCCTTCGGGATGCTCGATGTCGTCGAGGCCCAGAACATCCGGCAGATTATGGACCCCTACCGACTCCGCCGGCGGGTCCAGTTCATCATGCCCGCGCACCGCAGCGAGTGCCTGGCGCACGGTCCAGCCTTCCGGCAGTGTCAGACGGTGCCGGACCACGTCGCCACGTGCCATGGCCTGGACCAGTTCCGCCGGGGTCATCCCGGCATCCACCGCGTACTCGCCGGCCTGGAGCCGGCCCGCCACACCCTGTCGCCGCGCATACACCTCGACCACCCGCGCCGACTCCACCCAGCCGCGGCGTTCGAACTCCCGGCTGAGGCTGCGCAACCCGGTACCCGGCTGCAGCTCGAAGCGCTGCGACTCCTCCAGTGCCAGTGGCCGTTCCAGCTGGCCCCGATACCAGTCGGCCAGCCACAGCGCCGCGGCCACGATCGCAACGAGCGTCAGCACGCCCGTCACCGCCATGATCTTCCTAATCCGCTTCATGCAGTGCCCTCCTGAGCGCCTGCAGGGCCGCAGGCTCGGTCCTCGCCGCCCCGCCCCCGATCAACACGCCCGCGGCCAGCCCCAGCCGCGCGTTGCTTACATACAGTCCGTCGGCGGCCTCCAGACGCTCGTACGTCGGCCAGGCGACCTCGGTGCTGACGCCGAATGCCTCGGCGTTTTCCAGCACCCAGGCACGCCGCGTGCCGGCGATTCCGGCCTCGTCGACCGGCGGTGTCACGAGGTGAGTCCCCTCGCGCAACCACAGGTTCCCCTGCGTGGCACAGGTAATCCGGCCGACCGCGTCCTCCAGGATCGCCTCGTCCTCGCCCTCGCGCCAGTGCATGCGCGCCAGCACGTTTTCCAGGCGTCCCAGGTGCTTGATCCCGCCGAGGGCC
The DNA here is from genome assembly GCF_000378545.1 of Thioalkalivibrio sp. ALE23. NCBI lineage: Bacteria > Pseudomonadati > Pseudomonadota > Gammaproteobacteria > Chromatiales > Ectothiorhodospiraceae > Thioalkalivibrio > Thioalkalivibrio sp. ALE23. The sequence continues at coordinate 144,595 of NZ_KB900033.1, read as the reverse complement.
GGATTGACGCTGGCCGGTATCGCCGAAAACCCGATGCGCAGCGGCGTCGCCTCCGCCGGGTCCGGACGCGACAGCTCCGGCCCGGCACTGACCAGCCGGGTGACCGCCGGCTGCTCCGGAGGCGCATAGCCCCGCGGGCCGCGGCCCCGGGTCAGCGTCAGACGCACCAGCCGTTCCCCGGGCCCCGCCGCCGCCTCGATTTCCCCGCGCAACCGTTCCGGGTCCTGTGCGGGAAAGCCGAGGCGCTGCAGCCCCAGCTCCAGGCGCGCCCGATGCCGGGGCCACAGGCAGGCATGCCCCCGGCGAACCAGCACCGTCTCGAACAGCCCGTCGCCCAGCAGCAGGCCGCGGTCGTCGGCCGTCACCTCCGACCCGGAGCCAACATTCGCCGGACTCACCCCGCGCGCTCCACGTCGGCACCCAGTGCATCCAGCAGCCCGCGCGCCTTGTGCCGCGTCTCTTCCAGCTCCTGATCGGGGTCCGAATCGGCGACGATCCCGGCACCGGCGCGAAACCGCAGTTCCCGATCCCGAACCACCAGGGTACGGATCAGGATATTGGTATCCATGCGACCATGATCACTGACATAACCACAGGATCCGGTGTAGGCGCCGCGCGGCACACGGCCTTCCAGTTCCTGAATCACCTGCATGGAGCGGATCTTGGGGCATCCGGTGATCGTCCCGCCCGGGAAGGTCGCGCGCAGCAGTTCTTCCGCGCGCGTCCCCGGCCGCAGCCGGGCCGTGATGCTGGAGACGATGTGATGGACCCGGCGGTAGCTCTCGATGGTCATCAGCTCGGCGACCCGCACGCTGCCAGTGCGTGCCACACGACCCAGATCGTTGCGTTCCAGGTCCACCAGCATGACGTGCTCGGCGCGCTCCTTGAGGTTGACCTCGAGTTCGCCATACAGCTCACGATCGGCCCGCGCATCCGGATCGCGCCTGCGGGTTCCGGCGATCGGCCGGGTTTCCGCCACACCGTCCTGCGCCGATACCAGACGTTCCGGCGAGGAGCTGATCACCTCCGCTCCCGGCAGCCGCAGCCAGGCCGCGAACGGCGCAGCGTTGGCACCCCGCAGGCGCCGATAGAGCTCGCCGGAATCCAGGGGCTGGTTCGCACACGCGTGCCATTCGCGTGACAGATTGGCCTGGAAGGTATCCCCGGCGCGGATGTACTCCAGCGCCTCGCGCACCGCCGCGCGGTAATAATCGGGATCGTCCTCCTCGATCTGCAGCGCCGGCAGGTGGCCGCCACTCGGGCCCGCCGCGGCATCCGCCGCCACCACCGCCAGATCGGCCTCCAGCTGCTCGCGTCGCGCGCGATCATCCCCGGCATCCACCCACCAGGTGACCCCTTCGTGATGATCGCGGATCAGCGCGGCGGGAAACCGCGTCGCAACGGCCGTCGGCAACCACGGATCCGGTGCGCAGTGTCCCAGCGCCGGTTCCAGGTACCAGGCGAATTCGTAGCCCACATACAGGAACCAGCCCCCGAAGAACGGCAGGTGGGCATGTTCGGGGGCCGGCGTGTACGCCGTCGGCGGAGACCCCAGATCGACATCGGCCGCCGACAGCAATGCGTCGCCATCGCCGGCGTCCAGCGTGCGCCCGGGGAACGCAAACAGGATGGAAAAGCGCGCCGGCGCCTGCCCGATCAGGGCCGACTCCAGCAGATGCGGATAACGCTGGGGGAAACGCCCTGCGAGGACCGCCAGATCGATCCCCGAGGGCAGCCTTTCGACGGCCATGCCCGCGCGAGGCCGGCGTCAGATGGCGCGGAACACCAGGGTTCCGTTGGTGCCGCCGAATCCGAAGGAGTTGGACAGGGCCACGCGGGTGTTCATGTCACGGGCCTCGTTGGCGACATAATCCAGATCGCAGCCTTCGCCCGGGTTGTCCAGGTTGATGGTTGGCGGCGAGACTTGATCACGCAGGGCCAGCGCGGTAAACACACCCTCGATCCCGCCCGCGGCACCCAGCAGGTGTCCGGTCATGGACTTGGTCGAATTGACCAGAAGGTTCTTCGCATGATCGCCGAAGGTCCGCTTGAGCCCCTCGGTCTCGGCCAGATCCCCGGCCGGGGTGGAGGTCCCGTGGGCGTTCACGTACCCCACTTCCTCCGCCTCAACGCCCGCGTCCTTCATCGCCCGCACCATGCACTTGGATGCCCCGCTGCCGTCCTCGACCGGCTGGGTCATGTGGTGGGCATCGGAATTCCAGGCAAACCCGGCGATTTCGCAGTAGATGTTCGCACCGCGGGCCTTCGCGTGCTCGTACTCCTCAAGGACCATGACCCCGGCCCCGTCACTGAGTACGAAACCGTCCCGGTCGGCGTCCCATGGCCGCGAGGCGCGGGCGGGGTCGTCGTTGCGGGTCGACAGCGCGCGCGCCGCGGCAAAGCCGCCAATGCCCAGCGGCGTTGTGGCCATCTCGGCCCCGCCTGCAACCATCGCATCGACATCGCCATAGGCGATCATGCGCGCGGCGTCCCCGATATTGTGGGTTCCGGTGGCACATGCGGAGACGATGGAGATGTTCGGCCCCTCCAGTCCCCGCATGATGGAGAGATTGCCCGCCACCATGTTGATGATGGCGCTGGGCACGAAGAACGGGGAGATCTTGCGGGCCCCGCCCTTCAGGTAGGCCCCGTAGGAACGCTCGATGTAGGGCAGCCCCCCGATGCCGGAACCGATCGCGACCCCGATCCGCTCCGGATCGGAACTGTCCGCGGACAGCCCGGAATCATCCAGGGCCTGGAGCCCCGCCGCCAGACCATAGATGACAAACGTGTCCATCTTCTTCTGGTCCTTGACCGGGACATAGTCATTGGCATTGAAGTCCCGCACCGCGCCGGAAATCTTGACCGGCATGTCCGAGGCATCGAACACGTCGATGGGCGTGATCCCGCTCTTCCCGGCCTTGATGCTGGACCAGGCCTGGTCGATGGTGGATCCGACCGGGGACACGATGCCGAGGCCGGTGACCACAACACGTCGCTTAGCCAATGATGTTCTCCCTCGAAAGACGGCTGCACGCAGACGACGAAAGGGGGGGCGCCCGGCGCGGGCGCACACCCCTTCGCCGCGACCATGGACCGGATCAGTCCTTGGCGTGCTCGTTGATGTAGTCGATCGCCTGCTGCACGGTGGTGATCTTTTCGGCCTGCTCGTCGGGGATTTCCGTTTCGAATTCCTCCTCGAGCGCCATCACGAGTTCGACGGTGTCAAGCGAGTCCGCGCCCAGATCGTCGACGAAAGCGGCGGCGTTCGTGACATCCTCTTCCTTGACTCCCAGCTGCTCGACAACGATTTTCTTGACGCGTTCTTCAATGCTGCTCATGGTTGAAACATCCCCTTGGATATGAGGCGGGTCCGGTAAAGGTCCGCCATTCTATTGAAAAGCACCGCCGTGATCCACAACCCCGGCGGAGGGCTCCGCGTAACGGGCCCGCGGCTCAGTGCATGAACATGCCGCCATTGACGTGCAGGGTCTCGCCGGTAATGTACCCGGCCTCGTCGGACGCCAGAAAGCCTACCGCCGCGGCCACTTCCTCGGCGTCACCCAGCCGGCCCAGCGGGATCTCGCCCAGCAGCCGTTCGCGCGTCGCCTCGTCCAGCTCGCGCGTCATGTCGGTGTCGATGAACCCGGGGGCCACCGTGTTGACGGTGATGTTGCGGGCACCCACCTCGCGCGCCAGGGAGCGGGCGAAGCCGGCCAGCCCGGCCTTGGCCGCGGCGTAGTTGGTCTGTCCGGCATTCCCGGCCGTCCCGACCACCGAGCCGATCAGGACCACCCGCCCGCGGCGGGCCTTCATCATGCCCTTGATCACTTTCTGCGTGAGCCGGGCGGCCGCGGTGAGGTTGGTGTCGATCACCGCATCCCAGTCCTCGTCCTTCAGGCGCATGAACAGGTTGTCGCGGGTGATGCCGGCGTTGTTCACCAGTACCTCGATGGCGCCCTCGGTCGCCTGAATGTCCTCCAGCGCGGTCCTGACCGATTCGGCATCGGTGACGTCCATGGCGACCCCGCGGCCACCCCAGGGGGCCAGGGCCTCCGAGATCCGGCCGGCGCCGGCGTCACTGGTGGCGGTGCCCACCACCTGCATGCCCTGTTCCGCCAGACGGCGGGCGATGGCCGCGCCAATGCCGCGGCTCGCCCCGGTCACGAGAGCGATTCGTTGGTTTTCCGACATCAACGGTTTCCTTGCTGTTGGGAAATGGGCGGTCAGCCGGCGGTCAGCCGGTCACGAACGCTTTCCAGGGTGGCCCGATCGGCCACGTCCGGATGATCAATCGAACGGTCGATGCGTTTCGCCAGCCCGGTCAGCACCCGACCGGGACCACATTCCACCTGCACGCCGGCGCCCGCATCGCGCAGCCCCTGCACGGTTTCCACCCAGCGCACCGGGCGGTACAGCTGCTCCGCCAGACGGGCCTTCAGGCTGTCCACGTCGCTCGCCGGTGCGGCAGTCGCGTTCTGCCACACGGGGATCTCCGGGGCACGGAATTCGGTATTGTCCAGCACCGCCTGCAGACGTTCGGCCGCCGGGCGCATCAACGCACAGTGGGAGGGGACCGACACCGGCAGCTTCAGCGCCCGTTTGGCGCCCGCATCGCGAGCCGCCGACACCGCGCGGTCCACGGCCCCGGCCGTGCCGGCGATCACCACCTGTCCCGGTGCATTGAAGTTCACCGCCTCCAGAGTGTCGCCGTCCGCCTGTGCCTCGCACAGGGCGATCACGTCGGCATCCTCCAGGCCGAGGATCGCGGCCATGGCTCCCTCCCCTGCGGGCACGGCGTCCTGCATGGCCCGGGCGCGCTCGGCGACCAGACTCACCGCATCCCGAAACCGCAGGGCCCCGGCCGCGACCAGGGCGCTGTACTCGCCCAGGCTGTGGCCGGCCACCGCCATGGGCTCCGGCACCCCCTGTTCACGCAGCATCCGCCAGCAGGCCACGCCGGCCGCCAGCATCACGGGCTGAGTCCAGCGGGTCTCGTCAAGCTGTTCCGCCGGTCCGTGCTGAACCAGGCTCCACAGGTCGGCATCCAGGCAGTCCGAGGCTTCCTGGAAGGTATCGCGCACCACGGCGAAATCATCACCGACATCGGCGAGCATGCCCACCGACTGGGACCCCTGTCCCGGAAAAACCGCTGCCCAGGAAACTGTCATGGTTCGTGTCCGAAATTCACTGGATGAGAAAGCGGGCGTAGTTTAGGCGCTGACGCCGCCCCCGGCAAACCCCGCAACGCGACCGGCACCGTATCCGTAAAACGAAAAACAGGGGGTTTCCCTTGAGTTCCGTCCACGCATCCGCATAATGTCGCAACCCTGATTCATTACGCGAGGAACTGCATGGCGAAGGAAGACGAAATCGAGCTCGAAGGAACGGTCGTCGAGACGCTCCCCAACACCACCTTCCGGGTGGAGCTCGAGAACGGGCACACGATCACCGCGCACATCTCCGGGAAGATGCGCAAGCACTATATCCGGATCCTGCGCGGCGACAAGGTCATCGTGCAGATGACGCCCTACGACCTGAGCAAGGGTCGCATCGTCTACCGCAACAAGTAAGCGCGCCACAGTCTCCCCGGCATGCAAAAGGCCGGCGCCCCGAGGGGTGCCGGCCTTTTTCATGAGGGACACCACAGGCTCGTGGTGTCCCGTTCGTGGTCGGATCAGGAAGAGACGGCGGGTTCGTGGATATCCATCTCGAGACCGTCCTCGCCCAGGCGCACGGTCACTTCGCCACCCTGCGCCAGCTTGCCGAACAGGAGTTCGTCCGCCAGCGGCTTCTTGATGTGCTCCTGAATGGTCCGCCCCATCGGCCGCGCACCCATCTGGGCGTCGTAGCCGTGTTCGGCCAGCCAGGCGCGCGCCTCGGATTCCACCGTCAGGGTCACCTTCTTCTCGTCCAGCTGGGCCTGGAGCTGGGTGAGGAACTTGTCGACCACGTTCAGGATGGTCGCCTCGTCCAGCGGGCCGAACTGGATGGTGGCATCCAGACGGTTGCGGAATTCCGGGGTGAAGGTCCGCTTGATGACCTCCATCGCGTCAGTGGAGTGATCCTTGCGGGTAAAGCCCACCGACGGCCGCGAAGCCGCTTCGGCACCGGCGTTGGTGGTCATCACCAGGATCACGTTGCGGAAATCCACTTCCCGCCCGTTCGCGTCGGTCAGCGTGCCGTGGTCCATCACCTGCAGCAGCACGTTGAACACGTCCGGGTGCGCCTTTTCGATCTCGTCCAGCAGCAGCACCGAATGCGGATGCTTGAGGATGGCGTCCGTCAGCAGGCCGCCCTCGTCGTAGCCGACATAACCCGGCGGCGCACCGATCAGCCGCGAGACCGTGTGGCGCTCCATGTATTCGGACATGTCGAAGCGGGCCAGATGGATGCCCATCTGCTGGGCCAGCTGGCGTGTGACCTCGGTCTTGCCAACCCCGGTCGGGCCGGCGAACAGGAAGGAACCGATGGGCTTGTCCTGGTCGCCCAGGCCGGAACGCGACATCTTGATGGCCGTGCTCAGGGTGCCGATCGCCTCGTCCTGGCCGAACACCGTCATCTTCAGGTTGCGTTCCAGGTTGCGCAGGGTCTCCTTGTCGGTGCTGGACACCGATTTCGGCGGGATGCGCGCGATCTTGGCCACGATGTTCTCGATGTCCTGCACGCCGATGGTCTTCTTGCGCTGACTCGCCGGCTGCAGCTGACGGCTGGCCCCGGCCTCGTCGATCAGGTCGATCGCCTTGTCCGGCAGGAAGCGGTCGGTGATGTAGCGGTCCGACAGCTCGGCCGCGGCCTGCAGGGCCGGCTTGGTGAAGCGTACGTTGTGGTGCGCCTCGAAGCGCGACTTGAGCCCGCGCAGGATCTGGTAGGTCTCGTCCACCGTGGGCTCCGGGACTTCGATCTTCTGGAAGCGCCGCGCCAGCGCACGATCCTTCTCGAAGATGCCGCGATATTCCTGATAGGTGGTCGAGCCGATGCACTTGAGCTCGCCCGACGCGAGCATCGGCTTGATCAGGTTGGACGCGTCCATGACCCCGCCGGAGGCGGCACCGGCCCCGATGATGGTGTGGATCTCGTCGATGAACAGGACCGCGGCGGGTTCCTTCTTCAGCTGGGCCAGCACGCCCTTCAGGCGCTTCTCGAAGTCGCCGCGATACTTGGTCCCGGCCACCAGGGCCCCCAGGTCCAGGGCGTAGACGGTGGCCTCCTCGATCGCCTCGGGCACCTGACCATCCACCACGCGCCGCGCCAGCCCCTCGGCGATCGCGGTCTTGCCGACCCCGGCCTCGCCGACCAGCAGCGGGTTGTTCTTGCGCCGGCGGCAGAGGATCTGGATGGTGCGTTCGATCTCGTGGTCGCGCCCGATCAGTGGGTCAATCTCGTCCTTGCGCGCCTTGTCGTTGAGATTGGTCGCGTACAGCTGCAGCGCGTTGGTCTTTTCTTCGGCGACCGTCTCGCCCTGCTGCTCGGCGGAATCCTCGGACTGCTCCTGATGGATCTGCCCCAGCTCGTCCTCGCCGACCTTGGAGATCCCGTGGGAGATGAAGTTGACCACGTCCAGGCGGGAGATGCTCTGCTGCCCGAGCACGTACAGCGCCTGACTGTCCTGTTCGCCGAACAGCGCCACCAGTACGTTGGCGCCCGAGACCTCCTTGCGTCCGCTGGACTGCACGTGGAACACCGCGCGCTGCAGAACCCGCTGGAAGCCCAGGGTGGGCTGGGTCTCGCGCGTGTCGTTCGGCGGGATCCGCGGGGTGTTCTCGTCGATGTAGGCCTCCAGTTCGTCGCGGATCCGGTCAAGATCCGCACCGCAGGCCCGCAGCACGGTAGCCGCACTGGGGTTCTGGGCCAGGGCCATCAGCAGGTGCTCCACGGTCACGAACTCGTGGCGTTTCTCGCGGGCCTCCTTGAAGACCAGGTTCAGACTGAATTCGAGTTCCTTGTCGAGCATGGGGGTCAGGCCTCCTCCATCGAGCATAGCAGTGGGTGCTGATGGCTCCGGGCGTATTCATTCACCTGGGCCACCTTGGTCTCGGCGACATCTCGAGTGTAGATGCCGCACACGCCCTTGCCCCGGGTATGCACCTGCAGCATCACCCGGGTGGCCTTCTCGCGATCCATGCCGAAGAAGGTCTCCAGGACCTCCACCACGAATTCCATCGGCGTGTAGTCGTCGTTGTTCAGCACAACCTTGTACTGCCGTGGTGGCTTGAGTTCCGGCCTCGATTCGTCGACCGCAACGGAATCGTCGTGATCGGGTTGGCGGGGCTTGTCGTCACTCATTTCTCGGTCCAGCTCGCACTCGTGGCGCCCTCGGGCACCGCGTGTTCATTTCTGTAGAGTCCTGACATCATCAAACGGTTCCCGGCGCTTGCCAAGTGTCCGCACGGCACGGGAGGCCTGCCCCTGCGGGAGGCCCTGCCCCTGTGGGAGGCCAGCCCCTTGGCCGATCGGCCATGCCTGATCGCGCAGAGGGCTGCGCTCCCACAGGGGCTGGCCTCCCGCCACAGGCGGGCGGGCCTCCCGCAGGCTGCATCTCCACTGGCTGCCCGCGCCCGGGGCGTTCAGCCATCCATGTGGCGGATCATCGCCTCGCCGAAGGCGGAGCAGGCGATCGGTTCCACCCCGTCCATCAGCCGCGCAAAGTCATACGTCACCTCGCCGGCAGCGATCGCGCCCTCCATGCCGCGCACCACGAGATCCGCCGCCTCGGTCCAGCCCAGGTGGCGCAGCATCATTTCGGCCGACAGCACCAGCGAGCCCGGATTGACCTTGTCCCGGCCGGCATACTTGGGCGCGGTACCGTGCGTGGCCTCAAACATCGCGGTGGTGTCCGAGATGTTGGCCCCGGGGGCGATACCGATCCCGCCGACCTGGGCGGCCAGGGCGTCGGAGATGTAGTCCCCGTTCAGGTTCAGGGTGGCGATCACCGAGTAATCCTCCGGGCGCAGCAGGATCTGCTGCAGGAAGGCATCGGCGATGACGTCCTTGATCACGATCTCGCGACCGGTCTTCGGGTTCCTGAACACCTGCCACGGGCCACCGTCGAGGTCCTCGGCACCGAATTCCTCGCGCGCCAGCTCATAGCCCCAGGCCTTGAAGGAGCCCTCGGTGAATTTCATGATGTTGCCCTTGTGCACCAGGGTCACCGACGGGCGGTCATTGTCGATCGCGTACTGGATGGCCTTGCGCACCAGCCGCTTCGTGCCCTCGCTGGAAACCGGCTTCACGCCGATCCCCGCGGTATCCGGGAAGCGGATCTCGCGCACGCCCATCTCGTCCTGCAGGAAGTCGATGAGCTTTTTCGCCTCGGGCGTGCCGGATTCGAACTCGATGCCGGCATAGATATCCTCCGAGTTCTCGCGGAAGATCACCATGTCGGTCTTTTCCGGTTCTTTCAGCGGGCTGGGCGTACCCTTGTAGTAGCGCACCGGACGCAGACAGACATACAGATCCAGCTTCTGCCGCAGCGCCACGTTCAGCGAACGGAAGCCGCCGCCCACCGGAGTGGTCAGCGGGCCCTTGATCGAAACCTTGTATTCGCGCACCGCATCCAGCGTCTCATCGGGCAGACCGGAGTCATCGTCGTAGACCTGCGTGGCCTTCTCGCCGGCATAGACTTCCATCCACTCGATCGCCTTCCGGCCGCCATAGGCCTTCTCCACCGCCGCATCCGTCACCCGGCGCATCACCGGGGTGATGTCCACGCCGATGCCGTCCCCCTCGATATAGGGGATCACCGGGTGGTCGGGCACCACCAGGCCGCCGTCCTTGCCCACCTCGATGGGTTGGCCTTTCTCCGGGATGCGAATGTGCTGGTACGCCATGAAGACTCCTTTTGCAGCGCCGTGTCATTGGGATTTGGATGCCGCCGATTATACATGGCCTCCGTGGCCTTCGCCGCCGGGCGGCGGGTATCATTGCGTCATGAATGAACGCCTGCGCTGCCATATCACCGTCGCCGCGGTCATCGAGGATCGAGGCCGCTTCCTGTTTGTGGAGGAAGAGGATGCGGGCCTGCGCGTTCTCAATCAGCCCGCGGGCCATCTCGACCCGGACGAGGACCTGATCGCCGCGGTGCGGCGCGAGGTCCGCGAAGAGACGGCCCTCGAATTCACCCCGCAGCACTCGCTGGGCTGCGACCTGCTGCGTCTGGCCGAAGGCGCGGTCATCCTGCGCGTGGCCTTCACCGGCACGGTGTCGGCACCGGCGCAGCCGATCCGCCGCGACCCCGCAATCCTCGCCACCCACTGGCTGGAAGCCGCCACCGCGCTGAACGATCACCCCCTGCGCAGCCCGCTGGTGGCCCGCAGCCTGCGACGCTGGGAATCGGGTCTGCGCCTGCCGCTGGAATCCGCCGGCGAACTCGTCGACAACGTGCGGCCCGCCCCCGCACCCCCCGAGGACTGAGCCGCATGGCCACCCGCGAGCGAATCATCGTCGGGCTCTCCGGCGGCGTGGACTCGGCCGTCGCCGCCCTGCGCCTGGTGGAAGCCGGCCACCGCGTGGAGGGCCTGTTCATGAAGAACTGGGAAGACGACGACACCGACGGCCAGTGCGCGGCCGAGGACGACTACGCGATGGCCCGCGAGGTCGCGGCCACGCTGGAGATCCCGCTGCACAAGGCGAACTTCGCCGAGGATTACCGCCAGCGGGTCTTCAACCACTTTCTCCACGAGTACCGCGCCGGCCGCACCCCCAACCCGGACATCCTCTGCAACCGCGAGATCAAGTTCCGTTCTTTCCTCGAGCAGGCGCAGGCCCTGGGCGCCGACGCCATCGCCACCGGACACTACGCCCGCGCCTGGCACGGCCCCGACCACAGCGAACTGCGACTCGCCAAGGACGCCAACAAGGACCAGACCTATTTCCTGCACGCCCTGGATCAGACGCAGCTGCGTCCGGCCCGCTTCCCGCTGGGCGACCTGCCCAAGGAACGGGTGCGCGAGCTGGCATACGAGCACGGCCTGCCCAATCACGCGCGCAAGGATTCCACCGGCATCTGTTTCATTGGCGAGCGCCCGTTCCGCGAGTTCCTCGCCCGTTATCTCGAGGGTAGCGAGGGCGACATCTGCACGCCGGACGGTCGGGCAATCGCGCGGCATCACGGACTGATGTTCTACACCCTCGGCCAGCGCCAGGGGCTGGGCATCGGCGGGGTCGATGGCGCGGCCGACGCCCCGTGGTACGTGGTCGACAAGGACCTCGCGGGCAACCGCCTGATCGTGGCGCAGGATTCGGCCCATCCGCTGCTGATGAGCCCGGAGCTGACGACCGAACCCGTGCACTGGATCCACCGTCGCCCGACCCACGGGGAAACCCTGCAGGCGCGTCTGCGTCATCGCCAGCCGCTGCAGGACTGTCGGGTCCACCCGGAGGCGGACGGACGCGCACGCGTGGTCTTCGATCAGCCGCAACGTGCGGCCACGCCCGGCCAGTCCATCGTGTTCTATCGCGACGGCACCTGCCTGGGGGGCGGCGTGATCGCCACACGCCACACCCTGTCCGCGGACACCCCGGCGGCCGCCGGGGCATGAGTCCGGAGGGCGGTTTCCGGTATAGTGCCTCTCCTGATACCCAGACCCGGACGGACACGGCTTGGAGCGCAGCGACCACAACCGCACCCTGGCACTGGCGGCCATCTTTCAGGCCGCGAGCCTGGTCAAGGACCTGGCCTGGCGAGGCTCCTGCGACGAATACGAGCTGGAGGTCCTGATCGGAAGCCTGTTCGCCTTCGACTCGACCACGCCCGAGGAGATCTATCGCGGCGAAGTCAGCCTGCGTACCGGGCTGGAACGCGTACGGACCCAGCTGGAAAGCGGCGGCAAGCCGCCGGACATGGAGATCACCCGCTATGCGGTGGGGCTGATCTTTCTCGAGCGCAAGCTGCAGAAGCGCGGCGACATGATGCAGCAGCTGGCCGACGGCCTGCAGGGCGCCCAGCGTCAGGTGGACTACTTCACCCTGACTCACGAGAGCGTAATCTCGCGGCTGGGCGAGATCTACAAGGAGACCATCTCCGAGCTCGGCCCCCGCATCATCGTCCAGGGCGAACAGAACAATCTATCCAACCCGGATACCGCGGCCCGTATTCGCGCGCTGCTGCTGGCCGGCATCCGCGGCGCCGTGCTCTGGCGCCAGGCCGGCGGCTCGCGCTGGAAGCTCCTGTTCGGGCGCAAGCGCCTGATGAACGAGGCCGACCACATTCTTCAACGTCTCAACACCTGAATCGGATGGACGCATCATGAGCGACGCTATGCCCCGGAACACCCGCACCCTGTCCGCCGGCGGACACGAGTGCCAGTACGTCCCGATCGCCGACGACCCGCGCGCGCAGACCCTGCCCTTCGCGCTCAAGGTGCTGCTGGAAAACCTGATGCGCCACGAAGACGGGCGCACCATCACCCGCGACGACATCGAGGGGCTGCTCGACTGGGACCCGGCCGCGGAACCCGCGCGCGAAATCGCGTTCCGCCCGGCGCGCGTGCTGCTGCAGGATTTCACCGGGGTCCCGGCGGTGGTCGATCTGGCCGCGATGCGTGACGCCATGGAAGACCTCGGCGGCGACCCGGCGAAGATTGCGCCGCTGCAGCCGGCGGAACTGGTGATCGACCATTCGGTGCAGGTCGACGCCTACGGCAATCCGGATGCGATGAACCTGAACGCCGAGCTCGAGTACTCGCGCAACCGCGAACGCTACAGCTTCCTCAAGTGGGGCCAGCAGGCGTTCGAGACCTTCAAGGTCGTGCCCCCGGATACCGGCATCGTGCACCAGGTCAACCTGGAATACCTGGCACGCACCGTGTTCCTCGAGGACCGCGCCGACGGCAGCTGCATGGCCTATCCCGACACCCTCGTCGGCACCGACTCGCACACCACCATGATCAACGGCCTGGGCGTGCTGGGCTGGGGCGTGGGCGGGATCGAGGCCGAGGCCGCCATGCTCGGCCAGCCGATCTCCATGCTGATCCCGCAGGTGGTCGGCTTCCGCCTGACCGGCAAGCTGGCCGAGGGCGCGACCGCCACCGACCTGGTGCTGGTGATCGTCGAGCAGCTGCGCAAGCACGGCGTGGTCGGCAAGTTCGTCGAGTTCTTCGGCGACGGCCTGGCCGATCTGCCGCTGGCCGACCGCGCCACCATCGCCAACATGGCCCCGGAATACGGCGCGACCTGCGGGATCTTCCCGATCGACGACGAAACCCTGGAGTACCTGCGCCTGACCGGCCGCGAAGAAGGCCACGTCCGGTTCATCGAGTCCTATGCCCGCGAACAGGGCCTGTGGCGCGACGACAGCGCCCCGGTGGCGCGCTACAGTGACCTGCTGGAACTCGACCTGTCCTCGGTGGAACCCAGTCTGGCGGGCCCCAAACGGCCCCAGGACCGCATCCCGCTGGGCCGCGCCGGAGCCATGATCAGCCAGCACCTGGATACCCTGCTGAAGGAACGCGCCTCGGGGGCCGACGAACCGGCCGAAGCCGAGCGCTTTGCGGCCGAGGGCGGTCATACCGCGGTGGGCGTGGAGCATCAGGCGGAGGAACCGCACCACACCGCCATCGAGATGAACGGCGAGACCTTCACCCTGGACCACGGCGACTTGGTGATCGCGGCGATCACCTCCTGCACCAACACCTCCAATCCGTCGGTGATGCTGGGTGCGGGCCTGGTCGCCCGCAAGGCGCGCGAGCGGGGTCTGAAGGTCAAGCCGTGGGTCAAGACCTCGCTCGCCCCCGGGTCGCGCGTGGTCACCGATTATCTGCAGAATGCCGGCCTGCTGGAGGACCTGGAAGACCTGGGCTTCCACGTAGTGGGCTACGGCTGCACCACCTGCATCGGCAATTCCGGCCCGTTGCCCGAGGCGATCAGCGAGGCCATCATCAAGGATGACCTGGTGGTCTCCTCGGTGCTCTCGGGCAACCGGAATTTCGAGGGCCGCATCCATTCCGAGGTGCAGATGAACTTCCTCGCCTCGCCCCCGCTGGTGGTCGCCTATGCCCTGGCGGGCCGCACCAACCTGGACCTCTACAACGATCCGCTGGGCGAGGATGACGCCGGCAACCCGGTCTATCTCAAGGACATCTGGCCCGGTTCGCAGGAAATCCGTGAGCAGGTGGACCGTCACGTCGGCGCCGGCAGCTTTACCAGTGCCTATGGCGACCTGTATACGGGCGAGGACCGCTGGCGCAACCTCGAGGCCCCCGCGGGCGACCGTTTCGAGTGGCAGGAAGACTCCACCTACGTGCGCAAGCCGCCCTACTTCGACGGCATGGGCATGACGCCGGCCGAGACCCCGGATATCGAAGGCGCACGGGTCCTGGCCCTGCTGGGGGATTCCGTGACCACCGACCATATTTCGCCGGCCGGCTCCATCGCGCCCGACAGCCCCGCTGCCCGTTACCTCGAAGAACAGGGCGTCAAGCCCGCCGACTTCAACTCCTACGGTTCGCGGCGCGGCAACCACGAGGTGATGATGCGCGGCACCTTCGCCAACGTGCGCCTGCGCAACCTGCTGGCGCCCGGCACCCAGGGCGGCGTCACCCGGCACCTGCCGGATGGCGAACCGATGTCGATCTACGACGCGTCCATGCGTTATCAGGCCGAGGGCACCCCGCTGGTGGTGATCGCCGGCAAGGAATACGGCACCGGTTCCTCGCGCGACTGGGCGGCCAAGGGCACCCTGCTGCTGGGCGTGCGGGCGGTGATCGTGGAGAGCTTCGAACGCATCCACCGCTCCAACCTGGTCGGCATGGGCGTGCTGCCTCTGCAATTCCACGACGGCGAAAACGCCCAATCGCTGGGCCTGACCGGCGAGGAAACCTATACCATCAGCGGCATCCGGGGTGGCGAGGCGAAGGAAGCGACGGTGACCGCCACCGCCGATGACGGCGCACGCAAGGAATTCCGCGTGCGCGTGCGGCTGGATACCCCGCAGGAGATCGACTACTACCGTCACGGTGGAATATTGCCGTACGTCCTGCGTCAACTGGCGGGCAAAGGCTGAACCGCTATCATGACGCAAACCGTCCCCACTGCGGAACTGCGTGCCGGAATGACGCTGGCCGCCCCGGTGCACGACCGTTCCGGTCGCCTGCTGATCCCCGCGGGCATGACCCTGCAGGACAAGCATCTGCGGGTCCTGCAGGCCTGGGGCGTCAGCGAGGTGCGGATCCAGGACGGGGACCCGCCGGCCACCGACCCCGACCCGGATGCGGTCGAGGGTACGCAGCCGACCGCCGGCGAAGAGGATCCGGATGCCGCCGAGGCGCGCCTTGGCGCCACTGCGGACGAAGCGCTCGCGGAACGCTTCCAGCACTGCGACATCGAGCGCTTTCCGATGGACGGGATCTACCGCATCGCGCGACGGGCGATGATCGATGAACTGCGGCAGTCCACGCGCGGGGGGTCACAATGACGCCGCGGCTGGAAGATTTCCTGCAGGCGGATGACGCGCTGTGCAGCTTCTCCGGTGCATTCAATGCCATCGTCGAACGCATCAACGATCCGACCTCGAGCGTCGCCGACATCACCGAGGCGATCGAACTGGACCCCACGGTCGCGGCCAAGACCCTGCGCCTGGCCAATTCGTCGTTGTACGGGTTCCCGCAGGAGATCGAGACCCTGCATCGGGCAGTGGCCATCATCGGCCTGCAGCAGATCCGGCAGATCGTACTGTCCACCGTGGTGATCGAACATTTCCGCGGCCTGCCGGTGATCGGCGTGGACATGAGTTCGTTCTGGCGACACAGTCTGGCGACTGCGATCATCGCCCGCGGGCTCGCCCGTTTCCGACGCGAGGCCAATGTGGACCGGCTGTACCTGTTCGGGCTGCTGCACGACATCGGCCGCCTGGTCCTGTTCCTGCGCCTCGGCCGCGATACCGAGGAGCTGATCAACCTGCGCGAACGCGACGGTGAGCTGTTGTTCGTCACGGAACAGCGTTATCTCGGATTCGACCATGCGACCATCGGCGCCGGTCTGCTGGAGCAATGGGGCATGACGCCCGCCCACGTGGAAGCCACCCGCTATCACCACGACCCGCTGGCCGCCCCCTCCTTCCCGGTCGAGGCCGGGATCGTGCATGTCGCCGATGCAATCGCCAACGCCCTGCGCCTGGGTTCCTCCGGGGAGCGCATGGTGCCGCCGATCCACGCCGAAGCCTTCGAACGGATCGGACTGGAGATGGCTGCCTGTGAAGAAATCGCCGATACGGCACGCGAACAGCTCGAGCAGCTGGCCCGAATCCTCCTGGACTGACCCCGCCATGAGCCCTTCGTACCGGACCCCGGAAGACTTCGAGCAGCTGCAGGAGCGGATCCGCTACCTGGAGCAGAGTCTCGAGGACAATGCCTACGTGATGGACGTACTGTCCTCGACCACGGCGATCTTCGGTGACACCGAGGGCAACCGCTGCCCCGACGTCATCGTTCGCAATACCCTGGAGGCCGTGCGCCGCCTGCTGGCCCTGCCGGAGTCGGCCATCTATCTGCTCGACGGCGACGCCTCGTTCAATCTGGCACAGCACGACGCGGAAGACGACAGCCCCGGTGACCTGCCCGACCGGGTGGAACAGCTGATCCGGCAGGGCACCTTCTCCTGGGCCCTGCATGAAAACCACCCGGTATTCCTGCCCGCCGGCGAAGATGGCGGGATGGTGCTGCTGCATGTCATTTCCACCCGTACCCGGGTGCGCGGGATGTTCGCCGCCCGGCCGGGCCGGGACGAAGCCCCGCGCCACGAGCTGGTCATGTCCGCCCTGACCCTGGTGCTGTTCAACGCGGCCTACGCGCTCGAATCGGCGGATCTCTATCACCTGATGGAACGGCGCCAGCAGGCCCTGCAACGCATCACCGAACGGCAATCACGCGAGCTCCTGCATCACATGTCGCACGACTCGCTGACCAACCTGCCCAACCGCATGCTGTTCAGTGACCGTCTCGCCCGGGCCATGGAACGTCACGCCAACGGCTCCAGCCATGTCGCGCTGATCCTGCTCGATCTGGACAATTTCAAGCGTCTGAACGACGCGCTGGGTCATCGCGCGGGGGACGAACTGATCCGCAAGGTGGCCACCGATCTTTCCGCCCTGCTGGAGACCCCCCGCGGATCGACGGGTGGCCAGGGCGCCAGCCCGACGCTCTCGCGGCTGGGTGGCGACGAATTCGGCATCCTGGTGGAGGGGATCCAGGGGCTGGAGGGTGTCGTCCGGCTGGTGACCGAAATCGTGCGGACCACGGCGGTGGAACGGACGGTGGCCGACCATCCGGTGCTGACCTCCTGCTCGGCCGGGATCGCGGTGTTCCCCTACGACGGCGACGAACCCGACACCCTGCTCAGCAACGCCGACGCCGCGATGTACGATGCCAAGGAACGCGGCCGCAACGGCTTCCGCTTCTACACCCAGGACCTCAATTCGCGAACCTTCCGGCACTTCCGCCTGGAAACCGACCTTGGCGGCGCCATCGAGGATGACCAGCTGCGGCTGCACTATCAGCCCAAGATCGAGCTGGCGACCGGCCGTGTCGTGGGTGCCGAGGCCCTGATCCGCTGGGACCACCCGCGTCTGGGGATGCTGCCCCCCGGTCAGTTCATGGAAATCGCGGAAGACATGACCCTGATCGAACAGATCGGAGAATGGGTTCTGCAACAGGCCTGCCGCGATCTCGCCTCCCTGCCCGGAACCGCGCAGGCGCTTCCGCATATCGCCATCAACGTCTCCGCGCGCCAGCTGCGCCAGCCCAATCTTGCGGAGGAATTCTTCGCGATCACCGAGGAACACGGGATCCCCGCCGACCGCATCGAGCTGGAGCTCACCGAGAGCGTGATCATGGATGACGCCGACACCGCCGCGTGCGTGTTCCAGCGCCTGCGCGAAGTCGGCATGTCACTGGCAGTGGACGACTTCGGTACCGGACATGCATCGCTGACCCAGCTCAAGCAGCTTCCGGCCGACACCCTCAAGATCGACCGCTCCTTCGTGATGGATCTGGAGAAGAGCCACGAGGACGCCAAGATCGTGCGTGCGATCGTGGTCATGGCGCGCAGCCTGGACATGCAGCTGGTGGCCGAAGGGGTGGAAACCGACGCGCAGATCCACTTGCTGCGGGAATTCGGCTGCGATTACGCCCAGGGGTTTCGCTATTCCCGGCCGGTCGCCTTCGACGAATTGCGGGAGATGATCGTCAACGACGTGCGCATGCTGCCCGAGACCGAATGACGCGAACACCGAACCGCGCCGAACGGCCGGTTCAGGCGCCGCCGTCCGCTCCTCCGGTCAGACGCAGCGGATCCAGCAGGCCGCGCAGGCGATCGCGGTCCATGCCGGTGTGCTCCGCCGCCACTTCGATGATCGGCCGGCCCGAGGCGTAGGCCTCCTTGGCGATGCGGGCCCCCGCCTCGTAACCGATCTCGGCGTTGAGCGCGGTCACCAGGATCGGGTTGCGATCCAGGGCCGCGCGCATCACCTCCTCGTTGACGCTGAAGCCCGCCACCGCGCGCTCGCCCAGATGGTCGGCGGCGCGCGCCAGCAGGCCCGTCATCTGCAACAGGTTGTCGGCGATCAGCGGCAGGCCCACGTTGAGCTGAAAATTGCCCGCGGCCCCGGCGGCGGTGACCGCCGCATCCAGCCCGATGACCTGGCGCGCCGCCATCAGCACCGCTTCGGGAATGACCGGATTCACCTTGCCGGGCATGATCGAACTGCCCGGCTGCAGCGCCGGCAGGGCGATCTCGCCGAGTCCCGCGAGCGGGCCCGAATTCATCCAGCGCAGGTCCTCGGCGATCTTGATCAGCGCAGTGGCCACGGTCCGCAGCTGCCCCGAATACTCCACTGCGGTGTCCTGGCTGGCCAGTGCGGCGAAGCCGTTCGGCTCGCGCCGGAATGCCAGCCCGGTGCGTTCGGACAGGCGCTCCGCCACCCGCTCGCCGAACCCTTCCGGGGCATTGACCCCGGTACCCACCGCGGTCGCGCCGATCGCCAGCCGCCCCAGCCGGTCGCGGGTCGCCTCGAGGCGCTCCACCGCCTGCTCCAGCTGAGTACGCCAGCCGGACATCTCCTGATCCAGGCGTACCGGCATGGCATCCATCAGATGAGTACGACCGGTCTTGACCAGGGTCTTTGCCCCCGCCTCGCGCCGTGCGATGGTCGCGATCAGGCGCCGCATCGCCGGCAGAAGCTCGTGTTCCAGCTGGTTGAGCGCGGCCACGTGCAGCGCCGTGGGGATCACATCGTTCGAGCTCTGCGAGCGGTTCACGTGATCATTGGGATGAACCGCCCCGGCGGCGCCGGTCGAGGCCAGATGCGCCAGCACCTCGTTCATGTTCATGTTGCTGCTGGTGCCCGAGCCCGTCTGGTACACGTCCACCGGGAAGGCATCGGCATGCTCGCCCAGCGCCACCGCCTCGGCCGCCTGCACGATGGCCTGCGCGGTCTCTCCGTCCAGCTGGCCCAGACCGTGATTGGCCTCGGCACAGGCCGCCTTGACCTGCGCCAGGGCACGGATGAAGGCCGCCGGCAGCGGGCGCCCGGCGATGGCGAAGTTGTCGATGGCACGCTGGGTCTGCGCGCCCCACAGGGCATGTTCGGGCACCTCCACGGTGCCGAGGCTGTCGTGTTCCTGGCGATGGCCTGATCGGGTCATTCCTGGCTCCGGCGGTCGACTTGATCGTTGTATTATACTGCGCCGCACAAGCAAGCCCCATCACAAGGCCGACCATGTCCCTGAACGCCCTCACCGCCATCGCCCCGGTCGATGGCCGTTATGCCCGTCACACCCGCGACCTTGCTCCCTGGTTCAGCGAGCAGGGCCTGATGCAGGCCCGCGTGCGCGTCGAGATCGCCTGGCTCAAGGCGCTGGCCGCCGAGCCCGCGATCGCCGAGGTCCCGGCCATGTCCGCCGAAGGCACCGCCGCACTGGAGCGCATCGCATCCGAATTCGACAACGCCGCCGGCGAACGCGTGAAGGCCATCGAGGGGACCACCAATCATGACGTCAAGGCGATCGAGTACTACATCAAGGAGCAGATGCAGGACCATCCCGAACTCGCCGCGCGCATGGAGTTCGTGCATTTCGCCTGCACCTCCGAGGACATCAACAACCTCGCCTACGGCGTGATGGTGCGCGAGGCGCGCAAAGAGGTGATGCTGCCGGCGCTGGACGGCATCGTGGATACACTGCGCCAGTTGAGCGGAGAATTCGCCGACCAGCCGATGCTCTCGCGCACCCACGGCCAGCCCGCCTCGCCCAGCACCATGGGCAAGGAGATCGCCAACGTCGTGCATCGCCTGCAGGCCCAGCGCGAGCAGCTGGCCGGCGTGGTCTGCCGCGGCAAGATCAACGGCGCGGTGGGCAACTTTAATGCCCACGTGGTGGCCTACCCCGAGGTCGACTGGCCGGCACTGGCGCGGCGCGTGGTCAGTGACCTGGGCCTCGAGCCCAGTTCGCACACCACCCAGATCGAGCCGCACGACTACCTCGCCGAGATGTTCCATGCCTTCATGCGCGCCAACACCATCCTGCTGGATGCCTCGCGCGACATCTGGGGCTACATCTCGCTGGGCTATTTCAAGCAGAAGGTCGTGGCCGGCGAAGTCGGCTCCTCGACCATGCCGCACAAGGTCAACCCGATCGACTTCGAGAACGCCGAGGGCAACCTCGGCCTGGCCAACGCAGTGTTCGATCACCTCGCCGGCAAACTGCCGGTCTCGCGCTTCCAGCGCGACCTCACCGACTCCACCGTGCTGCGCAACATCGGCATGGGTTTCGCGTGGTCGCTGATCGCGTGGAAGGCGTTCGCCCGCGGGCTGGGCAAGCTGGAGATCGAAACCGCACGCCTGGACGAGGACCTGGATGCCAACTGGGAAGTCCTCGGCGAGGCGGTGCAGACGGTGATGCGCCGCTACGGCATCGATTCGCCCTACGAAAAGCTCAAGGACTTCACCCGCGGCCGCCGGATCACCCCCGAGGCCCTGCACGAGTTCATCGACGAGCAGGACATCCCCGAAGAGGCCCGCGCGCGCCTGCGCGAGCTGACCCCCGGGCGTTACACCGGTCTGGCGGACCGCCTGGCCCGCGACGTCTGAGTCGACCGTGGCAGCGCCCGACGCGGATATCCCGCTGACCCTGCTGGGCGGACTCACGCCGGCCGCGTTCCTGCGGGATTACTGGCAGCAGAAGCCCCTGCTGATCCGCGGCGCGATCTCCGGGTTCGAGAATCCCATCGAACCCGACGATCTCGCCGGCCTGGCGACCGATCCCGAGGCCGGCAGCCGTCTGGTCCTCGGCCATCGCGAGCGCAACGACTGGGACGTGGAATACGGCCCGTTCGAGCCGGAGCGCCTGGCCCGGCTGCCGGAACGCGACTGGACCCTGCTGGTCAGCGACGTCGAGCGCTTCTGGCCGGATGGCCCGGAGTTTCTCGCGCAGTTCGACTTCATCCCGCGCTGGCGCCGCGATGACCTGATGATCTCGTATGCCCCGCCCGGCGGCTCGGTCGGCCCGCACGTGGATCAGTACGACGTCTTCCTGTTTCAGGCGGCGGGCCGGCGACGCTGGCAGATTCAGGATCCGCCCGGGAGTCCGGAATGCTTCGAGGACCTGCCGCTGGCGATCCTGCGCGAATTCCGGCCCACCGACTCCTGGGAGCTGGAGCCCGGAGACATGCTCTACCTGCCGCCGGGCGTCCCGCATTACGGTGAATCCCTGGACCGCGAGTGCATGACCTGGTCCGTCGGCTTCCGTGCCCCGGCCATCCTCGACGTGCTGACCGGGTTCCTGGAAGAACGCGCGAACGTGATCGGGGATCAGGCCCGCTTCGAGGATCCGGGGCGCCCCGCCGACCAGTGGCCGGGGGAGCTGCCGGCCGGCGACCGGCGCGAATTGCGCGACGCGCTGCGGGCCCTGCTGGCGGCGGACGATGCCGACCTGGACGCGTATCTCGGCCGCTTCCTGACCCGTCCCACGTCAGGCACCGGGCTCGCTGCCCCGGACGAGGACGCTCCGCCCCCGGCCCCGCAGCCGGGTGTGCGTTACCGCATCCATCCGGGCATCCGTCGGGCCTGGTTCCACGGTCCGGACGGCCCGGTGCTGTGCATCGCCGGGCATGATCACCCCACGCCGGCGCTGGAACCGCAACAGCTGGAGATCTTTTGTACCGTGGAGAGCCTCGCCGCGGCAGACTGGGAAGCCGGCTTTCCGTCGATCCATCAGGTGCTGGAGGATGGCCTGCGCGAGGGGTGGCTGGAGCCCGACGACTGAGGAAAACACGCAGCGGCGCTGCCGCCCGGGGCCAGCCCTGCGGCGGCCTTCAGCCGGCCGGGGCCACCGCCTCGCCCTGCGCCGCCGGACAGGCGGCCGCCGCCCGTTCGATCAGTTCGGGGCCGGCATCGGGACGATGGGCCCCTTCGGTCAGGATCCGCCGCCACTGCCGGGCCCCGGGTTCGCCGTGGAACAGCCCCAGTACGTGGCGGGTCAGCCGCGCCAGCGGCACGCCCTCGCGCCGCATCCCTTCGGCCATGTCCTGCAGCTCGCGGACCACCTCGGCACGCTCGGGCCGCCAGGCCTCACCGAAATACAGCCGGTCGACCTCCGCCAGACTCCAGGGATGATGATAGGCATGGCGGCCGAACATGACCCCGTCCAGGGTGGTCAGAAGTTCGCGCGCGGCGGCCACGTCATCCAGCCCCCCGTTCAGCACGATCACACACCCCGGGAATTCGGCCTTCAGCCGGTGTACCCGCGCGTAGTCCAGCGGCGGGACGTCGCGGTTGTCCTTCGGACTCAGCCCCTGCAGCCACGCCTTGCGTGCATGCACGATGAAATGCCGGCAACCGGCATCCGCCACGGTACGTACGAAGGCATGCAGATCCGCATCCGAATCCTGCTCGTCGATACCGATGCGATGCTTGACCGTCACCGGGATGTCGACCGCCGCCTGCATGGCTTCCACCGCGCGCGCAACCCGCTCGGGTGTCGCCATCAGACTGGCGCCGAAATCACCCGACTGTACCCGGTCCGACGGACAGCCCACGTTGAGATTGATCTCGTCATAGCCGAAGTCCTCGCCAATGCGCGCGGCCTCCGCCAGCGTGTCGGGCTCGGATCCCCCCAGCTGCAGCGCCAGCGGATGCTCGACCTCCGCGTAGCCGAGGAGGTGCGCACGATCGCCCCGCACCACCGCGTTGGCATGCAGCATTTCGGTGTAGAGCAGCGCATGCCGCGTCAGAAGCCGGTGGAAGCGTCGGCACCAGCGATCCGTCCAGTCCATCATCGGCGCGACGGAAAAGCGCTCCGGCCCTCCAGCGAGCGAGGATGTGCAGGCCGTCGGCGAACCGGATTGCGGCGCGCACACGATGGGATTGGCAGAAGGCGGATCGGACATTCCGGGCTGAACCATAAATGGGCCGCCCATGGTGTCCCGGCGCGCCCCCGACGTCCAGCAACGCCCGACTCTGCCTGTGCCAATGCGACACGGGTCAGCCTGACCCGCTGTGTCCGACCGACTCGACCGCCCGCACCCGAACGCTTCGGCGTCTTTTGCCTGCATGCGGGCCTGCGCATGTACAATCCGATGCGAATTCAGTCACGGAATCGCCGGATGACGCCTCCCGCAACCCCGCAGTCCAACGATTTCCAGCAGAACGTTTCGCGCATGGTGGAACGCGCAATGCGCTACCTCGAGATCCCGGACGGGGCACGCGAGGCGCTGCAAACCTGCGATTCGGTCATCCAGGTGTCCTTCCCCATCCAGTTCCGGGACCGCGTGGAGGTCTTTCATGGCTGGCGAGCCGTGCATTCCGCGCACCGACTTCCGGTCAAGGGCGGCATGCGTTTCGCACCCAACATGGACCAGGCCCACGCCGAGGCTCTGGCGGCACTGATGTCCTACAAGTGCGCAATCATCGACATCCCGTTCGGCGGTTCCAAGGGCGGTCTGCGCATCGACCCGCGCCAGTACAATGAATGGGAACTGGAACGCATCACCCGCCGGTTCGCCCACGAACTGATCCAGCGCGACTACATCTCGCCGGCGCAGAACGTCCCGGCCCCCGACGTCGGCACTTCCCAGCGGGAAATGGCCTGGATTGCGGACACCTATCGCCAGCACCGCCCGGACGACATCAACCACGTCGCCGCGGTCACCGGCAAACCGGTGGACCTGGGCGGCATGCGCGGCCGTCTGGAAGCCACCGGCCGAGGGGTGCAGTACGCCCTGCAGGCCTTCTTCCGTTCGAAGGCGGCCGTCGCGGAGGCGGGCCTCGGGGGCGGCCTGAGTCAGCAGCGGGTCATCGTCCAGGGCTTCGGCAACGTGGGCTATCACCTCGCCCATTTCCTGCAGCAGGACGACAACGTCCGCATCGTCGGGATCATCAAGAGCGACGGCGGCATCTACTCCGAACAGGGCCTGGATGTCGACGCGGTACATGACTACATGAACCGCACCGGCACCCTGGAAGGCTACCCGGGCGTGCGTTTCGAACGCGACGGCAACCGCCTGATGGAAGAAGACTGCGACGTGCTGGTCCCGGCCGCGCTGGAAGGCGCGATCCACGAGGACAACGCGCCGCGCATCCGCGCCCGCCTGGTGGTCGAGGCCGCCAACGGCCCCTGCACCTTCGAGGGCGACCGCATCCTGCAGCAGCGCGGAATCACGGTGCTGCCCGACGTGTTCGTCAATGCCGGCGGCGTGGTGGTCTCCTATTTCGAATGGGTGCGTAACATCCAGCACATCCGCTTCGGCCGCATGGAGCGCCGCTACGACCAGGCCCAGGGCCAGCACATCGTCAGCGCCATCGAGATGATGACCAACCAGGATGTGCCCGAGTGGCTGCGCGAATCCATCGTGCGCGGTGCCGAGGAGATCGATCTGGTGCGCTCGGGCCTGGACGACACCATGCGCGAGGCCTTCAGCGAGATGCAGGAAGTGCGCGAGGTGGAAAGCAATGGCGAGGTCCTCGACTACCGTACCGCGGCATACCTGATCGCGCTGCGCAAGATCATCCGCGCCCGTCCCGACCTGAAGGTCATCTGACCCGACCGAAACGGGCCTCCAGGGCCGCGAACACCGCCCGCAGGCCCATCGCCTCGCCACCCTTCGGCCGGCCCGGGCGTGCGCGGGTGTTGAAGGCCATGATGTCGAAATGCAGCCAGGGCGTTTCGGCCGGCACGAAATCCTGCAGGAACAGCGCCGCGGTGATCGCCCCGGCCTGCCCGCCCGAACTGGCGTTAACCACGTCGGCCACATCGCTCTCCAGCATGTGCCGATACGGCGCATGCAACGGCAGCCGCCAGACCGGATCGTCCCACGCGCGCGCCGGCTCGTCCAGGGCGGCCGCCCAGGCGTCGTCGCTGGCGAAGAACGCGGCGATCTCGTGCCCCACGGCCACTCGCGCCGCACCGGTCAGGGTCGCAAAATCCACCACCAGGGCCGGCTCCAGTTCACCCGCACGGTCCAGCAGATCGGCCAGCACCAGGCGGCCCTCGGCATCGGTATTGTCGATTTCCACGGTACGCCCGCTGCGCGTGGTCAGGACATCGCCGGGACGGAAGGAACGCGAGCCCACGGCGTTCTCTACCGCTCCGACCAGGACCGTCAGGCGCACTGCAAGCCCGGCCCGCATGATCAGGCCGGCCAGCCCCAGCGCCGTGGCCGCACCGCCCATGTCCTTCTTCATCTGCCGCATGGCACTGTCGGGCTTGATGTTCAGACCGCCCGAATCGAAACAGACTCCCTTGCCCACCAGTACCACCGGCGGGGCATCCTCCGGCCCCCAGGTCAGCTCGATCACCCGCGGGTGGTGTTCACTGGCGCGCCCCACGGCATGGATGCACGGCCAGTCCCGGGCCACCTCGTCGGGATCCGCCACCACCCTGGCGGTTCCGCCGTGACGTTCGGCCAGACCCTCGGCCTCCGCCGCCAGTTCGTCCGGCATCAGATCGGCCGGGGCCGTATTGATCAGATCCCGGGTGTGGCCGACCGCCGCCACCATGGACGTGACACGCTCCCGATCCACCCCGTCCGGCCAGATCAGCCGCACCGGCGTGTCGTCGGTCGGTGGCTCGCTGCGATACCGGCGAAAGCGATACCTGCCCAGCCCCCAGCCGACCGCCGCCCGTTCGATTGCCTCCGCTGTCAGGCCCGCCTCATGCAGGCGATAATTCCCCCCCGGCAGGGACTCCGCCGCCGCAGCCAGCATCCACAGGGGCTGGCCCACGTCGTAGCCGACCAGGGCCGCTTCCAGCTCGCCCTGGTCCCCGGCGATCTGCAGGATACCCCCGGCCTCGCCGGTAAAGCCGGTCGCTTGCGCCCAGCGCGCATAGCGTGCGGGCCGCCCCTCCAGCGCGGCATGCAGCGACTCCGGCGTCACGGGTATCAGTTCAACGGCGGCGGACGACTCATCAACAAAAACGGATTCCACTGGGGGCTTCCTCATCTGCACGGCAAAGCCCCCATAATAACGCCACCTGCGGCCGGGACGCCCGGCCCCCACCGACCGACAGGGAACGTGCCATGACGCCAGCACTGGAAATCCGCGGGCTGCGCAAGACCTACAACAACGGCTTCGAAGCCCTCAAGGGAATCGACCTCGAGGTCTCCCCCGGCAGCTTTTTCGCCCTGCTCGGGCCCAATGGCGCCGGCAAGTCGACCACCATCGGCATCATCACCTCGCTGGTGAACAAGACGGCCGGGGAAGTCCGGGTGTTCGGCCACGACCTCGACCGGGATCCCCGGGGCGTCAAGCGCTCGATCGGCCTGGTCCCGCAGGAGTTCAATTTCAACCAGTTCGAACCGGTGGGCGAGATCGTCGTCAACCAGGCCGGCTACTACGGCATTCCCCGCCGCGAGGCCTGGGACCGCGCCGGCTACTATCTCAACGAACTGGGCCTGTGGGACAAGCGCGAGAACATGGCCCGCATGCTCTCCGGCGGCATGAAACGCCGCCTGATGATCGCCCGCGCCCTGGTGCACGAACCGCGGCTGCTGATCCTCGACGAACCCACCGCCGGGGTCGACATCGAGTTGCGGCGCTCCATGTGGGACTTCCTGCAGAAGATCAACGATGACGGCCGCAGCATCATCCTGACCACCCACTATCTCGAGGAAGCCGAATCGCTCTGCCGCAACATCGCGATCATCGATGACGGCCGCATCATCGAGAACACCACGATGAAGCAGCTCCTGGCCAAGCTCGAGACCGAGACCATGGTCCTGGACCTGGTGGAACCCCCGCTGGCGGTTCCTGAGGGCGGCCCGATCCCGCTGCGACGCATCGACGAGCTGACCCTGGAGGCCGACATACACTCCAACCAGAACCTGAATGATCTCTTCCAGATTCTTGATAATCAGGGGATCCGGGTCCAGAGCATGCGGAACAAGGCGAATCGACTGGAAGAGCTCTTTGTCCGCATGACCCAGAACGAGACCACCCGCAGCCCGCTGACACCCGGCGGCGACGGAGCCACCGAGCAGCAGGAGGGCCAGGCATGACCCGCGCGGATCTCCGGTTGTGGGGCACCGCCCTGCGCACCATCGCAATCAAGGAAATACTGCGCTTTGCCAGAATCTGGGTGCAGACCGTCCTGCCCCCGGTCGTCACCACCGCGCTGTACTTCATCATCTTTGGCGGCCTGATCGGCGAACGCATCGGCGAAATGGAAGGCTTTCGCTACATGGACTTCATCGTTCCCGGGCTGATCATGCTGGCGGTAATCACCAACAGCTATTCCAACGTCGTATCATCATTCTTCGGTTCAAAGTTTCAGCGTCATATCGAGGAACTACTGGTCTCGCCGATCCCCAACAGCGTCATCATCCTGGGGTTCATATTCGGCGGGGTCGCACGCGGGCTCACCGTGGGCGTGGCCGTTCTGATCGTCTCGCTGTTCTTTTCGCCCCTGAGCGTGCACAACCCGATCGTGATGCTGCTGGTCGTCCTTTTGACTTCCATCCTGTTCGCACTGGCCGGACTGATCAATGGAGTATTCGCACGAACTTTCGACGATATCGCACTGATTCCCACGTTCGTTCTTACCCCGCTGACTTACCTCGGAGGCGTTTTCTATTCCATCAGCCTGCTGCCCGATTTCTGGCAGGGCGCGTCCATGCTGAACCCGATCTTTTACATGGTGGATGCCTTTCGTTACGGGAGCCTTGGAACCAGTGACTTTCCAGTGATCGCATCCTTTGCCATCATCGCGATGTTCATCATTGTGCTCTATGGTCTGGCACTGTGGCTTCTGAATCGGGGAACGGGCATCCGCTCATGAAGGCATTCAAGCGACAGCACCGCGAGAATCGGCGCATCCGCGGGGGTGGTTCACATCGCGGCCAAACGTGGTATAAATCGGCAACGCCCAACGGAACCACGTCCATGAACGGTCAGCGCAGGATCACGTCTTCGGTCATCGTGGGAACCGCCGGCCTCGCCCTCGCAGTGGGTTCCGGCCTGGTCCTCGCCTCCAAGCCACAGGAAACGGAAAAGTCCCTGCAGATCGCGCCCCTCTCCAGCGCGGATCCCGGATCGACGGACAACGGCTCCGGGGCTCGGGGCATGGAGACCCGTGCCGACTGGAGCCAGGCCTCGGTGGCCGAACCGGTGCCCGCGGTGGGCGGCTCGGTCCCGCCGGGCGACACTCACACGGTAGCATTCGCATTCGAACCCTACCAGGATGCCGGAGAGCCGCCGACGGCCAGCGAGCCGACGACCGGGGCCACTTCGTACGAAACCTTTGACCTGGATGACGACGAGCCCTCCGCAACGGCCGAACTCGGCCACTCGGACTGGAATTCGCACACCCTGGATCGCAACGAGCGCCTCTCCGGGCTGTGGGAACAGGAATGGGATCTGCCGCTGGCCACGCTTTATCGCCTGCTGGACGACGACGAAAATGCCGACATCCTGAACCGTGTCCGCCCGGGCCAGGAGATCGAGTGGCAGGTAGACGACGAAGGCTACCTGACCCGCATGCGGCTGTGGACCGACAGCGCCTCGGGCTACGAATGGGTCCGGGAGGAGGACGGCTGGGACTTTGACCGCCATGAGGTCGAGAATGCCCGCGAGACCTCGCACCTGATCATCAGCGCGGAGATCGACGGCTCGATCTCCGCGGCCCTGTCCCGCCAGACCGAACTCTCCTCGCGGGCGGCAGCGGCGATCGCCGTGCTGATGGATCGCCACTTGCCGGTGCGCCTGAACGCACGCGCCGGCGATGAATTCACCCTGCTGGTGGAGCAGGAAACCGTCGTCGGCGAGGACACGCCGCAGAATCTGCGACTGCTGGCGTTCGAATACAACGGCGAGCGGATACAGGAGGAAGCCGCGCGCAACGTCAACGGGCGCTTCTATCGCCCGGATGGCGAAAGCCTGCTGCCGCCGTTCGACCGCCGTCCCTTCTCCGGCAACTACCGCATCAGCTCGGGCTTCGATCCGCAGCGACGGCATCCGGTCACCGGCCGGGTCGCGCCGCACCACGGTACGGACTTCGCCATGCCGGTGGGGACCCCCATTAAGGCACCGGCGGATGGTCGGGTCACGCGCGTCGAGCACGACCGGTATGCCGGTCGCTTCATCGTGATCGAACACGGACAGGGCTACTCCACGCGCTATCTCCATCTGGACCGTGCCCTGGTCAGCCCGGGGGATGATGTCGAGCGGGGGGATCGCATCGCCCTGTCGGGCAACACCGGACGCAGTACCGGTCCGCACCTGCACTACGAGGTGCACGTGAAGGGGCGGCCGAAGGATCCGATGCGGGTAGCGTTGCCCGAAAGCGACTCGCTGGAAGGCGAAGACCTCGAGCAGTTCCGCGAGATTGGCAAAGTCCTGTTCGCGCAGCTGGAGAACGGGCAGCGCGGCGAACAGGTCGCTCTGCGGCCGTTCAGCGAACTCGCCGCGCAGTAGGAACCGGCCCGCCGCCCCGCCGTTGCCCGAAGCACTGGCCTTTGCGCGTCTCGAATGGAGGGATGGACAGCCCGTCTCTCCCGAGTTCGGCGACGGTTATTTCGGCTCGGACGCCCCGCTCGAGGAAGCGCACGAAGTCTTTCTTGAGGCCAACGACCTGCCCCGGCGCTTCGCCCGCCCCGGTACCCGGATGATCATCGCCGAGACCGGCTTCGGCACCGGACTCAACACCCTCCTGACGCTTCGCGAGTGGCGCGCCCGGGCCCATGACGACGGCTTCCTGTCGCTGATCGGCTTCGAATCGCGGCCGCTGCATCCCGACGACCTCGCCCGCGCCCATCGGCAACTGGGCCTTGACGGCCCGGACGCCGAACGCCTGCGCGACGGGTATCCCCCACCGGTCAGCGGCCTTCACCGGATCCATTTCCCTCGGGCACGCGCGGTGCTGACCCTGGTCTTCGGCGACGCGGCGATCACCCTCCCGCAGCTGAATGCCGCGGTGGATGCCTGGTATCTGGACGGATTCGCACCCCGCCGCAATCCGGGCCTGTGGAATATCGGTGTCTTCCGGCAGATGTCCCGTATCTCCCGGCCCGGCACCACCTTCGGAACCTACGCCGCGGCCGGTCAGGTGCGCCGCGACCTGGAGGCGGCCGGCTTCGTGGTCCGGCGCAAACCCGGGCACGGACGCAAGCGTGAACGCCTGTGCGGCCATTTCCATGACCCGGCTCCCCCCGCCCTGCCCGAGACTCGCGAACGTCCGCGACGCGTAGCAGTCATCGGGGCGGGCATTGCCGGACTGTCGGCCGCCCTGGCCCTGCAGGACCGCGGCTGCCACCTCACCCTGTTCGATCCCGCGGGCCCGGGCGGGGGGGCGTCCGGCAACCCGGCGGCGGTGCTGCTGCCTCACCTGCTCCCCGATGACCCGGGGCTCAATGCCCTGGCGCTCACCGGCATGCGCCACACCCATGCCCTGATCGAACGCGCCGCCGAGGGCCTGGAAGGGGGCCGATCGACGCTCCTGCTGGGTGACAGCGTCGCCTTCCACGGCATCTCCGCGCACGCACGCAAGCGCGTACAGCGACTTCGCGCGCGCGATCCGGCGGAGAGCGGCTACCTTTTCGACCCGGCCGCCACCGCCCCCGCCGGCACTCCCGGGCCGATGCTGGAATACCCCGGCGGGCGGGCGGTGGACATGGGGGCCCTGTGCCGCGGACTGGCCGCCGCACTGCCCGCGGTGGAGCGCACCGGGGTCAGCGCGATCGAGCCGCACGCCACCGACGTCCGGGTGACGTTCGACGGCGACCACCCCGCGCGGGGCTTCGACGCGGTCGTGATCGCCACTGCCGGCGCGCCCCTGTGCCCGGAACAGGCGCGCCTCGGGACCGTGGGAGGCCAGATGACCCGGGTGCAGCACCCCCTTCCCGGCCCCGATTTCCGCGTGCGCACCGGTCAGGGCTACTGGATTCGACGGGACACGGATGATCACTGGATCGGCGCCACCTACCGCCACGACGGGCTCCCGGCGGATCCGGCAGCGCCCCCCGAACCGACCGCCGAAGACGACCGCCACAACCTGGAGCATCTGGCATGGGTTCCGGGCATGCCCGCCCCCGAGGATGCGCGGATCACGCAGCGCTGGACCGGCATGCGCGCCGTCTTTCGCGACCGCCTTCCGCTGGTGGGCGCTTCGCGCATGGACCGCCGGGGCCGGGTCATGCTCACCCTCGGGCACGGTTCACGAGGCCTGCTCTATGCACCGATCAGCGGCGAGCTGGTAGCCGACCGCCTGCTGGACCTGCCGGAACCGCTGGAGCAGAACGTGGCCCGACGCCTGTCGCCGCAACGGGTCGCCTAGTCCGCCCAGGCCACCGCATTGCGGCCCTGTCCCTTGACGCGGTACATCGCCTGGTCGGCCGCCGCGATCAGGTCGGCCAGGGTCTCCCCGTGTTCCGGATAGAACGCCACGCCGATACTCGCGGTCACCACCACCGCAATACGCTCCCCGTCGTCCAGGGTCAGCTCCCAATGGGTATCGAAGACGCTGCGGATCCGCTCGATCAGCGGATGCACCTCGTCGCGAGAAGTCAGCGTCCCGGTCAGCACCAGGAATTCGTCACCGCCCAGCCGGACCAGCAGATCCTCGGCACGCAGGTGCGCCGCCAGATCCGCGGACATGCGGCGCAGCAGCTGATCACCGACGGCATGGCCGTGTTCGTCGTTCACCGGCTTGAAGCGATCCAGGTCGATGAACACCATGGCCAGCTGCCCCCCGTCGCGGCGGGCTCGGGATGTCATGCGGGGAAACGCCCGTTCCATCGCCGCGCGGTTCGCAGCCGCCGTCAAAGGGTCCTGCCAGGCCAGGGTGTGCAGACGCTCCTCGAGCTTGCGCCGCGCGGTCACGTCCAGCGCATGCCAGACGACCGCGGCACGTCCCTCGAAATGCGCGGCAATGGGGCGCACGCGGGCCTCGAACCAGCGCTGCCCGTTTTCGCAGCCATCCCCGGCGA
Source organism: Thioalkalivibrio sp. ALE23 (assembly GCF_000378545.1). NCBI lineage: Bacteria > Pseudomonadati > Pseudomonadota > Gammaproteobacteria > Chromatiales > Ectothiorhodospiraceae > Thioalkalivibrio > Thioalkalivibrio sp. ALE23. The sequence goes on along the minus strand of NZ_KB900033.1, from coordinate 112,189 downwards.
GTTCCGGCTCCGACCGTCGCGCCGGATGCAGCACACCGGGATCGAGGAGGTATTCGGTCTCCTGCAGGGCCCCCTCGTCCAGCGCCCGCCGCACGACTGCCAGGAACTGCCGGGCCACCGCCTCGGGCAGGAACTCCTGGATGCCGTGCCCCACGATCGACCCCGCCCCCCTCCGCCCCGACGCGTCCGCCTCCTTCGCCCCCCGACTATCCCCAAAGGCCCGGTAGATCATCCCGTCCTCCCCCAGCACCAGGGCATGACCGGGCATGGCTTCGAACAGCGCCTCCTGAAGGTCGCGGGCCTGGGCGAGCGCCTCGAACAGCATCCGGTTGTCGTGCACGTCCACCAGGATCAGCAGCATGGCCCGATCCTGCTCCCACGGGATCGGCACCCAGCGCAGCAGATGAAAGCGCCAGTGGCCGTCCGCCATGCGCACGCGCACCTGGCGCCCGGCCGGATCCGGATCTTCCCTGGAAAATACCAGCCCGTTGGGCAGCAACGGGATATCGTCCGGATGGAACAGTTCGAGGTCTTTCACGGAGGTGCCGTCGACCGGGGATTGTCCGGTCGTGCGGCGAAACGCGGGGTTGGTCCAGAGGACCCGGGTATCCCGGACCACCAGAGTGGCGTCCTCCAGGTTGGCGACCAGCGTGTGGTACTGGCTCAGCAGGCGCGCGCGATCGCGCACATGCCCGCTCACGCGCCAGGTCAGTCCGCCCAGTGCAAGGGTGCCAAGGATCCCGAAGGCCCACCAGGCCGGCGGCCTGGAGGTCGGCATGGCCTCGGGCACCGGGCGCGCCAGCAGGACCCATTCGCCACCGGCAAAGCTGACCGTCTTGCGCCACTCCGCCGGCCCTTCGGCAATCCCGTCCGGATCATGGAACACCTCGCCGCGGTGCCCGGTCCCGTCTCGCCCCTGCAGCGCAAACTTGAGCGCGCCGGGAGTGCGGCCGAACCCCGCGCGCGCCAGTACCCGTTCGAAATCCACCGCCACACTGGCCATGGTAAATCCGGGATCCGTTTGCCGGGCCTCGTCCAGCGGGTCGCCCGTTTCTTCCGGACCGACCGGACTGCGGACCAGGAGGCCGGTCCCGCCCTGTGCCAGCTCCCAGGGCCCGGCGACGACGGTCTCTCCGGTTTCCATGACCCGACGGAAGGACGCCGCCTGCTCCGGATGGCTGGCCACGTCGAGACCCAGGGCATCCACATTGCCCTCGCGCGGGTAGACAAAATCGATGCGGGATCCCGCCAGTAACGTGAGCGAGCGAATGACTTCCGGGTCCCGACGGTACAGCCGGTCGGCCATGCGCTCGAACTCGTCGCCATCCAGGTGCGGGCGTGCCTCGACATAGGCGGAGAGACCAACGGTGGCGTGCACCAGGCTGTTGATCACGCTTTCCAGGCGCGTACGCCTGCTGGCCACCTCGCTCGCCAGGTTCGCCTGATGCCGCTCGGCCAGCTGATGCTCCCAGGCACGGTCGGCCAGCAGAAACATCCCGGCGAAGATCAGCATCGCGAGCAGCCCCGACACCACCGACGTGGCGGCAAAACCGCCCGTCCGACCTTGTGCTGTCCCGTCCGTCCCGGCGGTCGGGGCCTCTCCTGCGGCGCTGTCGCCCGGTATCCCGCGCATGTCCGCCCCCTTCGATCCGAACCCCACACCCCCACTATGCCCATTCACCCGGGGGCGCGTAATCCCCGGAGGATGAAAATGGTCATGGGAGGCTGAGAAAGCTCGTCCGCGACAGGCGGAAAAGACGACAATGGTGGGGACGGCCGGACTCGAACCGGCACGGCCTTGCGGCCGGCAGATTTTAAGTCTGCTGCGTCTACCTGTTTCGCCACGCCCCCGCAGACGCGGCGGATGATACCGCGTCAATCGGCGGAGGGCATTCCTTCCTCACCGGCGGCGAATTCCGCCAGCGGCAGCGGGACGTGTATCGACGCCGCCATGGCCCGCAGCAGTTCCACTTCCGCGGTCCGTACCTGCCCCCCGTGCGTCACCGTCGTCAGCATGGCCCGCACCAGCCGCTCCTTGTCCGCCATGCGCAGCGCATCGAGGGTATCCAGTACCCGGTCGAGGACGCCGGCCCACGCCCGGCTCCCTTCGGATTCGGTCCAGGCTTCGGGGAAATCCACCGCGGCAGGCGCCGCTCCCTCGATGCGCTCGATCCCCGCCGCCAGTGCGGCGCGTCCGGCGTCCGGGTCCCCGGGATGGCCATGACGCGCAAGCACGGCAAGCAGGAACCGGGCCTCTTCGTGGTGCCGGTCCAGTCGCCCATGTCCGCCGGCACCGTCCTCACCGGGCTTTCCGGCATCCATCAGGTGCCGGTTGAGCAGACGCCCCAGGGCATATTCGAATGCCGAAACCCGGCCATCCGCATGGATCAGGCGTTCCACCAGTTCCTGCAGCTGCTCGCGTTCCTCGCGCGGGTGCCGGCGCAACACCGGGAAGGCCATTTCCAGCAGCGGAATCCGCAGGTCGTCGCGCAGTTGCGGCACCATCTCGAGCAGCTGGCCGACCCTGCGCTCGCTGTCGCCGCCGCGTTTCTCCGCGACCATCAGGCGCTGTTGCTCGCGCACTTCGGGGTCGGCATTCATCAGGAGATACAGGATCACCTCGGCCGCCCAGCCATCGCTGTGGGCGGCCTGTTCCAGCGGCCCCGGCATCGAGGCCATCAGAATCCCGGCACCCAGTATCTGCGCCAGCCCGGGATCGGCAATGCCGTCCACCAGGCGGTCGGCATCCAGGGGCAGCCCCCCGGGGCCCCGCTGGTCTTCCTTTTCCTGCTGCTCGGCGGCTGCCTCGGCCGCGGCCTGCTCGGCCTCGGCTTCTTCACCCATGCGCCGGGCGACCTCCTCCAGCTCGGACGGATCGAAACCCGGTTCGATCGCTCGGATCCGCTCCTCCAGCGGCGGGTGCGTCGCGAACATGCGCCCGAGCCCCCCGCTGGCGAAGAGCATGTGCCCCACTTCTTCGGAGTCCGCATCCAGGCGGGCATGACGTGCGCCGATCTTCTTCAGGGCCCCGGCGATGCCGTCCGGCTGCCGGGTGAACTGCACGGCCGAGGCGTCCGCCAGATACTCGCGCTGGCGTGAAACCGAGGCCCGGATCCAGCGGCCGAAGAACAGGCCGATATAGCCCACCACCAGCAGTGCCAGCCCCGCGGCCATCAGGCCGGCGGCATTGCGGCTGTCACGCGAGAAACGCATGGCGATCAGCACGCGCTGCCCCACCAGCGCGAGCACCAGGATCCCGTACAGGATTCCGATCAGACGAATGTTCAGGCGCATGTCGCCATTGAGGATGTGTCCGAATTCATGGGCCACGACGCCCTGAAGCTCGTTGCGGTTGAGGGTTTCCAGGGCTCCCCGGGTCACCGCGATGGCCGCGTCACCCGGCGCATGCCCCGCAGCAAAGGCATTGATGCCGCTTTCTTCCTCCAGCACGTAGATCTCCGGTACCGGCACCCCGGAGGCGATCGCGATTTCTTCGACCACGTTGACCAGGCGTCGGCGCAGCGGATCCCGGGTGTCCGGCTCGACCCGCGTGCCACCCAGCTCCCGGGCGACCTGGCCACCCCCGCCCCGCAGTGACGAGGCCCGATAAAGGCTCGCGCCACCGATCAGGACGATCGTGAACAGGGTCACCCAGAACAGGAGATCGAGATTGTTCCGGACCAGCTTGTCCAGCTGCAGGGGCTCGCCCGGCTGTGCCGATGGATCGTGGCCCAGAAACAGCAGGGCGATCGCGTTCATCGCCACCACGATGGCCAGGACGGCCAGGGAAAACAGGACCAGCAGGACCCGGGTGCGGCGATGCGCCCGGTCCTGGTGTTCGAAAAAGTTCATGGTCGGGCTCGCTTACTGGAAGTTGACCTCGACCGCCTCCCGGCGCTGCGGATCCTCGATTTCCAGCAGCTCGGCGCGACGGAAACCGAAGTTGTTCGCGATCAGGCTGTTGGGGAACATCTCGCGCAGGATGTTGTAACTCATCACCGCGTCGTTGAATGCCTGCCGCGCGTAGGCGATGCGGTTCTCGGTGCTGCTGAGCTCCTCGGAGAGCTGCATCATGTTTTCGTTCGCCTTGAGGTCGGGATAGGCCTCGGACAGTGCGAACAGACGCCCGAGCGCGCCGGACAGACCCTGTTCGGACTGCGACAGCTCGCGCATGGCCTCGGGGTTGGACGGATCGGCCGCCGCCTTCTGCAGGCTGCTCTGGGCCTGATTGCGGGCCTCGATCACCGCTTCCAGGGTGTCCTTTTCGTGGGCCATGTAGCGATCCGCGACCTTCACCAGATTGGGGATCAGGTCATACCGGCGGTTGAGCTGCACATCGATCTGCGCGAACGCGTTCTGATAGCGATTGCGCGACGTCACCAGGCGGTTGTACGTCCACACCCCCCAGATCACCAGGAGGATCACGATCCCGAGCAGGACCCATTCCATGTCGCTTCTCCCATGCTTGTAACGAGGTCTTGGCAGTGTACGCGTTACGCCGCCCACTCGCGAGCGCGACGCGCGGACGCGGGACGTTTATCCTTGGCGGACACACACTCACTCCGGCGGCGGCTCTCATGAATCTTTCGTCCCTGCTGGGCATGATCGGCGGCGTCGTGCTGTTCGTCAGCATCATCGCCTTTACCAGCCAGGACCTGCTGGTGTTCCTCAACCTTCCCGGCCTCGGCATCGTGCTCGGAGGGACCCTGGCGGCCACCCTGCTCAGCTACCCCCTGCACGAGCTGGTGCGGGTGTTCCGTCTCGCGGCCACGGTCATCCGCGACGAGCGCTACGACGTCACTCAGGACATGGAGGAGATCGTCGAGGTCTCGCGCCTGTGGTTCGCACAGAACCTGGCCCGGGTGCAGGAACGGCTGGAGACCCTGCGCAACCCCTTCCTGAAAACCGGGGTGCAGCTGGTGATCGACGACACCCCGATGGAAGACGTGTCCGACCTGCTGCACTGGCGCCTGGCGCGGCTGCGCGCACGCGAACTCGCCGAGGCCCAGGTCTATCGCACCATGGCCACCTACGCGCCGGCCTTCGGCATGCTGGGGACCCTGCTGGGCCTGATCAACCTGCTGCTGACCACCGACACCGACGACTTCGCGGTGATCGCGGTGAACCTCGGCATTGCCCTGATCACCACCTTCTACGGCATTCTGCTGGCCAACCTGGTGTTCCGGCCGATCGCCATCAAGCTGGAACGGCGTACCGAGGAACGGGTGGTGGTCATGACCATGGTGCTGGAGGGCATCATGCTGATGCGCAAGGGCCGCACCCCCGGCTACATCCGCGAGACCCTGCGTTCGTTCGCCGAGAACCACCACGATGAAATCCGTCAGGCACCGTCCGTCGCGGAAGACGAAGCGGAGAGCGGCGGACGCTGAACCATGGCCACCCACGGCGAGCCGCAATCAACCCCGTCGGCCCGGGAGCCCACCCGCGGGGGAGACCATGTCCTCCCGCGGGAGACGCTCGCAGTGGAGACCGGACGCAGCGGGGAAAGCCTGCGCGAGGACGAACACGCCTGGATCCTGACCTACCTCGACGTCCTGACCCTGGTGATCGTGGTCTTCGTGATCATGCTGACCTTCGCCGAACCGCGGGACGAAAGCATCCGTGCCGCCGATGACGACCCGGTGGAGCTGGTCTATCGCGACCTCTCCAACCTGGTCGATCCGCGCCTGTTCCGGCTGTCACCCGAGGCCCCGGAAGTGCCGCCCGGACCGGTCGAAGACCCGCCGCTGGCCGCCGATCCGCCCTCGCCCGTGGCGACCCCGGCGGACGACCCGCCACCGGAGGCCGACCCCGAGGCGGTGCGTGACATGCGCGACCGCGCGCCGGAGGGCGTCGAGGTCATCGAACAGCCCGGCAGCATCGAGCTGCGGATCCAGGACGACATCCTGTTCGCCACCGCGCAGGCCGACCTGGCCGCCGACGGGCAGGCGTTGCTGGACGACCTCCTTCCGCTGCTGGAAGAACATGAGGGTCGCGTGACCATCGAGGGCCATACGGACAACGTGCCCATTGCGACCCCGCGCTTCCCGTCGAACTGGGAACTCTCCTCGGCGCGCGCCAGCGGTGTGGTGCGTTATCTCGTCGACCGCGGCATCGACCCCGGCATCCTGCAGGCGGTCGGCCACGCGGACACCCGCCCGGTGGCCGACAACGACACCCCGGAAGGGCGTGCGGAGAACCGCCGCGTATCCATCGTGCTCGAAACCCCCGCCGACTCCTGAGGCCCGGATCAGGCGACCTCGCCGGCAGCGTGACCGGAGGCCCAGGCCCACTGGAAATTGTGCCCCCCGAGATGCCCGGTGACATCCACCACCTCGCCGATGAAATAGAGCCCCGGGTATCCCTTTGCCTCGCAGGTGCGCGACGACAGGGCGCGGGTGTCCACGCCCCCGGCCATGACCTCCGCACGGGCATAGCCCTCGGTCCCCGACGGCGTGAACACCCAGGGCTGAAAACGACCGGCCAGCGCGGCCAGCTCGGCGTCGGAGAAACGCTCCAGCGGCCGCTCCGCCACCTCCGGATCCAGCCAGTGCCGGGCGACCCGCCGGGTGAGCCATTCGCCCAGCACCCGACGCAGCTGGCGCTTCGGCGTCTCTTCGCGCGCTGCGCGCAGCCCCTGTTCCAGGGACTCCCCGGGGAAGAAATCCACCGTCACCGATTGCCCCGGCTGCCAGTACGAGGAAACCTGCAGGATCGCCGGACCGCTCACGCCCCGGTGGGTGAACAGCACATTCTCGCGAAAGCCCGCATCGCCCGCCTCCGCCACCGCGTCCAGCGCAATGCCGGACAGCGCCTCGACCGCCGCGCGTGCGTCACCGTCCAGGGTCAGTGGCACCAGCGCGGGCCGCGTGGGCTCCAGCGGGATATCCAGACGTTGCGCCAGGTCCATGCCGAAGCCCGTGGCGCCCATCCGCGGGATCGGATAGCCGCCGGTCGCGATCACCAGGGATTCGGCCTCGATGACCGCGGACGGCGTGCGCAGGCGCCACGGCGCCTGATCGGATACAACCTCCACGGGCGTGGACGTCCGCAGGGTCACCCCGGCCATGGCGCATTCGTCCAGCAGCATGCGCACGATATCCTTCGACGAATGGTCGCAGAACAGCTGACCGAGCTTCTTTTCGTGATACGGGATCCCGTGCGCCGCCACCAGGGCCACGAAATCCCAGGGCGTGTAGCGCGCCAGGGCCGATTTCACGAAGTGCGGATTCGCGGACAGGAAGTTCTCCGGCCCGCAATCCATGTTGGTGAAGTTGCAGCGGCCGCCCCCGGACATCAGGATCTTCTTGCCGGCCCGCTCCGCGTGATCCAGAAGGACCACGCGACGCCCGCGCGCTCCCGCCACCGCCGCGCACATCATGCCCGCGGCCCCGGCCCCGATCACCGCGACATCGAAGATTTCCGTCGATTCATTCATGGGGCGGGATTCTACCGGAGCCGCACGCGGGTGACCGGCACGCTGCCCCTTGATTGTTCTATACTGGAAATGGAGCACGTAGCAGGCGCCCGGCTGTATCCATGCGCCCGACCGGGCACCGACCCGGGCCCGGCCTCCCCGCATGGACCGGCCGACGGCCAACCTCGACAGGAGCGACCCATGATCAACGGGATCGGACCCAATCCGGCCGCGACGGCCAGCCAGGCGGCGGCCGTGAATGCCAGCCAGAACCAGGACCAGAACCGCGCCCCGGGGGCCCAGCAGCCGGGCTCGGCCCAGGCGAACCAGTCCACGCCCGGGGCACAACAGGCCCAGCCGGGGCAGGCCGCGGCGATCGGTGCCAACCAGGGCGGAGCCGGCCCGTCGGCTCAGGCCGCCGACAACCCCTCGGCCGCGCGTGGCATCGCTCAGGCCAGCGGCGCCCAGGAAACGAACGCCGCGGGCGGGGCCACGGCCGCCGGTGCCATCAACGGGCCCGAGGGCGGTAACGCCGTCAGCGCCACCGACGAGGCAAGCAGCGTCGACGGTGCTTCCGACAACGGTGACGCCCGATCCGCCGAACTCGCTGCCCGCGAAGAGGAGCAGGCGGCCGAGAACAACCTGGCCGCCACCCTGATGCCCGACGGAACCATGGACAACCGCGGCATCAACACCGCGGGTTCCACTCTGGACATCCAGGTCTGACCTCCCGGCCCAGCTGATCGCGCCCGCCCTGCCGCGGCGGGCCGCCCGCATCACCCTCCACCACCGGACGGGTGACAAACCTCATACGCGGAAGCGCCGGGTCATCTCCTGCAGCTCGCGCGCCAGGCGCATCAGTTCCGCTGCCGAATCACTGGCCTGGCTCGTCCCCTCGGCGTTCTGCTCGGCCTCCTCGGTCACCGTGGTGACATTGCGGTTGATGGTCTCGGCGACCTGGCTCTGCTGCTCGGCCGCGCTGGCGATCTGGTCAATCATCTCGGTGATCGACTGCACCGCCTCGCGGATGTCATCCAGCGCCGAACCGGCCTCGCCGGCCTGATCCACGGTCGCGCGTGCCCGTTCCTCGCCGGCCTGATCCACGGTCGCGCGTGCCCGTTCCTCGCCGGCCTGCATCACCTCCACGGCATTGCGCGTGCCCCCCTGCAGGGTCTCGACCGTGCGCCGGATCTCCTCCGTGGATTCATGCGTACGCGACGCGAGGGCCCGTACTTCGTCGGCCACCACCGCGAACCCACGTCCCGCCTCTCCGGCACGCGCGGCCTCGATCGCGGCGTTCAGCGCCAGCAGATTGGTCTGTTCGGCGATCTCCTGGATCACCTGCAGTACCTTGCCGATGCTCTCCGAATCCTGCTCGACCCGCTGGATTGCCTCCGCGGCGCGATGCACCTCGGAGGCCAGCTGCTCGATCCCGGTTACGGTCCGCTGCACGACCTCCTGGCCACTGCGCGTGGATTCCAGCGAGCGGTGCGCCGCCTCGGTCGCCGATTGCGAGTTGCGGGCCACGTCCTGGGCCGTGGCGCTCATCTCGTTCATCGACGTGGCCACCTGCTCGATCTCCCGACGCTGACGATCCCCGCCTTCGCGCGTGCGGTCGGACACGTTCGAGACCTCTTCGGCCGCCGAAGTGAGCTGCCCGCTGGAACCGACCACTGCGCCGATCAGGGAGCGGAACTGTTCCATCACGTCGTTGAACGCCCGGGCCGCACGCCCGACCTCGTCATCGCCGTGCACGTCCAGCCGCCGGGTCAGATCGCCCCCGCCCCCGGCGATGTCACGCAGCCCTTCCGTCATCTCGGCGAGGGGGCGCGTAACGAAACGGCGGATGAACAGAAAGATCGCACCCAGCAGCGGCAGGCTGACCAGGATCGCGAAGCCGAACAGCTGGATCCCGAAATTCGTCGCCCCCTCGTGCACCTCGGTCATGTCGAGACGCATGGACGTGGCCCCGATCACCTCATCTTCTTCCGCGGCCCCGTGACACGCCATGCAGTTGCGTCCCAGGTATTCGCGATGATTGCGGATCGGTTTCACCACGCGCAGCTGGTCGCGCTCGCGATCAACCTCGACAAAGGGTTCTCCGGTATCCAGGACCTCGCGCTCGACCGCATCACGGGGTTCGCTGTCGGCCGTCCCTTCGCCCCACTGCTCGGTGACCGACGCGGCGCGGATCGCGCGCAGGTCGCGAACATCGCCCATTTCCTGGATCTGATCCATGAATTCGTGGCGCGAATCCATGGTGCCGGTAATCATCAGGGTCGTCAGTCCGGCCCAGGTCATCTCGTGCAGACTGCCGGCAAAATGCCCAGCCTGCTCCTGGGCGGTGTCACGCTGCTCCAGCACCGCCCATCCGATCATGCCGGACCAGACGAAGACCAGGGTCAGCCAGATGACGCCGAGCAGCCTCAGCCAGATGGGAAGGTCGTACAGGCGACGCAGCATGCAGTTACCCCGAGGTCATGGATTGCGGGCGCCCGGATTCACCGGCGCCTCCATCCGGGTTTTCGGCCGTTCGGCCCCAACCTTGAATGCCCGAAGGGAGCGCCGACCCCCCCGGCAGGCACCCCACAAACGAAAAGGCCCGCCAGCATAAAGCCGGCGGGCCTGCAATCGAAGATGGAGGCTGGGCCCGGAATCGAACCGAGGTACGCGGATTTGCAGTCCGCTGCATCACCACTCTGCCACCCAGCCGGGGCAAGGCTTGTTCGACGGTCTTGGATGCCGCCGAAACAGAAAGCCCCGGCGGTGCCGGGGCTTCGGGAAATCGTTTGGAGCGGGAAACGAGATTCGAACTCGCGACCCCAACCTTGGCAAGGTTGTGCTCTACCAGCTGAGCTATTCCCGCCCGTCGACAAATGCGTATTCTACAGACAGCGCCGGCTTCGTCAACACCGGATCCGAAAAATTCGTTCAGGCGTCCCGGGCCGCGGCCAGCATGTACTGCACCATGGACACCAGCGTCAGCACCGCCGCCAGATACAGCAGCCATTCCCCGATCAGGAACAGCGACAGTCCCGCCACCGGCTCGGCCCACAGCAGCAGAAAGATGGCCACCATCTGCGCACTGGTCTTGAACTTGCCGATCCAGGAAACCGCCACCTTCGCGCTAGTCCCGACTTCGGCCATCCATTCCCGCAGTGCCGAGATCGCGATCTCGCGACCGATGATCACGATCGCGGCCAGCGCCAGCCCCACACCGGGGTTGTGGTCCACCACAAGCACCAGCGCGGCAGCGACGATCAGCTTGTCCGCCACCGGATCGAGAAAGGCGCCGAAGCGGCTGGTCACCGACCAGCGCCGGGCCAGATAACCGTCCAGCCAGTCGGTCACCGCGGCCAGCGCAAAGATGATGGCCGCCACGATCCCCGCCGCCGGCATCGGCAGCGCATAGAAGGCCCCGATCATCAGCGGGATCATCACGATACGCGACCAGGTCAGCCAGGTGGGGAGTCGTGGAAACATGTCGGATCAGGCCTCGTGGAACTGGTCGTAGATCGCCTGCGCCAGGCGACGATTGATGCCGGGCACCTTGGCCAGCTCGTCGACCCCCGCGCGGGAGACCCCGCGCAGCCCGCCAAAGTGCTTGAGCAACGCAGTGCGACGCTTGGGCCCCAGACCGCGAACCGACTCCAGGGTGGACTCCTTGCGCGCCTTCGCCCGCCGCGCCCGATGACCGCTGATCGCGAAACGATGGGCCTCGTCACGGATCTGCTGAATCAGGTGCAGTGCACTCGAATGGGGCGGCAGTATAGAAGGCGCCTCCACCCCGCTCAACACCAGGGTTTCCATGCCGGGCCGGCGTTCTTCGCCCTTGGCCACCCCGACCACCCGGATGTGATCCAGCCCCAGATCGGCCAGCACGTTCAGCGCCTGGGTCACCTGCCCCTTGCCCCCGTCGATGAACAGGATGTCCGGTTCCCGGCCCTCGCCCTTTTTCAGGCGCGCGAAGCGACGGCTCAGCGCCTGGTGCATCGCGGCATAGTCATCGCCTGGCTCGATCCCTTCAATGTTGAAGCGCCGGTAATCGGACTTGATCGGCCCTTCCGGCCCGAACACCACGCAGGATGCCACGGTGCCCTCGCCGCGGGTGTGCGAGATGTCGAAGCATTCCATGCGCCGCGGCGGCGCCTCCAGTTCCAGCTCTGCGGTGAGCGCATCCAGGCGCGCGGTCTGCCCGGCCTGACTGGCCAGCCGGGTCTTCAGGGCCTGCTCGGCATTGCGCTGCGCCATGTCGACCCAGCGGGCGCGTTCGCCCCGCAGCGACCACGCCAGCCGCACGCGTGCCCCGCGGCGTTCGCCGAGCAGGGTTTCGAGGGCCTCGGCCCCCTCGGGTTCATGCGACAGCAGCACCTGGGGCGGGGGCTCCCGTTCGGCATAGTACTGCGCCAGCACGGCCGCCATGATCTCGTCGTGATCAGCCGCCTCCGGCACGTCCGGGAACAGCTCGCTGTTGCCCAGGTTCTGGCCATTGCGTACGAAGAACACCTCCACCGCGAAACTCCCGCCCGACTGCGCCAGGGCGATCACATCGGCATTGCCCTCGCCGCCGGCGACAAACTGCTGCTGCGAGATCTCGCGCAGCCGGCCGATCTGATCGCGCAGGCGCGCCGCCTTCTCGAACTCGAGTGCGGCCGAGGCGGACTCCATGCGTTCCATCAGATCACCGATCACCGCCTCGCTGTCACCCTCGAGGAAACGCACGCTGGCCTCGACGTCGCGGGCATACTCCTCCGGTGAAATATAGTCCACGCAGGGGGCAGTACAGCGACCGATCTGGTACTGCAGGCACGGCCGACTGCGATGCGCGAACACGCTGTCCTCGCACTGGCGCACCTGAAACAGCTTCTGCAGCAGTGCGAGACTTTCGCGCACCGCCCCGGCCGACGGATAGGGCCCGAAATAGCGCACGCCCTTTTTCTTCGCCCCTCGATGAAATCCCAGACGCGGATACTCGTGGCCGGAAACAAAGATATAGGGATAGCTCTTGTCATCGCGCAGCAGCACGTTGTAGCGCGGCCGGTGCTGCTTGATGAGATTGGCCTCCAGCAGCAGCGCCTCGGATTCGGTGTGCGTGACCGCGATGCGGATGTCCGCGATCTGCCGCACCATCGAACGGATGCGCGGACCGCGGTCATCCCCGCCGCGGAAATAGCTGGTGACGCGGCTGCGGAGGTTGCGGGCCTTGCCCACATAGAGCACCTTCCCGTCCACGTCCAGCATCTGGTACACGCCGGGCGAACGGGTCAGGTTCTCGAGGAAGGGTTCGGGGTCGAATCCGGTCTCTGGCGCGCTCATGGCGCTGTCAGGATACCTGTTCACGGATGCGGGCGAACAGCGTCCGGAACATCGCCGGGGTCAGGCGCCCGGTCTGGGTGTTGTAGCGCGAGCAGTGATAGGAGTCCACCAGCACGGTGTCGTCATCCAGCCGGTGCTCCGCGGCGTGAGCAAACGGGTGCCGGGCGAGTGCCAGCCCGCGCGTGCGCAGCACCGCGTCGTGGGCGACCTTGCCCAGCGCCAGGATCACGCGCGGACGAACCCCGGCGATCTCCGCTGCCAGGTAGCCGTTGCATTCGCGGATCTCGGCGGTGGTCGGACGGTTCTGCGGTGGCAGGCATTTCACCGCATTGGTGATGCGGCAGTCGTGCAGCATCAGGCCGTCATCGGCCCGTTCGCTCTCGGGCGCGCTGGCAAAACCGTATTCGTGCAGGGTGGCGTACAGCAGGATGCCGGCATAATCGCCGGTGAACGGCCGCCCCGTCGCGTTGGCGCCGTGCATTCCAGGGGCGAGCCCGACGATCAGCAGGCTTGCATCCGCCGGTCCGAACGACGGCACCGGAGCCGCATGGTAGCCGGGGTACTCCGCACGCACCTCGTCGAGGAACTGTGCCAGGCGGGAACAGCGCCGGCAGTCGGGGGCGAACCCCCCGGGCGGTTCCGGGGACGGCGCCCCCTCCGCCGGGTTACTCACCCCGCTCCCACTCGCTGTAGGGGTGGCGCGCCAGTTCGGTGTTGTAATAGCGCGGATCGTGCGAGACCTCGTCGCCGAGCCAGTCCGGGCGCGGGAATTCGGCGTCCGCATCGTCGAGTTCCAGCTCGGCGACGATCAGCCCCGCATTCGCGCCGTGGAATTCGTCCACCTCGAACACCCAGCCATGGTGATCGACCCAGTGGCGGGTCTTCTCCACCTGCGCTCCGGCAAGGGTATCCAGCATTGTGTGTGCTTCGGCTTCCGGGACCGGATACTGGTATTCGTCGCGCTCCACGCCCAGGGTCGCGCTCTTGATGTTGAGATTGGCGGCCCCCGACTCCACCCGAACGCGGATGGACGCCCGGTCGTTGCCGCAGAGGTAGCCCTGGCGCATGTAACAGGAACGGTGCGCCTGTTCGCGCCAGCCGTCCCCAGCCAGCAGGAACTTGCGTTCGATTTCGCGTCCCATGTCGGTGTTTCCCTTACATGCGGATCAGGGCCGAGCCCCAGGTGAAGCCGCCGCCGAAGGCCTCGGTCAGGATCAGGTCCCCGCGCCTGATGCGTCCGTCGCGTACCGCCGTGTCCAGCGCCAGCGGCACCGAGGCCGCCGAGGTGTTTCCGTGTCGATCCACGGTGACCACCACGTCATCCATGGACATGTTCAGTTTCTTCGCGGTGGCCTGGATGATCCGGATGTTGGCCTGATGCGGGACCAGCCAGTCCAGTTCCGATTTGTCGATCCCGTTGTGCTCCAGGGTCTCGTCGACGATCTGATCGAGGGTATTGACCGCCACGCGGAACACCGCCCGGCCCTCCATGCGGATAAAGTCCAGATCGGGGTTGTCACCGGGCTGCGAGATGCCCCCCGGGACTTCCAGCAGGGAGCGGTGCTGGCCGTCGGCATGCAGGTGGGTGGAGATGATGCCGGGATCCGTGGACCGCGAGAGCACCACCGCGCCGGCACCATCGCCCCACAGGATGCAGTTCGAGCGGTCGGTGTAATCGGTGATGCGTGACAGCGTCTCGGCCCCCACCACCAGTACGTGCCGCGGCCCGCCGTTGCGCATGAAACGGTCGGCGGTCGCCAGGGCGTACACGAAGCCGCTGCACACCGCCTGGATGTCGAACGCCGGGCAGCTGCCGACCCCCAGCTTGGCCTGCAGGATACAGGCGGTGCTGGGGAAGATCTGGTCGGGCGTCGTGGTCGCCACCAGGATCAGGTCCAGGTCGGAGGCCTTCAGGCCGGCGGCATCCAGAGCACGCTGCGACGCCTGCAGCGCCAGATCCGAGGTCAGCTCCTCTTCCGCGGCGATGTGCCGCTCGCGGATGCCCGTGCGCTCGCGGATCCAGGCGTCGGAGGTCTCGACCATGGATTCCAGTTCCTCGTTGGTGAGGATGCGCTCGGGGAGGTAGCTCCCGGTTCCGGCAATACGGGCGTGGTTCACTCCGGCGTCTCCTGCCGCAGCAGCCGCTCCAGCTGCTTGTCGATGCGGGTCGCGATATTGGCCTCGGCCTCGATCCGCGCAATGCGGATGGCATTGGCGAAGGCCAGCGAATCCGCGCTCCCATGACTCTTGATGACGATGCCCTGCAGCCCCAGCAGCGAGGCGCCGTTATAGCGCCGGTGATCGAACCGCTGGCGCAGTCGGCGCAGCACCGGCAGGGCCATCAACCCGGCCAGACGCGAGTACAGCGAGCTGCGGAACTCGGCCTTCATGTTGCTGGTGATCATTTTCGCCACGCCTTCGCTGGTCTTCAGCGCGACGTTGCCGACGAAGCCGTCGCAGACCACCACGTCGACGTCACCGCAGTAGACATCATTGCCCTCGACAAAACCGACGTAGTTCAGTGAGGATTCCTCGAGCATGCGCCCGGCTTCGCGCACGCGGTCGTTGCCCTTGATCGCCTCCGAGCCGATGTTCAGCAGACCGACCCGCGGGCTGTCCAGGCCGTCCACGGCCTTCGCCAGCACCGAGCCCATCACCGCGAACTGATACAGGTGCTCGGCCTCGACATCGACGTTGGCGCCCAGATCCAGCATGTGGGTATGGGCGTTCATCGACGGCAGGGCGGTGGCGATCGCCGGCCGGTCAATCCCGGGCAGGGTCTTGAGCACGTAACGCGCGGTGGCCATCAGTCCACCGGTGTTGCCGGCGCTCACGCAGGCCTGGGCCTCGCCCTTGCGCACCTGGTCGATGGCGACCCGCATGGAAGAATCACGCTTCGTCCGCAGGGCGACGGCCGGCAGTTCTTCCATGCCGACCACCTGGGACGCGTGGACGATCTCCACCCGATCGCGCTCGGACGCGTTCCAGTCCTCCAGTTCCGGCTCGATGACCTCCCGGTCACCGACCAGCTGAAGCCGAAAATCGCCCTGCCCCTTGAGGGCCCGTCGCGCTGCCGGAAGCACCACGGACACGCCGTGATCGCCGCCCATCACGTCCAGGGCGATGGTGTAGCTGCTGCTCATGCCGAGTACCGTTGTGGCTGCCGGAACCGGGGCTCCCCGGAAACAACGGGGCCACGAGGCCCGTCACCCCGTGGCCCCCGCATGTCCTGCAATTCAGTCTTCGTCGTCGTCGACTTCGACCGGCTGCTGCACGACCTGACGGCCGCGATAGAAACCATCCGGCGTCACGTGATGCCGGCGATGGATCTCGCCCGTGGTCGGATCGGTGGACAGGGTCGCGCCCTTGAGCCCGTCGTGGGAACGGCGCATGTCGCGCTTGGAACGGGTCTTGCGGCGTTGCTGAACGGCCATGATGAATCTCCAGATTGAAGCCAGTTGGTACGGATAGCCCGTGAAACGGGCGGCAGTATAGCGTTTCACCGCGGCGAATGCCCGCCCCGGTCCCCGCGGTCGGGTCAGGAATCGTCCCCGCGGCCGGCAAGGTCGTCCTTCAGCCCGGCCAGCACCGCAAACGGATTCTCGCGTCCCTCGCCCTCGGCGAATTCGTCCGTCCGACCGGTGTTGCAGTCCTCGTGGCGCGGCACCAGCGGCCAGGCCAGCAGGACCTCTTCCTCCACCCAGTCGCGCGGGCGCAACAGGCCCTCGGCATCCAGCTCGATGAAGTCGTCACCGGCGTCGAGGCCCTCGATGGATCCCTCCAGCGGCACCAGCACCGCGTCCGGCGTCAGGCGAAAACGCCAGGCCATCGGCTGCAGACAGCGCTGACACTCGTGCCACAGCTCGCCCTCGATGGTCCCGGAGAGCCGCAACTCGCCCAGCGCCCCCCGCCGGATCTCGAAACGCGCCGCTACATGCAGCGGATGGCCCTCCAGCGACTCGGCACGCAGACGCGGCAGATCGCCGGCCACGAGCGCGTCCATGACGAACTCGCGTTGCTGGACGCGGGGCTGCTGCGGATCAAGTGAGGCGGGGACGCGGCTCATACAAACGGGACCGTGTACAAGGGCGCGGATTATGCGCGCGCGCGAACAGGGCGTCAAACCGAAACAGAAACTTGCGAGCACCCCCCGGGCGTGTCGATACTGCGGTTTCCAGGGTCGCCCGGAGAGCGATGTTGATCCGCAAACTCCTGATCGCCAACCGCGGCGAGATCGCCGTCCGGATCATCCGCGCCTGCCGCGAGCAGGGCGTCACGCCGGTGGCCGTGCATACGGACGCCGACCGCCACGCCCTGCATGTCCATCGCGCGGCGGAAGCGGTCGACCTCGGCCCCGACACCGAGTCCGGTTACCTCGACACCGCCCGCCTGGTGGAAGCCGCCCGGGCGCGGGGCTGCGACGCCGTGCATCCGGGCTACGGCTTCCTGTCGGAAAACGCCGATTTTGCCGAGGCCGTCACGCAGGCCGGCCTGATCTGGGTGGGTCCGCCGGCCGAGGTCATCCGGCGCATGGGCGACAAGGTCGCCGCGCGGGCGACCATGCAGGCGGCCGGTGTCCCGGTCACGCCCGGATCCGACGGCAACCTCGCCGATGCCGAGGAAGCCCGCGCGGTGGCCGACCGCATCGGCTACCCGGTGATGCTCAAGGCGACCAGCGGGGGCGGCGGACGCGGGATTCGCCTGTGCGAGGACGCCGCCGCGGTGGAGCGGCAGTTCGAACGCGTACGCTCGGAGGCCACGCGGGCCTTCGGCCGCACCGAGATCTTCCTCGAGAAGGCGGTGCTCAATCCACGCCACATCGAAGTCCAGATCCTCGCCGATGCCGCCGGCCGCGCCGTCCACCTGTACGAGCGCGACTGTTCCATCCAGCGGCGTCACCAGAAACTCCTGGAGATCGCCCCGTCGCCGGCCCTGACGAGCGACCAGCGGGAACACCTCGGCGCCCTGGCGGTGCGCGCCGCCGAGGCGGCGGGCTACCGCAACGCGGGGACGGTCGAGTTCCTCCTGGACCATGAAGGGTCCTTTCATTTCATGGAGATGAACACGCGTCTTCAGGTGGAACATCCGGTCACCGAAATGATCACCGGCATCGATCTGGTCCAGGCACAGCTGCGCGTGGCGGCCGGTGAACCACCGGGATTCACCCAGGCCGACATCCATCCGCGCGGGATGGCGATCGAATTCCGCATCAATGCCGAAGACCCGGCGAACGACTTCCGCCCCGACACGGGCCGGATCACGCGTTTCGTGCCGCCCGGGGGCCCGGGGGTGCGCACCGACAGCGCGCTGTACGACGGTTACGTGA
The DNA here is from genome assembly GCF_000378545.1 of Thioalkalivibrio sp. ALE23. Lineage (NCBI taxonomy): Bacteria > Pseudomonadati > Pseudomonadota > Gammaproteobacteria > Chromatiales > Ectothiorhodospiraceae > Thioalkalivibrio > Thioalkalivibrio sp. ALE23. The sequence continues at coordinate 94,130 of NZ_KB900033.1, read as the reverse complement.
TCCCGTCGAATTTCGACTCGATGTGCGCCAAGCTGATCGTTCACGCCGATACCTGGCCCGCCCTGCTGGCCCGTTGCCAGCGTGCGCTGAACGACCTCGAACTGCGCGGCGTACACAGCACCGTGCCTTACCACCTGGCCATTCTGGACGATCCGGATTTCCGCAGCGGCCACTTCGACACCGGATTCATCGAAGCCCGACCCGGGCTGGCACACCTCCGGCCGCGGCCCGATCCGCGCCGCCGGGCGGCACTGGTGGCGGCCGCGATCGCCGCCCATCACGGCCTGCAGACATGGGCATGATGAGCCGACCATCCCTTTCCCTTCTGCCAATGGACCGCCCATGGACCGCGTTCGCCTGACCGACGTGACCCTGCGCGACGGGCACCAGTGCCTGATCGCGACCCGCCTGCGGACCGAGGACATGCTGCCGGCCTGTGCGCAGCTGGATGCCATCGGTTTCCACTCACTGGAGGTCTGGGGCGGCGCCACCTTCGACGCCTGCCTGCGCTACCTGGGCGAGGACCCGTGGGAACGGCTGCATCGCCTGAAGGCCGCCCTGCCCCGCACCCCGCTGCAGATGCTTCTGCGTGGCCAGAATCTGCTGGGCTATCGCCATTATGCCGACGACGTGGTGCGCGCCTTCGTGGAGCGCGCGGTGGCAGGCGGGATCGACATCATCCGCATCTTCGACGCGATGAACGATGCGCGAAACCTTCGGGTGGCGATCGAGGCGACCCGCGAGGCCGGGGCCCACGCCCAGGGCACGCTCTGCTACACCACCGGGCCAGTGCATGACAGCGGCCAGTTCGTGGCGCTGGCGCGCGAACTCACGGCCATGGGGGCGCAGAGCATCGCGATCAAGGACATGGCCGGACTGCTGACACCTTCGGCCACGCGCGAACTGGTCACCGAACTGGTCGACGCCCTGGACGTACCCGTGCATCTGCATGCCCACGCGACCTCGGGCCTGTCCGAGCTGTGCCACTGGGAGGCGATCCGTGCCGGCTGCCGGCACATCGAAACCGCGCTGACGCCATTCGCCGGCGGTACCAGCCACCCGCCGACCGAGAGCATGGTGGCCGCACTGGCCGGCACGGAACACGACACCGGCCTTGACCTGGAAGCGCTGCAGACCGTCGCCCGCCATTTCCACGACGTGCGGCCGAAGTACCACCGCTTCGAGAGCCGCTTCACCGGGGTGGACACCCGTGTTCAGGTCAACCAGGTGCCCGGCGGCATGGTCTCGAATCTCGCCAGCCAGCTGCGCGAACAGGGTGCCCTGGACCATTTCGACGCGGTGCTGGAGGAAGTGCCGCGGGTCCGCGAGGACCTCGGATACCCGCCGCTGGTCACCCCGACCTCGCAGATCGTGGGCACCCAGGCGGTGATGAACGTGCTCGGTGGAGAGCGCTACGCCCATGTCAGCAACGAAGTGAAGCGCTATCTCGGCGGGCACTATGGCCGGGCCCCGGGACCGGTGAATGCCGAAGTGCGCCGCCGGGCGATCGGCGACGAGCCGGTGCTGGAAGAACGACCGGCCGACCGCCTGGAACCGGAGATGGAACGGCTGACCGCCGAGGCCGGCGACCTTGCCGAATCACCGGAGGACGTCCTCACCTGCGCGCTGTTCCCCGAGATCGGCCGACGCTTCCTCGAGGACCGGCGTGCCGGGACCCTCGCCCCGGAACCCCTGGACCTGCCCGGCGATGACCGCCCCGGCTGCCCCGCGCCGCGGCGTTTCGTCCTGCAGCTCGACGGCGAAGACCACGAGATCGAGATCCGCGGCAGCGGACCCCGCGCCGATGGCCACCGGACCCTGTTCCTCAGCGTGGACGGCCTGCCCGAAGAGGTTGGCGTGCACACCCTGGATACCCAGGTCACCGGCCCCTCCGGGACGTCCGCAGCGGAGTCGGCGGCGCCATCCGCCGGCGGCGCCGCGGGGCCGGCGGCCGGCCCCGGGGATGTCACTACTACCCTGCCCGGTACCGTGGTGGACATCCTGGTGGCCCCGGGCGACCCGGTGGAGGCCGGGCAGGCGGTGGTGGTGGTCGAGGCCATGAAGATGGAATCCGAACTCGTCGCCCCCGCCGCAGGCACCGTGACCGCAGTACATGTGGAACGCGGCGCCGCGGTGACCGCCGGGTGCGTGCTGGTCACTGTCGAAACCGCCGTCGCCACGAGAGACTGAGCCATGCCATCGCCGGAACGCAGCGTCATCCTTGCCTCGACCTCGCCCTATCGCGCACAGCTGCTGCAGCGTCTGGCGCTGCCGTTCGGCACCGATGCCCCCACCGTGGACGAACAGCCGTACCCCGGCGAAGCACCGGCGGATCTGGTCCGCCGCCTGGCCGAAGCCAAGGCACGCGCGGTCAGCGGGCGCCACGGCGACGCCCTGATCATCGGTTCCGACCAGAACGCCGCCCATGCCGAGCGCATCCTGGGCAAACCCGGAGACGAAACAAGCGCCCGCGAGCAACTGGCAATGCTTTCGGGGGGCACGGTCACCTTCCACACCGGGCTTTGTCTGCTGGACACCGCAACCGGCGAGGCCCAAGTGGAAGAGATCCCCTGCCGGGTGACCTTCCGCGATCTGGACGCCGCCGAGATCGCCGCGTACGTACGCCAGGACCAGCCGCTGGACTGCGCCGGGAGTTTCCGTTCGGAGGGTCTTGGCATCAGCCTGTTCGAACGCATGGACACCGAGGACCCCACCGCACTGGTCGGCCTGCCCCTGATCCGGCTGGCCGCCCTGCTGCGCGCGGCGGGCGTGAGCGTTCCCCCGCGTACCTGAATCCGGGACATTGGTCCGGCAGCGGTTTGCGGGTATGATTCGCGCGACTGACTGCAGCCATTGCCCGGTGATCCCCTGATGAATTCGTCGCAGGAGCTGCTCGACCATCTGAGCCGCAACAGCGCGCCCTACGAGGATCCGCTCCTGCGAGTGGAATGGGCGGCGTTGTCCCTGGACGATTTCTGGATCCCGGAGCCGGCCATCTCGCTGTACGGCACGCCGGAATACGACCGCCTGTCCGATGCGCTCAAACGGCGCCTGTCGCAATACGAATTCATCTACTTCATCAGCGGGGCCCTGTGGCTGGAGGGGCTGTTCATGGAGCGCATCGCACGCATCTCGATGCACTCCGCCGACCGCCTCGACCGGCTCAATTACCGTCTGCACGAACTGCGCGAAGAAGCCGGTCACAGCCTGATGTTCATCGAGTTCATGCGGCGCAGCGGTCTGGAACTGCCGCTCCGGCGGTTCCCCAAGCCGCGCATGGCCACGCTGGTCGGACGCTTCGCCCCGTTCGAATCGGCGGTGTTCTGGATTGCGGTGATGATCGGCGAAGAGGTCCCCGACCGCATGAACCGGCTGATCCGCCGCCACCGCGAGACCATCAGCCCCACGGTGCACGACGTGGTCACCACGCACATGATCGACGAGGCGCGGCACATGGCCCACGCCCGGGATACGCTGGAACAGCACATGGAAACCCTGCCGAACTGGCAGAAGATGCTGTACCGGCCGCTGATGCGCCGGGTGTTCCGCCAGTTCGTGCACGCGTTCTATTACCCCACGCAGGACATCTATCAGCTGGCCGGGCTGCCCGAGGGCCCCGACTACTGCCGCGTCGCCCGCAACAATCCGCAGCGCGCCGCGTTCATCGACGACTGCGTGGACCCCGCCCTGCAGCTCCTGCGCGAACAGGGCCTGGTCCTGCACTGGCGCTGACCCAAACCGGCCGCTGATCCGGATCACGGATCCCGAACGGCACGATGCGCTACCCTTCGGCCCATGCGCCCGACCCGCCGCCTCCGCCCCGCACTCTCCACGCGCCACCAGATCGAACTGGGCGTGTTCGTCGTGGTGCTGGTCGCCATTGCGCTGCGGGTATGGCTGCAGCCCGCGCCGGTCACCGAGCAGATCCAGTTCCGTGAGGAACTGCGGGTGGCCTTCGTGGAACATGCCCTGGGCCGCTCCGACCTGGCGGACTACGGAGGGCGCGAACAACTGGAACTGGAGCTCCTCGACCGCCTCGCCGAGCGTCTGGGCGTTTCCCTGGAGGTCCGGCGCGTGGAACGCCCCGCGGATGTCCACGCCCTGCTCCGGGCCGGTCGCGTCGATCTGGGAGCCGGTCTTCTCGTGCCGCCGGGCGACGATGCCGGACTGCGACGGGGCCCCGAGATTCTCGAGGTTCAGCGTATCCTGGCCTACTGGCAGGGGGCCGAGAACGGCGGCCCCCTGCTGTCGCCCATGGACATCCCCGCAGGCAGCCGGATCGGCGTCCCCGCCGGGGCATCGCTGCCGCCCATGCTGCATCGCCCGCACCGGGAGGATGGCCAGGATGATGTCGCCACCACGGCCCCGCATGAAGTCCTGCCCCTGCCCGGGCCGGAGCGGATGCGCGACGCCCTGGAGCGCGGCGAGATCGACTTTGCCCTGATGACATCGCTGGAATACCGGCGCCTGCAGCGGCTGCATCCCGAACTGCGCGCCGGCTACGAACTGGCCGGCACCACCCCGCTGGTCTGGCTGTTTCCCGACCGTGGCGACACCAGCCTGGAACGTGAAGCCGGACGCTTCCTGCAGTCCCTGCGGGACACCGGTGAACTGGAACGGCTACTGGATCGTTACCTCGGCCACCTGGAGACCCACGACCTGGTGGACACCCTGACCTTCGAGCGACGCGTCCATGACCGTCTGGAACGTTTTCGCGATCTGTTCGAGGCCGCCGGCGAGAAATACAACCTCGACTGGCGCTTCATTGCCGCCGTGGCCTATCAGGAATCGCACTGGAACCCCGACGCGGTCTCGCCCACCGGGGTGCGGGGCCTGATGATGCTCACCCGGGCCACCGCGCAGGATCTGGGGATCCCCGACCGCACCGATCCACAGGCCTCGGTGGACGGGGGCACGCGATACCTGCTGCAGATGCGCGAACGCCTGCCGGAAAGCATCCCCGAACCGGACCGGACCTGGATGACCCTGGCCGCCTACAACGTGGGCCTGGGGCATGTGAACGACGCACGTGCGCTGGCCGCCAACAACGGCGACGACCCGGACCGCTGGGTCGACGTGAAGGAATGGCTGCCGCGACTGGCCGAATCCCGCTGGTACGAACAGACCCGGCACGGCTACGCCCGCGGCTGGGAGCCGGTCAGCTACACCCGCAATATCCGCAGTTACTACGACAAGCTGATGCAGCGCTTTCCCGAACCCGGTGATCGCGTGCAGCCCTCCGCCAACGGCTATCGCGACACCCCGCTGGCACTGTAGCCGGGTTATTCGGCACGCCCTCCCGACGATCCGGCACAGTAGCGTGCCAGCAGGGACACGTCGGCGTCACCGCGCCCGTCCGCGCAGGCGGCGTCCACGGCAGCGCCGATCCGCCGGACCCCGTCCAGCTCCAGACCCGTGCGCCGGGCCAGCTCGGCCACGATCCCGGCGTCCTTCTGGTAGAGTCCCAGCTGGAACCCGGGCTCGAAGTCGCCGTCCAGCAGCCGCTGGCCGTGCACCTCGAGGATCCGCGATCCGGCAAAACCGCCCAGCAGCGCCTCGCGAATGCGTGCGGGATCCACGCCCTGCCCCTCGGCCAGCGCAAAGGCCTCGCCGATCGCCGCCAGGGTCTCGCCGACCACCAGCTGATTGCAGGCCTTGGCGATCTGCCCGGCACCGCTGTCACCGACATGGGTGAGCGTGGAGCCCACGGCCTCCAGCAGGGGGCGGATCTGCTCGACCGCGGCCGCGGGCCCGCCGATCATCAGGCTCAGGGTACCGGCGCGGGCACCGGGCTCGCCCCCCGAAACCGGGGCGTCGATGAACACCATGTCACGCTCCGCCGCGGCGCGTGCGAGCTCGCGGGAACGTACCGGCTCGATGGTGCTGTGGTCGATGATGATCAGGCCCGGACGACCGTGTTCGAGCACCCCGCCGGGCCCCTCCATCAGGGCCGCAAAGTCGGGCGTGTCCGAAACGTTGAGCACCAGGACGCGGACCTGCGCGAGCAGCCCGGCCAGATCCCCGTGCACCCGGGCACCGTCCGGTTCGAGGGCCCGCGCCTGTTCCGGACGCCGGGCCCAGACATGCACCTCGGCCCCGGCCGCGATCAGATTGCGGGTCATGGGGGCACCCATGATGCCCAGGCCCACGCAGCCGACCGGCTGCAACGCGGCGGGGATCGTCGCTGACGACATGGAAAACTCCTCGGACTGGAAATCCGGCCAACGTAGCAGAAAAGGAGCCTGCATTGATTCGCAACCTCAGTCCGCATGCCACCGGTGCCCTGTTCGCGTTCATCGGAGTCATGGCGATCAGCTTCGACGGCCTGCTGGTGCGCCTCGCCGATGCCAGCGCGCCGGACATCCTGTTCTGGCGCGGCCTGTTCATGGCGATCACCCTCACCGTCGTGCTGCGGCTGATGAACGGGCGCTGGAGCTGGGCCTGCATGCGGCGCGGCGGCATGGACGCGTGGTGGACCGCGACCGGATTCGCTGCCACCAACTATCTGTTCGTCCTCGCGGTTTTGCATACTACCGTCGCGAATGCCGTGGTCATCCTCGCCGCCTCGCCGCTGTTCGCGGCCCTGTTTTCGGGCCTGATCCTGCGCGAATGGATCCCGCTGCGGACCTGGGTCGCGATCCTGCTCAGCCTGGTCGGCATCGTCGGCGTGTTCGCCGGCTCGCTGGAAACCGGCGGCTGGCTGGGGGACCTGTTCGCGCTGGGCGCGGCGATGGTGGTCGGCCTCAAGCTGACCCTGCTGCGCCGTTCGCCGCAAATCGACCGGCTCGCGGTGATCGCCACCGGCGGCCTGCTGGGCGCGGTGATTGCGCTCTTCTTTGCCGCGCCGCTGGCTGTGTCGGCCACCCGCCTGGCCACGCTGCTGCTGATGGGCGCGGTCCAGCTGCCACTGGCGCTGGTGATGATCGCCCTGGCCACCCGTCACCTCCCGGCCGGCGAGGTCGCCCTGTTCCTGGTCCTGGAAGCGGTGTTCGGTACCCTGTGGGTCTGGCTGTTCCTGGCCGAAGCGCCGCCGCTGATGACGCTCGTTGCGGGGACGGCCGTTCTCGTGACCCTGGCCCTGCACGCGCTCGCCAGCTGGCGCGACGAGGCACACTGAAAGCCGGTTATACTCGGCGACAGGGAACAGCACGGGGAGCCCCATGCCGGGAAGGCACGATCCACCCGCGAAGGACCACGGACATCCGGCACGGATGTTCGCGGGACTGGCCTGGATACTGATGGGCTTCCTGCTGCTCTCGCTCGCCGGGGGCACCGCCCAGGCCCAGACTCCGGGTGGGCAATCCGACGACGCCGACGAGGCCGCCCCCACCATCACCCTGCATTTCTTCTGGACCCGCGAGTGTCCGCGCTGTCTGGACGCGCTGCCGGTGGTCCATCAGCTGGCGCAGGACTACCCCTGGCTGGCCGTGCGCAGCTACGACCTCACCGCACACCCGCAACTGGGCTCGCTCTACCGCCAGATGGCCGCCGAACGTGGCGAACAGGCCCGGGCGGTGCCCGGTTTCCTGTTCTGCGGGGCGATGCTGGAGGGGTTCGACACGCGCGGACGTCAGGAGGCCCGGCTGCGCGAATTGCTGGAGACCTGTCACCGGCGGGTTCAGGCCGGCGAACCGCCCGAGCTGGAACGCACGCTGTGGACCGGGGCCGAGCCGCTGCGCCTGCCCCTGTTCGGCGAGCTGCACCCCGACCGGCTGTCCCTGCCGGCGCTGACGCTGCTTCTCGCGGGCTTCGACGCGTTCAACCCCTGCGCCTTCTTCGTCCTCTTGTTCCTGCTGAGCGTGGTGGTGCACAGCCGCAGCCGGGGCCGCATCCTGCTGATCGGAGGGGTCTTCGTGACCATCTCGGGGGTCATCTACTTCACCTTCATGACCGCCTGGCTGAACGCCTTCCTGGTACTCGGCGAGATGCCTCTGATCACGCGCATCGCCGGGGCCGTGGCGCTGGCAATGGCGCTGATCAATATCAAGGACTACTTCCTGTTCAAGCGCGGGGTATCGCTGAGCATCCCGGATTCGGCCCGGCCGGGCCTGTTCCGCCGCATGCGCGAGCTGACCCAGGCCGACAGCCTGCCCTGGGTGCTGGGCGCCACCGTGGTCCTGGCGGTGGTGGTCAACCTCTACGAGATCCTGTGCACCCTGGGCTTCCCGATGATCTACACCCGGATCCTGACCACCCACGATCCCGGCGCGGTGAGCTATTACGGCTATCTGGTCGCGTACAACCTGATCTACGTGCTGCCGATGCTGGCGATCGTCGCCCTGTTCGCCTTCACCCTGGGCAACCGCAAGCTGCAGGAACACGAGGGGCGTCTGCTCAAACTGCTGTCCGGGATGATGATGCTGGCGCTGGGCCTGTTACTGCTGCTGCGCCCGGACCTGCTCTCCAGCCCGGTGTTCGCGATCGGGGCGATCGGCGTGGCCATCCTGCTGACACTGATCGTGCGCCGGCTCACCCGAGCACGCGCCTCGAACTGAGGAGGTTCCTGTCACACCCGGGCCGTCGGCTCGAACGGGACGACCAGGGCCTGCTCCTCCTCCTGCATCCGCTCGCGTTCTTCCTCGGCCGCATCCTGCAGCCCGAAGAACCACACCACGAACAGCAGCGTGAACACCACGAAGAACGCCATGCCCGCCCACGAGAGCACGTGCAGCACCGGTCCCGGGCGATCCTTTTCCGGCACCTCGGGACGCTGGATGGCGCGATAGTTGAGCCAGGCGAACACCGGCGAGGTCAGGAACGACACCACCATCGCGAACTGCAGCATCGCCAGCAGATCGGTCAGCAGGAACTGAATGATCACGATGCAGGCCACCACCGTGAACAGCAGCCATGCGACCAGCGTGCGCCGCAGCCCCGTCTCCGGGCGGTCGAACAGCAGCAGGGTGCTCATCGCCAGTGAGCGCGGCCAGCCGTCCATGCAGGTCAGGGTAGTACTGAACATCGCCGAAAACGCCGCCAGCACGATCAGCCAGTGCGCCCAGTCGCCGATGGTCGAGGTATACATCTCGATGAAGCGAGCGGAGAACTCGCCGGCCGTCATGTCAGCCAGCTCGATCCCTGCGCCCGCGCGGTACATCACCAGCGCACCCAGGGCGAGGAAGAACACCGCCAGGACCACGGTCACGATGTAGCCGATGTGGAAATCGGTGGTCGACTCGCCCACCGTGGCGCGGTGGCCGGTCTCGATCTCGCGCGAAGTCCGCCACAGCGACGGCCACGCCGCGATGTCGATGGGCGCCGGCATCCAGCCCATGAACATGATGATGAAGCCGATGGAGGCAAGGTCCCACGGGTCGCGCCCGACGAACCCCTCGGGGATCTCCGCGCTCTGCCAGATCGCCACGATCACCGCGGTCAGGGTGGACACCGCCAGCAGGAACACCACCACCTTGGCGATCTTGTCCAGCAGCTGATAATGCCCGGCGATGATGATGGCGGCACACAGCAACAGGATGCCGATGGCGATCCCGGTCACGTAATCGGCGGCATCCACGAACGGGAACGCCAGAAACAGACTGGCGGAGATGAACGCGACCCCCGCGGTATTGAGGAAGGCATTGACCAGATTCAGGCCAAAGAAGGCCGCGAGGAAGCCCTTCCCCATGCGCCGGTAGCCATGCAGGATCGTGTCACCCGTGGCCGCGCGGTACTTCACCGCGTACAGGAAGAACGGGTACTTGAACAGGTTGGCCAGCAGCAACAATCCCAGCAGGGACCAGCCGTAGAGTGCACCGGCCTGGGTCGAGGACACCAGATGGGAACCGCCGATCGCGGCGCCGGCCATCAGGATGCCCGGCCCGATCGCCTTGCCCAGATCCGTCCGGGGCTGCCAGAACAACTGCATGGATCACCTCGCGTTGGCCGGAACAGTCTGCCGCAGAGCTGCTGCCTTTGCAGGAGCGCGCCTGCGCGCAAACGCGGCGAAGGGTAGCGCATTGCCCCGGCGACGACCATGGGCACCGGAAATCCCCGCGCGGTCCTGCCCCCTTCGCGGCACCCGGCGGGAACGCCTTACACTGTGCGGGACCCCGACTACTCGTTTTGCGAAAAGGACACCCCTTGACCGCCATCCGCATCCAGGACCTGCGCAAATGGTACGACGGCACGCCGGTGGTGGACGGCGTCAATCTGGACATCCCGGAAGGCGAGTTCTTCGGCCTGCTGGGCCCCAACGGCGCGGGCAAGACCACCACCCTGCGCATGTTGCTGGGTCTCAGCCCCGTCGATGCCGGTCACATCGAGGTGCTCGGCGAGACGATGCCCGAAGGCGAGCGCCGGATCCGTCACCGCCTCGGGGTGGTCCCTCAGTTCGATACCCTCGACCCGGATTTCACGGTGGGCGAGAACATGTTCACCTACGCGTCCTACTTCGGCCTGTCCGGCCCGGTGCTGCAGGCGCGGGTCGATGCCCTGCTGGAGCGGGTCAACCTGAGCGACAAGCGCGACGCGCGCATCCAGTCGCTGTCCGGGGGCATGAAACGGCGCCTGACCCTCGCCCGCGCGCTGATCAACGACCCGGCCGCGGTGATCCTGGACGAACCCACGACCGGACTCGATCCACAGGCCCGTCACCACCTCTGGCGACAGCTGCGCGAGCTGCGGGCCTCGGGTGTCACCCTGGTGCTGACCACGCACTACATGGAGGAGGCCGAAGAGCTGTGCGACCGCATCGCGATCATCGACCATGGCCGCATCATCGCCTGTGACACGCCCGCCGGGCTGATCCGCGAGCACGTCGAGCCCTGGGTGGCCACGGTCGCCGGCCACGGCGCCGCCGCGTCCATCGAAAACGAACTGGGGCCGCGCGACCGCGCCCACCAGGTCGCCGACACCTGGCTGATCTACACCCCCGACCCGGAAGGCCTGCGCGGCCGGCTGGAGGCGCGCGGGGAACGCATGGGCCTGCGCGAGGCCAACCTCGAGGACGTCTTCCTCAAGCTCACCGGCCACGACCTGCGGGACTGAATACCCATGCGCCAGCGCACCCACCCCCTGCTGCCCCGGCCCGGCCCGCGCCTGTTCGCCGTATGGCGCCGCAACCTGCGGGTCTGGCGCAAGCTGCTGCTGCCCGCGGTGGTCGGCAACTTCGGCGAACCGATCCTCTACCTGCTGGCGTTCGGGGTCGGCTTCGGCGCCATGGTGGGCGAGGTCGACGGCATGCGCTACATGGTGTTCATCGCCTCCGGCATCGTCGCCTCCAGCGCGATGATGACCGCCAGCTTCGAGGGCATGTACTCGGCCTATACGCGCATGGCGGAACAGAACACCTGGCTCGGCATGCTCGCGACCCCGCTCACGCTGGACGACATCGTGTTCGGCGAGGCGGTGTGGGCGGCCACCAAGGGCCTGATCTCCGCGATCACCGTACTGATCGTGGCCAGCCTGCTGGGCCTGGTGGCCGATGCGCGCGCCCTGCTCGCACTGCCGGTGATCTTTCTCGCCGCCTTCACCTTCGGCGCCCTGGCGCTGGTCATCACCTCGCTGGCGCGCAGCTACGACTTCTTCCTCTACTACTTCACCCTGGCGGTCACCCCCATGCTGCTGCTGTCCGGGGTTTTCTTCCCCCTGGAACAGCTCCCCGGCTGGGTGCAGACCCTGACCTGGATGCTGCCGCTGGCTCATGTGATCGAGCTGGTGCGGCCATTGATGACCGGCGAATGGCCGGTCCGGTGGCTGCCCCATCTCGCGGTCATCACTGGCTACGGGGTCCTGGCCATCAGCGTGGCCAGCTACCGCATCCGCCGCCGGCTGTTGCAATAGAGCGGGAATGCTCCAATGATTCGCGTTGTCCTCTAAAACGAACCCTTTCCATCACCTTCAGGTACGAATCGATGAAGAACTGGCTGTTTGCAATCCTTCTGGCCCTGCCGGCCGCCGCGCTGGCGCAGAACGTGGAAATCCGTGACATCGAGGAAGGCGACGGCGACGAGGTCGTGCGTCATGACACCGTGACCGTACATTACACCGGCTGGGTGTACGAGGACGGCGAGGATCAGGGCGAACCCTTCGATTCCAGTCGTGACCGCGGCCAGCCGTTCACCCTGACCCTGGGTGCCGGCGAGGTCATTCCGGGCTGGGAGAAGGGCCTGGAGGGCATGCGCGAGGGTGGGAAGCGCGAGATCATCATCCCGCCGGAACTGGGCTACGGGTCACGCGGCGCCGGTGACGTGATCCCGCCGAACGCCACTCTGCGCTTCGAAGTGGAGATCCTGGAAGTGGAGCGGGCGCCCTTCGGCGGCCTGAACAATAACGAACTGGCCGGGATGCTGGAACGCGACGACGTGACCGTGGTCGACATCCGCCGGCCCGACGAATGGGCCGAGACCGGGGTGGTCGAAGGCAGCCTGCGCATGACCGCCTTCGACGAACGCGGCCAGTTCATTCCGCAATTCGGTCAGGCGTTCACCGATGCGGTAGACCCGGATGACACCGTGGTCCTGATCTGCCGCACCGGCAGCCGCACCGGCGTGCTGGCCCGCGCGCTGGCCGACGGTCTGGGGTACGAGGACGTCTACAACGTCACCGACGGCATCAAGCACTGGCTGGAAGAAGACCGCGTGGTGCAGCACGACTGCCCCGACACCGAGGAGACGGCGGTTTGCTGATGCGGCGACACGCCGGCCCCGGGGCCCTCGGTCTGGTCCTGCTGCTGCTCGCTGCCCCGGCACCGGGCGAAGAAGACAATCGTGAGGACCTTCCGGCGGTACTCCCCGAGCCGGTGACCACCACGCATTCGCTTGAAACGGTGGACGGCGAACGGCTGGAATACCGCGCGACGGTCGGCTACACCCCGCTGGGCGAGGATCGCGAACACCCCGAGGCACGGGTCTTCAGCGTGGCCTACACGGTGGAGGATGAAGACACCGACCGCCCGGTGACCTTCCTGTTCAACGGCGGCCCGGGGGCGGCCTCGGCCTATCTCAACGTCGGCGGACTCGGACCGCGGGTCCTGGACACCGACGACCGGGGCCTGTCGGCCGCCACGCCACCACGGCTGACGGACAACCCGAAGACCTGGCTGGCGTTTACCGACCTCGTCTTCATCGATCCGCCGGGCACCGGTTTCAGTCGGGTGATGGAGGCCGGCGATCCCGAAGATTTCTTCGAGCCGGAGGGCGACCTGGCCGCCCTGGAAGAAACCCTGGAACGCTGGCTGGACGACCACGGACGGCGCGGCGACCCGGTGTACCTCGGCGGGGAAAGCTATGGCGGCTATCGCGCCGGTGCCCTGCCCGCGCGGCTGATGCGCAACTCCGGCATCAGCGTCTCGGGCACGGTGCTGGTCTCCCCCGCGCTGGATTTCGGCATGCTCGAGGGCGGCACCGGCCGTCCGCTCCCGCACGCCCTGATGCTGCCGGCGCTGACCGCCTCGGCACGCGCGCATGACCGCCTGGGCGATGACCCGCCGAGCCTCGAGCAGGCGGAGGCATTCGCGCTGGGGGACTATCTCGAGGGGCTGCTGCACCCGGGACGGATCGACGCCGACTGGATCGATGAAGTGGCCCGCTTCACCGGCATCGACCGCGACCACCTGCGCGCGACCGGCGGCCGCATCACCCTGAACATGGCGCAGCGTGGCCTGCTGCGAGACGAGGGCCGGCTGGTCAGCCTGTACGATGGCGGGATCGATTCGCCGGATCCGGTCCCGACCCGCACGCGGCCGCGGGCCGATGCCATCCTCGACGGTCTGGTGGCCCCGCTGTCCACCGCCATGCTGGACCACCTGCGCAACACCCTGGACTGGTCGCACGGGCATCAGTATCGCCTGCTCAGCCGCGAGGTCTTCGGTGCCTGGGACTGGGACAGCTCGCAGCGGACCGGCCCGGCCTCGGCGATGGACGACCTGGCCACCGCCCTGGCACTCGATCCCCGCTTTCGCATCTTCAGCGTGCACGGCGAGGCCGACCTGATCACCCCCTATTTCGCCACCGAATGGCTGCTGGGGCAGATCGCGCATGCCGCGGACCCGGGCGACGACGAGCGCATCGTCACCGGCCGCTATCCCGGCGGGCACATGCTGTACATGCGTGCCGACACCAACGCCGGGCTGTTCGACGACGCCCGGCGCTTCTACACCGGACACGCAGAAGACGGAGCTGAAGCGGACCCCGACTGACCGCTTGCCGACCCGGGCGCCCTCCGGTTACTGTAATTATGAACAGTATCCGGAGCCGCCCCCGTGTCGTCCGTCCCGTCGCTCACCCCGCGCCAGCAGGCCATCCTCGACTACATCACCGAGGTGGTGACCACCCAGGGCACCGCGCCTACGCGCAACGAGATCGCCGCGGCCTTCGGTTTCCGCTCGCCGCATGCGGCGGAATGCCACCTCAAGGCCCTGGTGCGCAAGGGTGCGATCGAACTGGTGGGCGGGGCGGCCCGCGGGATCCGCCTGTCCCCCGACACGCGCCCCTCGCCCGCCACGCCGTCCGGGGCGGAGGGCATTCCCCTGATCGGCCGGGTCGCGGCCGGCTCGCCGCTGCTGGCCACCGAACACATCGAGGGGCACTACCAACTCGGCGACGCCCTGTTCCGCGCCCGCCCCGACTACCTGCTGCGGGTACACGGCGAAAGCATGCGCGATGCCGGCATCCTCGACGGTGACCTGCTCGCCGTGCGCCGCACGCCGGAGGCCCGGGATGGCCAGATCGTGGTCGCGCGCATCGAGGACGAGGTCACGGTCAAGCGCTTCCACCACGATGGTTCGCGGATCCGCCTGCTGCCCGAAAACCCGGATTTCGCCCCCATCGAGATCGACCCCGAGCGCCGCGAACTCGCGATCGAGGGGATCGGCGTGGGCGTGCTGCGCGATCTGGAAAGGGAATGAGCCGCGCCCTGGACTCACTGCTGGAACACCCGTCCCTGTGGCGCGGCCGCCAGGGCGCCCCCGCCAGCGGCGACGCGGTCTGGCCAGCGGGGACACCCGAACTGGAAACGGCCCTGGGCGGCGGCTGGCCGCGCGGCCAGCTGGTGGAACTGCTGGGCGCGCCCTTCGGCAGCGGCGAGACCCGCCTGCTGGTCCCGATGCTCGCCGCCTGCGGGCGCGCACGGCTGTGGATCGCCCTGATCGGCCCGCCGGCCACCCCCTGGCTCCCCGGCTGGCAACAGCTGGGCATTCCCCCGGAGCGGGTCCTGCTGGTGCGGGCCGACCAGGACGGCGAACGCCTGTGGAGTGCGGAACAGTGCCTGCGCGACCCGGCCTTTGGCGTGTTGCTGATCTGGATCCATGGCCCCGCGGAGACCGCACGACTGCGGCGTCTGCGCCTGGCGGCCGGCGAAAGCCGCGCCTGTGCCGTGCTCCATCGTCCACCACAGGCCGCGGAACAGCCCTCACCCGCACATCAGCGCCTGCAATGGCAGCCCCATGGCCGGGGCCTGCGCCTGCACTTCATCAAGGGCAGCGGCGCCCGGTACCGGCGCGGCCGGCCGCTGGATCTCTCCGTGGCACACCCGCCTCCCGCGGAGGGCACCCCGTGATCCCGGACGCACGCCCTGCGCGGCCGGCACCCGACACGGAGCAAGCCCCCCCGGGTCCGACCCTGCAACTGCTCCCGGGGCTCCCGGGGCTCCCGGAGCCGGCGCGGGAACCTGACCCCGCTCCCGTCCCCGCGCCGGAGGCCCGGGAATGCTGGCTGGCCGTGCAGCTTCCGCATCTGGCCCTGGACCTCCAGGCCCGCCGCCGCGCGGATGCCGACCGTCTCGCGCAGCACCCCCTGCTGATCGTGGAACGCGGGGAACGCCCCCGGGTGCATGCCGCCAACCGTGCCGCGCGCCGCGCCGGCGCCCGTCCGGGCATGCCCCTGGGCGATGCCCTGGCCCTGCTGGACACCCCGGAACTGATCGAGGACGACCCGGCGGCCCGTGCGCGCGAGATTCACCAGCTGGCCGCCGCCCTGCTGCAGTTCAGCGACCACGTGCATCCCGAACCCGAAGAGCAGCGCATCCTGCTCGAGGCCGGGCGCAGCCGGCGCCTGTTCGGCGGGCTTCCGGCCCTGCGCGAACGCGTGGAGGCCCTGCTGCGCGAACTGGGTTTCCAGCCGCGCACCGGCATGGCCCGCAGCCCGGCCGCTGCACGGCTGTTCGCCACGCACCGGCACCCGGAGATCCCCGAGGACCGCGACGCCCTGCGCCGCAATCTGGCACGCTTCCCGCTGAACACCCTGCCGTTGCCCGCGGGCACCCGCGAGGCCCTACAGGCCACCGGCCTGCGGATGTTCGGTGACCTGCTGCGTCTGCCGCGCGCGGAACTGGCACGACGCCACGAACCGGCACTGCTGCAGACCATCGACCGCCTGCTGGGCGATGCCCGCGAGGCCCTGCCGCGCTTTTGTCCCCCGGCCACCCTGGAACTCGCCCTGCGCCTGGATCACGAAATCCGCGCAAGCACCGCGCTGGTGTTCCCGCTGCGCCGCCTGCTGCAGCAGGCCGAGCAGCAATTGCGCGGGCGGGCCCTGAGCCTGCAGCGCATGCAGCTGGAACTGCGGCATCGCGAGGCCACCACCCGCCTGAGCCTGGAACGCGGCCAGCCGGGCATCCGCGCGGCGGACTGGCTGAGCCTGTGGCAGACCCGACTGGAGCGCGAAACCCTGCAGGCCCCGGTCATCGGCCTGCGCCTGCACGCGGCCGACCTGCTGGACCCGCCCGCCACCGATGACGGCCTGCTGACCGGAGACCCCGCCGGCGAGAACAACCCGGGCACGCACCTGCCCGCCGTGCTTGCCCGCCTGCGGGCGCGCCTGGGGGCACAGAAGGTCGGCGGCCTGAGCAACCGGGGAACCCCGGCCCCGGAAGACGCGCAGGAGCCCGTCGGCTCCACCCTGCAACGGGGCCGATCCACGCCCGGTCCCGCGCAGCAGGCCTGCGGCACGGCCCTGTGGGTGCACGCGCCGGTGCCGGCAGCGGCCACGGATCTGCAGGGGCTGCAGCCCCTGGGACGCATGGAAAACGGCTGGTGGGACCGGGGAAACGATCAGCGCCGCGACTATGCCCTGGCGCGCGACCCCCGCGGTCGCGGGGTCTGGGTGTTCCGCTGCCTGCGCAGCGGGCAATGGTATCGCCAGGGCTACTGGGGATAGCCCCCGCGGTTACCGGTGGTGTTCGCCCGCCCGCTCCGGCTGAAACAGCACCTTGTCGATGCGCACGTGCATCACGCCCCCGCCCGGACGCAGCCACTCGATCTCCTCGCCCTCCGAGAGCCCGAGCAGGGCACTGCCCACCGGCGCCATGATCGACAGGGAAAGGCCGCCGCGGCAACGACGGACACTACAAAGCCGGGCACGCGGACGCCGGTGCCTCTGTCCCATCGATTCTGGGGGCGAATGACACAAAAGACAAACCCTCCGCACGATGTGATCCGCATCAAGGCCACACGGTCACCGAACTGCTACACAGGGGGCAGATGTGCATCCCGAGGCCCGCATGAATCTCCAGATGAACGAACCGTTGCCCGGCTTCGATCGCCCCCTCGAAGTCCTGCGTGCCTGTCATCGTCGCCTGAAGGGCTGTCTGGAGACGCTCGACCGCCTGCAGGCCCATGTCCCCGATCATGGTGCGGATGCCGAGGCCCAGGCCGCCGCCCAGCGGCTGCTGAAATATTTCCATGCCTCCGCACCGCACCACCATGCCGACGAGGACGAAGATCTGTTCCCGCGGCTCAAGGGCCTTGGCCATCATCCCGACTGCCATCCCCAGCTGCCCGACTGGCTGGACCGTCTTACCGCGGAGCACGAAACCCTGGAAAACGGCTGGTCCCGGCTGGAGCCGGCCCTGCTCGACATCGCCGAAGGACGCGATGCCTCGCTGGACGGCGCGGCGGAATGGATCGACCAGTACCGCCGCCATCTGGCCCTCGAGGAAGAAGCCGTGCTGCCGCTGGCCGAACACCTGCTGGACGCCGATCAATGCCGCGCCATCGGCGAATCCATGGCCCGCCGGCGCGACCTGGAACCGGAACCCCATGGCTGATTTCACTCTCGACCTGCGCGGGCTGGGCGACCATGCCCATACCCGCGCCTACTACACCCTGCGCGAACTCGGCGCCGGTCAGACCTTCGACGTGCTGGTGGAGGAAGAGCCCGAACTGCTGATGGCCGCGGTCGCACAGCAACTGCGTCATGCCATCCACTGGGAAACCGTCGAGGCCGGCCCGCCGCTGTGGACCCTGCGGGTCCGCCGGCGCGACGACACCGAGCCCGTCGACCTGGTCGATCTCCTCACCCGCGACCACCTGCGTATCGACCGCCTGTTCGCCAGCGCCCTGCACCGGGTCAATGCCGGCGACGCCGAGGGCGCAGCCCCGGCGTTTCATGCCTACGTCGCCGGACTGCGACGCCACGTACACGTGGAGAACGAACTGATCGTCCCGCTGCTCGATCTGCCGCGCCATCCCCGCGGCGATGACCCGACCTCGATCATGCTGCGCGAACACGAGGAGCTGCTGGACCAGACCGCGATGCTGGAACACGAATTCACCGAGGGCGTGGACGAACCCTGGGCCATCGCACCGTTCTTCGCCCTGATCTCGGGTGGTCTGGCCAAACACGAAGGACGCGAGGAACAGAACCTGTTTCCCCACTGGAGCCGGCATTTGCGCGAACAACCCGATGTCGCGCGCGAACTCTTCGGCAAGGCCCGGAGCATGCTCATCGTCCCCGGCGAGACGGACGAAACGGAGGATTCGCCGGAAACGGATCGTTCCCGGGGGCCTGCCCGCTAAGGATCGTCGATGCCGGGCGTCAGGGTCTCCAGCCGGCCGTCCGGATACAGGCCGACCACCCCGGCCCGCCCGACGCCGCGCACCCGCACCCCGTCCGGGGTATGCGCCTCGTAGTCCTGGTGATGGTGCCCGTGAACGATCAGCCCGGCCCCCAGCAGCTCGGCCAGGCCGTCGATGGTGTCGAAGCCGCTGGCATGCGGCGACGGCGCCTCGTGGGTGATCAGGATGTCGGCCCGCAGCCCGCGCAGGCGTTCGATGTCTTCGGGATAGATGGAGGTGCGATGGCGCCGGGGCAGACCCGGCTCGCGATCCCCGGCGCCCTGCCAGCGATCCCGTTCGGGGAGCTGCGCCACATGTTCGCTTCGGGTGAAGAAGACCGGCGCCTTGCAGCGCGGGCCCCGCGGGTACCAGACGCGGCCACGGAACACCCCGCCGAGACCCGCTACCGGCCGGCCGGCCACTTCCGCGACACGCGCGTGCAAATTGCCCGCCACATAGGAACTGCCGAACACATGCGCCCAGGCCGCATCGGTATCACTCTCGTGATTGCCGGGGATCCAGTAGATCGCCGGCATCGTGGCGCCCGCCGCCACGGCTTCCCGCAACGGCGCCAATACTGCATCCAGCGACTGTTCGCGCAGCTCCATGTCCCCCAGCAGAACCACCGCACGCGGACGATGGCGGGCCACCGCCTCGATCAGGGGATCGAAGAGGCCATGGGGATCGCCATAGAACAGAATATCGGGTGCCACGCCGCTCCCGGGGGTTCGCGAATGCGCCTACCCTAACGCATCCCCGCCCCCGGGCGCGCGCTGCCCGCGATCAGCGGAGGTAACGCCCCCGCAGCATGTTGTAGTACAGCGGCTTGATCATGTGCACCTTCAGTCGCCACCACATCCAGCTTGGCTGTCCCTGATCGATGAAGCCGAAGGTCGGGACCTCTTCCAGGGTGTAGTCAAACTCGACCAGGGCCGCCTTGCCGACCTCGGTGATCAGCGGGCAGGAGGTGTAGCCGTCGAAACGCTGTTGCGGTTCGCGATCCTGCAGCACCGACACCAGGTTGTCCGGGGTCACCGACCCGTGGGCCCGGACCGTGGAGGCCGTCTTGCCAATCGCCGTGTCCACCACGTCGCCGGCGCCGAACACGTTCGGGTAGCGGGCATGCTGCAGGGTCTGGTCGTCCACGGCCAGCCAGCCGCCCTCCGCCAGACTGCCGTCTTCCACCGCGAGACCGGCCTCGCGCACCCAGTCGTGGGCGCGCATGGGCGGCACCACGTGCAGGTAGTCGTAGTCCACCGTCTCGCGATTACCGTCGCCGTCCACGAAGGTCGCACGGCGCAGCTCAGGCTCCACGCCCTGCAGCACGGACCCGGATTCGATCCCGACTCCGCGCTCGCGATAGATGTCGCGCACCATCCCGTCAAAACGTTCGACGCTGAACAGCGCGCCTTCCGGGGCGTGATAGTGGAATTCCATGCGATCCCGCTGCCCCGCCTTGCGCAGCAGGTCCTCCGCGATCAGGGTCGCCTTGATCGGTGCACCCGCGCACTTGATCGGCGTATTCGGAATGGTGAAGCGGGCCACCCCGCCCTGCTCGCCCAGGCGCTGCGTCTGTTCGTAGGCATGCCGCGCCTGCTCGGGGCCGGCATAGATACTGGTCAGGCCGTTCTGCCCGATATCCGCGCGCTCCAGGCCTTCGATCGCCTCGTAATCCAGATGGATCCCGGTGGCCACGACCAGGAAGTCATAATCCAGACGATCGCCGCCGGCGGTCTCGACCACCTGGCTCTCCGGATCCACTGCGGCCACGTAGTCCTTCTTCCAGTCGACGCCGCGCGGGATGTAATGCTCGTTGCGCGCGGTCACGTCGCTGACCGAATAGGTCCCGGCCGCGACCAGGGTCCAGCCGGGCTGGTAGTGATGGGTCTCGCTCGGCTCCACCACGGTGATGCGCGCCCCGTCCAGCAGGTCGCGCAACCGCGCCGCCACGGTCAGCCCGGCGGCGCCGCCGCCCAGCACAACGATCCGCGCGCGGGTCTGCACTCCGGCCTGCGCCGCCGCGGGCGCGGACCCCACGGCTGCCGCGGCGGTCAGCCCGCCGGTCAGTTTCAGGAAGTCCCGCCGCGAAAGTCCGTCCCGCAATACCAGCGGTGCCTTCGACGAACCTGCCTTATTGCGATCTGTCATGTGTATGCCTCCTCGCGACCCCGTCATCCCGCGGGGCGTCTTTTTCCGGAGCGGTCGCCGGTGGCGCCGCGCTTCAACCCTTCTGACATACAGTTTTCGTGCCAGTGCCACAAAACCCGCAAAAACCGCTTTCCGCGCGCCTCGGCCGCCCGACTCCGGACGCTTTGTCTGCCGTGACTGTCATTTCCATGTTCCAGACTGTCATGTGCGGCATGTACAACACCCCGGGACTACGAGGCTCGTCCCGGACCGATGCCGCAAACCGCGTCGCAGCGCGAACACGCACGCCAGAGCGAGAACTGGCACGCAACTTGATTGTCATCCGGGCGGAACGCACCACGCGTCCTCTCTCAATCGTTCACGGAGGCAATGCCATGGAGCTTGACCCCTTACTCCTGTCACGACTGCAGTTCGCATTCGTCGTGTCATTTCACGCACTGTTCCCGGTATTCACCATCGGGCTCGCCTCGTTCATCGCCTTCCTGGAGTTCCGGGCCTGGCAGACCGGTGATGCCCTGTACACCCGGATCTCGAAGTTCTGGATCAAGATCTTCGCGGTCGTGTTCGGCATGGGGGTGGTCTCCGGGATCGTGATGTCCTTCCAGTTCGGCACGAACTGGAGCGTGTTCTCGTATGCCACGGCCAATTTCCTCGGGCCGGTGCTGTCCTACGAGGTCATCACTGCGTTCTTCCTGGAGGCGGCCTTCCTCGGCGTACTGCTGTTCGGTCGCGACCGTGTGCCGCAGGGCGTGCACGTTTTCGCGGCAATGATGGTGGCACTGGGCACCTTCATCTCCTCGTTCTGGATCCTGGTGGCCAACAGCTGGATGCAGACGCCCGGCGGTGTGGAGCTGGTTGACGGAGTTTTCCAGGTGACTTCCTGGGGTCAGGCCATCTTCAACGACAGCTTCTGGCCGCGTTTCTTCCACATGGGTCTGGCCTCGCTGCTGACCGCCGGCTTCGTGGTGGCGGGCGTCTCCGCCTACTACCTGCTGCGCAACAAGCACGTCGAGATGAACCGCAAGGCGCTGGGCGTGACCATGTGGATCCTGCTGTTCGCCGCCCCGGCCCAGCTGGTGGTGGGCGACATCCACGGCCTCAACACCTTCGAGCATCAACCGACCAAGGTCGCGGCGATGGAAGGGGTCTGGGAGACCGAACGCGGGGCCCCGTTCCTGCTGTTCGCCATCCCCGACTCGGCCAACGAGACCAACCACTTCGAGATCGGCCTGCCCAACATGGCCTCGCTGGTGCTGACCCACGAGCTGGACGGCGAAGTGCCCGGGCTGAAGGAAGTCCCTGCCGAGGAGCGTCCTCCGGTCGGCATCACCTTCTGGTCGTTCCGCATCATGCTGGCCATCGGCTTCGTCATGATCGGGTTCGCCCTGTGGAGCGCCTGGCTGCGGTTCCGTGGCGACCTGTACCAGTCCGAGCGTTTCCTCAAGGGCCTGACCTGGATGATCCCGACGCCGTTCGTCGCGGTGCTGGCGGGCTGGTTCGTAACCGAAACGGGCCGTGCGCCCTGGCTGGTCTACGAAATCATGGACCACGCGACCGGCCTCACGCCGTCGCTGACCGGTGGCATGGCGCTGTTCAGTCTGCTGGGTTACATCGCGGTGTATGCCGTGGTGTTCACCGCCGGCGTCTATTACATCGTGCGCATCGTGCGCAAGGGTCCGGAGCCGGACCAACCGGTGCAGGAGCCGCAGCACGCCAAGCGCCCGCTGTCGGCGGCCGATACGCCGTTCAACGACAACCCTGCCGCTGACGCAAGGAGCTGAAACCATGGTCGATATCACACTGGTATGGGTCGTGATCATCGCCGTCGGACTGGTCGGCTACGTCCTGATGGACGGGTTTGACCTGGGTGTGGGGATCCTCTTTCCCTTCGCCCCCGGCGAGCAGTCACGCGACATCATGATGAACTCGGTCGCCCCGGTCTGGGACGGTAACGAGACCTGGCTGATCCTCGGGGGCGCCGGCCTGCTGGCGGCCTTCCCGCTGGTCTACTCGGTGTTCCTGCCGGCACTGTACATCGGGGTGTTCCTGATGCTGGCCGGGCTGATCTTCCGCGGCGTCGCGTTCGAGTTCCGCTTCAAGGCGAGCTCGGCGAAATCGCGGCGCGGCTGGAACGCCTCCTTCGCGATCGGCTCGATGGTGGCGGCCTTCGCCCAGGGGGCGGTCGTCGGGGCCTATATCCAGGGCTTCCAGATGGACGGCCTGAACTACGCCGGCACCGCGCTGGACTGGCTGACCCCGTTCACGGTGCTCACGGGTCTGGGCCTGATGGCCGGCTACGCCCTGCTGGGCGCGACCTGGATGATCCTCAAGACCGAGGGTGAAACCCAGGCATTCGCCTACCGCGTGACCCCGTGGCTGCTGGGTGCCGTGCTGGTGGTGTTCGGGCTGGTCAGTGCGATCACGCCGTTCATTGATGCCAAGGTCATGGAACGCTGGATGGGCACCTTCGAGATCCTGTGGGTCCTTCCGGCCCTGGCGCTGCTGGCGGCCTGGCAGATCCTGCGCTCGGTGCGCCGGCGCCACGAAGGGCTGCCGTTCGTCGCCACGATCGCCCTGTTCATCTTCACCTTCCTGGGGCTGATCGTGAGCAAGTGGCCGTACGTGGTCCCGCCGGACTACACCTTCTGGGACGCCGCATCTTCCCCGGATGCGCAGCTGTTCATCCTGATCGGGGCGCTGTTCATCATCCCGATCATCCTCGGCTACACCGCGTGGACCTACTGGGTCTTCCGCGGCAAGGTCACGGCGGACGCGGGTTACCACTAGCGCCATCGCCTGACCGTTCAGGGTTTGCGACCGGGTCTTTCTCTCTCTCTCCGGACCCGGCTCGCAAGCAACCGCCCGCTGCGGGGCGTAAGGGAGACACTGCCCCGTATACGCGTTCGTGTTGGTGTCCCATGTTTTCCGAGACCAGGCGCGGCGCGCTGCCGGTAGTGGTTCTACCGGCAAGGGCCGCAACGCAGAATCGGGGAACATGGGACTCCAACCCCGAAGGGGCTCGGCCGCTTTTGCCCGCTGACGGCGTTGCGGCTCGTTCATGTAGCGCGGCTACACTTCACTCACCGCGCCTTGTCAGCGCGCAAAAGCGACTCGAGCACGAACGCGTATACGGGGCAGTGTCTCCCTGGGCGCCACGAACCTTCGGGTTCGTGGCGTTTTTTGTTTGCGGAGCACCGGAACACGATGCGGGAACATGACTCCAACCGGGAACACGGGAGACACTGCATCGCGCAGGGACCCATTCCCGGACACCGGAGCCGTCAGCATCGTGAACGAAAAGTTGCCCACAGAATCCGTGCCTCAATGGACACGCGGCCTGGACCGCGACGAGGTGGTCAGCATCCTCGACGTGTTTCAGGAGCCCGCCATCCTGCTGTCGCCGGATTACGACATCCTGGGTGCCAATCAGGCCTATCGGCATCTGTACGAGGTAGATGCCGGGGGCAACGGGCAACGCTGCTACGAAGCCTCGCACGACTTCCGGCGGCCCTGTGACGAAGCGGGCGAGACCTGCCCTCTGCGTGACACCCTGGCCACCGGCAAGCCCAACCGCACGCTGCACGTCCACCACACGGCTCGCGGCAAGGAACACGTGGATGTCGAGATGTTCCCGATCCACGGTTCCGACGGCAAGCTGCGCTACCTGATCGAGGTTCTGCACCACCTTCCGGTCTCGTCGCCGCAGGCCGGGGAACAGGGGCTGGTCGGACAGTCCGCCGCCTTCAACGAGATGCTGGGGCTGGTCAGCCGGGTCGCGCCCAGCGAGGCATCGGTGCTGCTGCAGGGCGAGTCGGGCACCGGCAAGGAGCTGGTGGCCCGTGCCGTGCACGACCAGAGCCGCCGCGCGGAAGGCCCGTTCGTGCCGGTGGAATGCTCCGGCCTGACCGAGACCCTGTTCGAAAGCGAGCTCTTCGGCCATGAACGCGGGGCCTTCACCGGGGCCACCCATGCCAAGGCCGGGCTGGTGGAGTCCGCCGCCGGTGGCACGCTGTTCCTCGACGAGATCGGCGACGTGCCCCACGGGCTGCAGGTCAAGCTGCTGCGCCTGCTGGAGACCCGGACCTTCCGGCGGGTGGGCAGCACCGAACCGCGGCGCGCCGATTTCCGCCTGGTCTGTGCCTCGCACCGTGATCTCCGCCAGCTGGTCCGCGAAGGGGAATTTCGCGAGGACCTCTATTACCGGCTGAGCACCTTTCCCATTCGCGTACCGCCGCTGCGCGAACGCAAGGCCGACATCCCGATCCTGTCCCAGGCCCTGTTCGAGCGCCTCGAACTGCCGGCCCGCCCGTATCTCAGTCAGGGCGCGCGCGAGGTGCTGGAACGCTATCCCTTCCCCGGCAACATCCGCGAGCTGCGCAATATCCTGGAACGCGCCGCGCTGCTCAGCGACGGCGAGGAGATCCGTGCGGAACACCTGGGCACCGAGGTGACCGAAGGCGTCGACGACCGCGATCTGCCGCCGCCGCGCGCGCTGGCCGGCGGCGAGATCCGCCCGCTGGAGGAAGTGGAACGCGAATACCTGCGTTACGCGGCCACCGTGCATCGGGGCGACCGGCGCTCGCTGGCGGCGCGTCTGGGACTCAGCGAGCGCAGCCTGTACCGGCACCTGCAGCGGCTGGATGACGACCTCTGAGCCGCACCCGCCGGTGCCGCTCCGCGTGGCGCATCAGCCCGTGACAACCCCGTAACAGCGATCCCCCAGCGGACAGCCGTCGCACAGCGGCCGTGGCCGACAGCGCTGTTTGCCGTGCTCCACGATCAGCGCATGCAGTTCGTTGAACGCCACGGTATCCGCACCCAGCTCGGCCTCCACCGAAGCCCGCAGCGTCTCGTAGCCGTCCCGCGCATGCGGTCGCCCGAGGCGTTCGAACAGTCGCCGGGTGTAGGCATCCACGACGAACACCGGGCGGTGGAAGGCGTACAGCACGATGTCATCGGCCGTTTCCGGACCGATGCCCTTCACCCCCAGCAGGGCCTCCCGCAGTGACCCGGTCTCCAGCGCAGACAGCGCCTCGATCCCGCCCGTCCGCTCGAGGAACGCCAGCAGGTGCCGCAGGCGCCCGGCCTTGACGTTGTAATACCCCGACGGGCGGATCCGCTCGGCCAGTTCCTCCGGCTCCAGGGCCGCCATCCCCGCCGGCGTCAGCGCATCCGCCTCGCGCAGGGCCGCAAGCGCGCGCTCCACGTTGCTCCAGGCCGTGTTCTGCGTCAGCACCGCCCCGACCATGACCTCGAACGCGGTCTCGGCGGGCCACCAGTGCAACGGGCCATAATGCGCATGCAGCCGCTCCAGCACCGTACGGCAGTCCGGCGCCGCGGTGTCAGTCCCGTCGATCATGAGTCAGCGCCCCGGCCGGCCGCGTCCGCTGCGCGCTCCCCTGCCCTGGCGCGCGCCGGGCTTGCCGGATTTTGCGGTCTTCGCCCCGGCACCCGGACGTGACGAACTCCAGCCCTCGCCCTTGTCGCGACCACCGGCTGCCCCGCCCTTTTTCTTTTTCGGCCGTGTGCCGCGACGTTTCTGCGGCGGCTGCAGGTTCTCCGGCACATTCAGCCCCGCCTCGCGATACAGCGCGGCCACTTCGCCCACCTCGAGGTCACGCGCAGCGCCCGATTTCAGCCCGCGCCCCAGCACCACCGGACCGTAGCGCACCCGGATCAGGCGGCTGACCGTGACCCCGACCGCGTCCCACAGGCGCCGCACCAGGCGATTACGCCCCTCGCTCACGATCACGTGATACCACTGGTTCGCCCCGTCGCCGCCACCGGCCTCCAGCGCATCGAAACGGGCCGGACCATCCTCCAGTTCAACGCCCTCCAGCAGCATCCGCCGGGTCTCTTCCGGGACTTCCCCCAGCACGCGCACGGCATATTCACGTTCCATCGCACCGGCCGGATGCATCAGGGCGTTGGCCAGTTCGCCGTCGGTGGTGAACAGCAGCAACCCGGAGGTGTTGAGGTCCAGGCGGCCCACCGCAACCCAGCGCTGGCCCTTGAGCTTCGGCAGGCTGGCGAACACCGGACGCCGTCCCTCGGGATCGGAGCGCGAACAGATCTCGCCGACCGGCTTGTGATAGGCGATCCAGCGGTGCGGATACTCGGGTCGCGTGACCACGCGGCCGCGCACCCGGATCACATCATCCGGCCCCACGCGATCGCCCAGTCCGGCGGTGCTCTGGTTGATCTGCACCTCGCCGCGTTCGATCCACCCCTCGATCTCGCGCCGCGAACCCAGCCCGCGGGCCGCGAGGACCTTCTGTACCCGTTCCTGCATCGAGTCCTGCCACTGTTTATGATGACTGCCCACGATACACCAACCGGAAACCGCCATGAGCACGCACACGCCCGAAGCCGGCAATAACGCCGAACATGAGACCGGGGATCCCGTCACCACGCCCCTGAACATCGCCGTACTGACCGTCTCCGACAGCCGTTCCACCGCCGAGGACCGCTCCGGGGACGCGCTGGTGGAACGGCTGGAAAAGGCCGGCCATCGGCTCGCGGAGCGCGACATCCGGCCGGATGATATCTACGCCCTGCGCGCGGTGGTTTCGCGCTGGATCGCGGACCCGCAGATCGACGCCATCCTGACCACCGGGGGCACCGGCATCACCGGCCGCGACGGCACTCCCGAGGCGGTGTCGGTGCTGCTGGACAAGACGATCGAGGGCTTCGGCGAACTGTTCCGCATGCTTTCATGGGAAGAGATCGGCACCTCCAGCCTGCAGTCGCGCGCCCTGTCCGGCGTGGCCAACGGCACCTATATCTTCGTACTGCCCGGTTCCACCGGCGCCTGCCGCACCGCCTGGGATCGCATCATCCGCGCCCAGCTCGACGACCGCACCATGCCCTGCAACCTGACCATGCTGATGCCGCGCCTGAAGGAAATCTGAGACGCGCAGGAGGTCAGCCCCCTGACCGATCCCCTGACCGCTCCGGCACGGCATTCAGCCATCCACGTGGACCTGCAGCCAGTACTCCAGCAGCGCCGCGTGCCACAGCTTGGAACCCTGGATCCGGGTGAAATACTGGTCCGGGGCGTCCAGCAGTTTGTCGATGTAGGCCGGCTGATACAGCCCGCGCTCGCGCGCCGCACGCGAGTTGAGGATGTCGCGCATGAACTCGAGGAACTCGCCGCGCACGTATTTCAGCGCCGGCACCGGGAAATAGCCCTTGGGCCGGTCCAGCACCGCGTCCGGCAGACGACCGCGGGCGATGCGCCGCAGGACGTCCTTGCCGCCGTCGCCCAGTTTCAGATGCGGTGGCATCGCGGCGGCGGTCTCCACCAGCTCGTGATCCAGGAACGGCACCCGCGCCTCCAGCCCGAAGGCCATGGTCATGTTGTCCACGCGCTTGACCGGGTCGTCGACGATCAACGTGGTCACGTCCAGCGCCAGTACCGCGTCGATGAACGAGTCCGCACGGTCGGTCTCGAACTGGCGGAACTGCTCGCGCAGCCAGTCCCCGGTGATGTCGTCCGCCGGCGGATGACGCAGCATCTCGGCCATCTCCGGGTGATCGCGGTCGAAGTAGTGCCGGCGGAATCGCTCGACCCAGTCGCCGTGGCGGTCCTCCGCCATCCGCGGGTACCAGAAATAGCCGCCGAACACCTCGTCTGCCCCCTGGCCCGACTGCACCACCTTCACGTGCTGCGAGACCTGTTCGGACAGCAGATAGAAAGCCACCGCATCCTGCCCGAACATCGGTTCGGCCATGGCCTCCACCGCCTCCGGCAGCCGTGCCAGCACCTGATCGTTGGGGATCAGCGTGGCCTGGTGATCGGTGGCGTAACGCTCCGCCACCGGATCGGAATACTCGAACTCGGAGCCCTTTTCCTCGGGCTGATCCTCGAACCCGACGGTAAATGTCCGCAGGTCGCGCGCCCCCTCTTCCATGGCCAGCGCCACCAGCAGCGAGGAATCCAGGCCGCCCGACAGCAGCACCCCCACCGGGACGTCCGCGACTTCCAGTCGGCGGCGCACCGCGCGGCGCAGGCCGTGTTCGATGCGCTCCTGCCATTCCGCGTCGCCGACCGCTTCCGCCGGGCGCCGGGCCTGCAGTTGCCAGTAACACTCGCGGCGCTCCTGGCCGCGCGCATCGATGGTGATGTAATGACCGGGTTCCAGCTTGCGCACGCCCCGCAACACCGTACGCGGCGCCGGCACCACCGCATGCAGCGAGAACAGCATGTGCAGGCCCTCGGGATCCAGCTCGGTATCCACGCCGCCGCCGGCCAGCAGGGCCGCGGTATTGGAGGCAAACCGGACCCCGTCGCCGGTGCGCGCGAGATACAGCGGCTTGATGCCCATGCGATCGCGTGCCAGCAGCAGGCGCTGGTGTTCCCCGTCGAACAGCGCGAAGGCAAACATGCCGTGCAGCCGCGCCACCACGCCCTCGCCCCATTCGGCATACCCGCGCAGGATCACCTCCGTATCACCGCTGGAGAAGAACCGGTGACCGCGCCCCTCGAGCTCGCTGCGCAGCGCGCGGAAGTTGTAGATCGCCCCGTTGAACACCAGAGATAGCCCGGTCCCGGGGTCGAACATCGGCTGGTGTGCCCGCTGCGACAGGTCCAGGATGGACAGCCGCCGGTGTCCCAGCGCCACCCGGCCCGAGGCCCACAGGCCATCGGCATCCGGGCCGCGGCGTTCCAGACAGGGCAGCATGCGCGCGACCGCATCCGCGTTCGCGCGCCGTTCGCCCCAGACAAATTCTCCGGCGATTCCGCACATGGGTTATGGATCCATCCCGGTCGAGGTTGGCGAAGTTTGAAAGGCCGTGCGCAGCGCGTCAGCCAGCGCCCGCCCGGCGACGCCGGCCGCGTCACCATCGGCTAGCGTCAGATAGAACGGGACGCGCACACGCCCGCCCGCCTCCAGCGGCAGTTCCGTCAGGCGCCCGGCGTCCAGATCCGCGGCGACCCGGTCCAGCGGGACCCAGGCAAACCCGACCCCGGAACGCAGCACCTCCAGCACCGTGGACACATGCCCCACGGTCCAGCGCTGATCGGCGTCCAGCCAGCCGCCTTCACCGTTGCCACGGGCACCCGAATCGCGCAGCACCACCTGGCGGTGCGGGCGCAGATTGCGACGCGTCAGGGGAGCGCCGGAGGTCGCCAGCGGGTGCCCCGGATGAGCGACACACACCATGGTCTGTTCCCCGATTTCCTGCGCCAGGAAATCCGAGGGCACCTGGGGCGCCAGCAGCATGTCCACGCGCCCCTGCTCCAGGCGCTGCGGACCGTCCTCCAGCACCACCTCGTGCAGCTGGATGCGGGTCGCCGGCTGTTCGCGCGAAAACGCCTCCAGGGCGTGGATGACCCGCGCGGCGGGGATGATCTGCTCCACCGCCAGGTGCAGTTCCGATTCCACACCGGTGGCCAGCGCGCCGGCCAGGGCCTCGATATCCGCGGCCTCCTCGAGCAGGTGTTCGGCTCGCCGCAACAGCGCATGGCCCGCCGGCGTCAGTTCCGCCTTGCGGCCCTGCAGCTCGAAGACCTCGACCCCCAGCTGTTCCTCGAGCTTCTGCACCGCGTGATTCACGCTGGAGGCGCTCTTGTGCACCCGCTCGGCGGCGCGGGCGAAACCGCCCGCATCCACCACCGCCTTGAGCATGCGCCACTGCTCGAGGGTTACCCGGGACATCCGCAGTCCGGGCTGTGCGTGCGCGCATGCCATTCCGCACGCATGCGCTCCACCGCCCGGGCTCCCAGCAGGACCACGTGCACGGTCGACGGATAGATGGTGCCGGCCGCACGCCATTGCTCGGCAAGCTCGGGCTCCTCGCCCCGCCGGATCAGGAAGAAGTCACGCCCCTCTTCCAGCTCACCCTCGCGGGCCCGGAACATGCGGAACGCCGTGCCCTTGGGCTGGCCGTTCCATTCGTCGACCTGACGCAGCGTCAGCACCGGCACATCGCGGTAGAGCACCGGCTCGGGTTCCGGCCCGCCGGCATCCTCGCAACCATGAAAACGACCCGGAGCGCGCGGGTCCCAAGCGTCAGAAGCAATCATGGTGGCATTATGGCACGCACAGACGATGCGTCGACCACCCGCCGACCCCGAGGAATCGCATGGAACTGCTGCAGGATTACGGACTGTTCTTCGCCAAGGTTGTCACCGCCGTCATGGCGGTGCTGATCCTGATGAGCGCTTTTGTCGGGCTGATCGCCCGCAGCCGCGAGCGCCGGCCCGACCAGCTCAACGTCAAACGCCTGAACGACCGCTATGCACGCATGGAAAAGACCGTGCGCCGCGCGGTGGAAGGCCCGCGCACCCGCCTGCAGCGCCTGCGAGACCGCCTGCGCCGGCGCCGCCAGCCCGGACACCCCTTTGATGGCAATGGCAATAGCCAGGGCAACGGGACCCCCGATGGGTCGACAGAATCCGCCGGGGAAAGCGACGCCGACACCGCCGAATCGCCGGCCGAGCCGTCCGCTTCTTCCGCACCCGGCGGGAAGCCGGTCAGCGAATCACCCACCGTGATCGAACTCGAACACGAAGAGGCCCCCGCGCCGCGGGTTTTCGTGCTGCGCTTTCAGGGCGACATTCGGGCGTCGGCAGTGGACAACCTGCGCGAAGAAATCACCGCCGTACTCACTCTGGCCGAGCCCGGCCGCGACCAGGCCGTGGTGTGCCTCGAGAGCCCCGGCGGCATGGTGCCGTCCTACGGGCTGGCCGCCTCGCAGCTCGGACGCCTGCGCGAGGCAGGACTGGATCTCACCGTGGTGGTCGACCGCGTGGCCGCCAGTGGCGGCTACATGATGGCCGCGGTCGGCCATCGCATCGTCGCCGCCCCGTTCGCCATCCTCGGCTCCATCGGGGTGGTGGCGCAGATCCCCAACCTGCATCGCTGGCTCGACCGCCACGACATCGACTTCGAACTGCTGACCGCCGGGGACTACAAGCGCACCCTGACCGTGTTCGGCGAGAATACCGACGCCGCCCGGCGCAAGTTCCAGGATCACCTCGACGAAACCCACGAACTGTTCAAGCAGTTCCTGCAGCGCTACCGCCCGCAGCTGGAACTGGACCGGGTCGCCACCGGCGAACACTGGTACGGGGACCAGGCCCGCGCCCTGGGGCTGGCCGACGAGATCGGCACCAGCGACGACCTGTTGATGAAACTGGCGCGTGAAGCCGAGGTTTTCGAGGTCTCCTATACCCGCGCGCAACCGATCGGCCGGCGGATCGGCATGGCCGCCGAACAACTGCTGGAACGCGTGCTGCACGCCCGCAGCCCCGAAGAACACGCCCGCGGGCCGGGCGAGCCGCCACGCTGACGCACACGCTGACGGAATGGATCCGGCCCGTCCATGCGTCTTGCTGGTATAGCCAGCCCACATTGCAAGGGAGAACGTGATGTCCGCACACGCAAGCCGTATCGGTCCGCTCGCCAGCCTGGTCGCCGGGGCACTCCTGCTGGGCGCCCCGCTGACCGCCCCGGCACAGGACGACATGCCCTGGGGCTCCGCCGAGGTCAACCAGAAGGAGTACGAACCGGCCCGCGTGGTATATGACGTGGCCGTGGATACCGCGGACGAGATGGATTTCGTCCTCGACCGCGTCAGCATGCTCAACAACGTCTACGAGGCCGATCCGTTCGATTCACACATCGTGCTGGTGCTGCACGGCCGCGAGGTGCCCTTCTTCACCCGCGATCAGTTCGATGAACACCGTGACCTGATGCGCCGCGCCGAGTCCCTGACCCGCGCCGGCAACATCGACATCCGCATGTGCGAGGCCTCCGCCGCCCTGCGCGGCATCGAGCCCGAGGACGTGCACGGGTTCGTGGAGATTGTCCCCATGGCCGACTCCGAGATCATCCACCTGCAGCAGGAGGGGTATTCCTACATGCAGTGAGCAAGTGAGCACCCGGCTTCCCGACTGCGGCCAAACTGCAGATCGGAGGACACAAAAAAGGCCGCCGGGGCAAACCCCGGCGGCCTTTTTGCTGTATTGGTCGGGACGGCAGGATTTGAACCTGCGACCCTCTGCACCCCATGCAGATGCGCTACCAGACTGCGCTACGCCCCGAACGCGACATATGGTAATCGAGTGGGGCCGATCGCGAAAGGGGGGCGATCCCCGGTGGCCGCCGCACGCTCAGTTCCGCAGCACCTTCAGTACCGACTCCAGCTCCTGGATCGTGTCCTGGATGATCTGCCGGGCCTGCTGGTGATCCTCGCGCGCCTCATCCCCGGAGAGCTTCTGCCGCGCGCCGCTGATGGTATAGCCTTCTTCGTACAGCAGCGCGCGGATCTGGCGGATCAGGATGACGTCCTGACGCTGGTAGTACCGCCGGTTGCCGCGCCGCTTGACCGGCTCCAGCATCGGGAACTCCTGCTCCCAGTAACGCAGCACGTGCGGCTTGACCAGGCACAGCTCGGCGACTTCCCCGATGGTGAAATACCGCTTGCCCGGGATCGCCGGCAGCTCCTGGTGATTACTCGCTTCCAGCATAGCTCTCGACCCGTTCGCGCAGTTTCTGGCCCGGACGGAAGGTCACGACCCGGCGCGCGGAGACCGGGATCTCTTCGCCGGTCTTGGGATTGCGCCCCGGACGCTGGTTCTTGTCGCGCAGTACGAAATTGCCGAACCCCGAGAGTTTCACGCCCTCGCCGTCTTCCAGCGACTGACGCATCTCCTCGAAGAACATTTCGACGAATTCCTTGGCCTCACGTTTGTTCAGGCCCAGTTCCTCGTTCAGCGTGGCGGCCAGATCCGCCTTGGTCACAGCTGCCATCGATCAGTGCCTCAGGGTCGCATTGAACCGGCTTTCGAGGTGCGCCACCACCGCATCGGTCACGGCGGTCACATCGGAGTCATCAAGCGTGCGATCAAATGCCTGCAAAATCAAGCCCAGAGCCAGACTCTTCTCGTCCGGATTCAAGCCCTTGCCCTGGTAGACATCGAACAGCCGGACGTCACGCAGCAGCTCCAGCTCGAGTTCGCCGATCGCCGCCAGCAGATCCCCGGCGGGCACGTCCTCCTGCACGACCAGAGCCAGATCCCGCCGGATCGAGGGATAAGCCGACAAGGGCCGGAACTGCGCTACCGGGTCGGTACTGACGGTCCGTGCATCCAGGTCGAACAGGAACACCGGCGCCCCGAGGTCGAAGCGCTCCGCCAGCGACGGATGCAGCTTGCCCACCCATCCGATCGCCTGTTCACCCGCCAGCACACGGGCACTCTGACCATCGTGCAGCGCGGGATGCTTTTCCGCGCGGAAACGCAACGGCTCCGCCAGGTTGCCGCAAAGGGTCTCCACCTCGCCCTTCGCGTCGAAGAAGTCCAGCTCGCGGGATGCCGTCTCCCAGTGCTCGGGCATGGCCCGTCCGGTCAGCAGCCCGGCCAGCCGGGGTTCCTGGGACAGACCGGAAGGCCCGGGCACGAAGCGCAGGCCGTGTTCGAACAGCCGCAGGTCGTACTGCTGCCGGGCCGTGTTCCATGCGGCCGTGCTCACCAGCCCCGGCCACAGGCCGGGGCGCATCACGCTCATGTCGGAGGCGATGGGGTTGGCCAGTGCCAGAGGCTCCACCTCGGGATAGAAGCGCTGCGAGACCTCGCGGTCGATGAAGCTGAAACTGATCACTTCGTGGAACCCGCGCCGGGTCAGGCCTTCCCGCAGCGCCTTCAGGCCACCCGGCGGCGTCACCGGCGGCACCGCGCCCGGCAGGGTGCGCGGCAGACGGTCATACCCGTGCACCCGCGCCAGTTCCTCGATCAGGTCTTCCTCGCGCTCCAGGTCGAAGCGCGCACGCGGAGCCAACACCCGCCAGGTGCCGTCGCCACCGGGCTCCACCACGCAGTCCAGCGCCCGCAGGATGCGCTCCACCTCACCGTCCTCCAGGGCGACCCCGAGCAGACGCTCAATGCGTCCGGCGCGGAGGGTGATCGGCCGTTCATCGTGCGTCGACGGGATGTCCCCGGCCGTCTCCACGGGCCCGCAGGCGCCGCCGCAGATCGCCAGCAACAGCTCGGTGGCCCGCTCCATCGCGCGCGGCACCAGGGTGGGGTCCACACCCCGCTCGAAGCGATGCGACGCATCGGTATGCAGCCCGTGTTCGCGCGCCCGGCCCGCCAGCGCACGCGGCGCGAAATGGGCACATTCCAGGACCACCCGGGTGGTGTCGTCATCCACCGCCGAAGCGGCTCCGCCCATGATTCCGGCCAGCGCCAGCGGTTGGGTCTCTCCGGCGATCACCAGATCCCGTTGCGACAGCTCGACCGTCTGCTCGCCGCCCAGCAGGGTCAGGGACTCGCCCTCGCCGCCCCGGCGCACGCGAATCACTTCGCCGGCACGGTCGGCATCGAAGGCATGCAGCGGCTGACCCAGCTCCAGCATCACGTAGTTGGTCACGTCGACAATCGCGGAGAGCGGGCGCACGCCGGCCCGGCGCAGGCGTTCGGACATCCACAGCGGCGTGGGCGCCCGGGCATCCAGGCCCTCGAGGATCCGTCCCGAGTAGATCGGGCAGGCCTGTGCATCATCGACGGTCACGCGCACGCGTCGATCCAGCGTCGCTTCCACCGCGGGCGCCGGGCGGACCTGCAGCGGCCGGTCCAGCAGGGCCGAGCACTCGCGGGCGATCCCGCGCATGCCCAGACAGTCCGCGCGATTGGGTGTCAGGTCGACCTCCAGCACATGATCGTCCAGCCCCAGCGCCGCGCGCAGGTCGCTGCCGATTTCCAGGTCCGCGGGCAGATCCAGCAGCCCCTCGGCGTCCTCGGCCAGGCCGATCTCGCGTGCGGAACAGAGCATCCCTTCGGAGGTCACGCCACGCAGCTTCGAGCGCTTGATGCGGAACTCGCCCGGCAGCTCCGCCCCGATCATCGCGACCGGTGCCACCATCCCCGTATAGACATTGGGTGCGCCGCAGACGATGTTCAGCGGTTCGGCCTCGCCCGCCTCCACCTGACACACCCGCAGGCGATCGGCGTCCGGGTGCGGCTCCACCGCGGTGACGCGGCCAACCCGCACGCCGTGGAACGCCGGCGCCGCCGGCTCGATGGCGTCCAGCTCCAGCCCCGCCATGGTCAGCCGGTGCCCGAGATCCTGCGGGGTCTCGTAGATCTGCAGCCAGTCCTGCAGCCATTCGATACTGATGCGCATTAGCCTGCCTGCCCGAATTGCCGAATGAAGCGGATGTCGTTGTCGAAGAACAGCCGGAGGTCATTGACCCCGTGGCGCAGCATGGCCATGCGTTCGACGCCCAGGCCGAACGCGAACCCGGTGTATTCCTCGGGGTCGATCCCGACATGGCCCAGCACGTTGGGGTGCACCATCCCGCAGCCCATCACCTCGAGCCAGCCGGTGTGCTTGCACACCCGGCAACCGTCGCCGCCGCAGTGCACGCACTGGATGTCCACCTCGGCCGAGGGCTCGGTGAACGGGAAATACGACGGCCGGAAGCGTGTGGCCAGATCGTCGCGCTCGAAGAAGCCGCGCAGGAACGCATCCAGGATCCCGCGCAGATCGGCAAAGGTGATGTCCTCGTCCACGCACAGCCCCTCGATCTGATGGAACATCGGACTGTGGGTCAGATCCGAATCGCAGCGGTAGACCCGCCCCGGCGCGATCGCGCGCAGCGGTGGTTTCTGCTGTTCCATCGCCCGGATCTGCACCGGCGAGGTATGCGTCCGCAGCACGCGGTGGGCATCGAAGTAGAACGTGTCGTGCATCGCCCGCGCCGGATGATGCGCCGGGATGTTCAGGGCCTCGAAATTGTGGGTGTCGTCTTCCACCTCCGGGCCCTCCGCCACGCGGAACCCGAGACCGGCGAAGAAATGTTCGATGCGCTCGATGGTCGACGTGATGGGGTGCAGCGCCCCGCCCGCGGACCGGCGCCCCGGCAGGGTTACGTCCACACGTTCGCGCGCCAGCTGTGCCTCCCGCTCGGCCTCGGCCAGTGCGGTCCTGCGCGCCTCGATGGCCTCCGCCACCCGTTCCTTGGCCGCGTTCACCGCCTGTCCCGCGGCCGGACGTTCTTCCGCCGGCAGCCGTCCCAGCTCCTTGAGCTGGGCGGTCAGCACGCCCTTCTTGCCCAGATAATGGACCCGAACGTTATCCAGCGCCTTGAGGTCCGTGGCGGCCTCGACACGCGCCAGCGCCTCGTCGGTCAGCTCCTGCAATTGCTCCACGTACTATCCCCTTTGCAAACAAAAAAGGGAGGGCCTGAACCCTCCCCTTTCGGGATTCCCGCATGATCCGGGATTGCCGGCCGTCCCCTCCTCGCGCGGAGGGCCGGGACGGCGGTGATCCTGCGGGATCTCAGGCCGCCTGGGCGGCTTTCGCCTGTTCGGCCAGCTTGCCGAATGCGGTCAGATCGTGCACCGCCAGATCGGCCAGCGACTTGCGGTCGATCTCGATGCCGGCCTTCTTCAGCCCGCTCATGAAGCGGCTGTAGGACAGGTCGAACTGCCGCGCAGCGGCGTTGATGCGGACGATCCACAGCGAACGGAAGTCGCGCTTTTTCTGGCGACGGTCACGATAGGCGTACTGGCCGGCCTTGATGACCGCCTGGTTGGCAACGCGATAGACGTTCTTGCGTGCCCCGTAGTACCCCTTCGCCTGCTTGAGGACCTTCTTGTGACGGGCGTGAGCGGTTACACCGCGCTTGACTCGTGGCATGTCTCGATTCCTCGGTCAGTTCAACGATGGTTGGGCAGCATCTTGCGCACGGCGGCCGTGTCGGCCTCGTGCACCATCGCCGGGCTGCGCAGGTGACGCTTACGCTTGGTGGACTTCTTGGTCAGGATGTGGCTGCGGTGCGACTGGAACCGCTTGTACTTTCCCGACCCCGTACGGGTGAAGCGCTTGGCCGCACCCCGGTTGGTCTTGATCTTCGGCATTTTCTGCTCCGGCATTTGGGACCGGTTCCCCGCAGGGCCGGTCGTTTGTGGAAAGGGCGATCAGGTATGCGGAGACCCGCCGCCCCTTGTCGATGTCCGCCCTACTGCTTCTTGCGGGGCGACATCACCATGATCATCTGACGTCCTTCCATCTTGGGGCGCTGTTCCACCACCGCGATGTCGGTCACGTCCTGCTCGATCTTGTCCAGGAGCTGATTACCCAGCTCCTGATGACGCATCTCGCGCCCGCGAAAACGGATGGTGACCTTGGCCTTGTCACCATTCTCCAGGAAGCGCCGCAGATTGCGCAGCTTGACGTTGTAGTCGCCCTCGTCCGTCCCGGGACGGAACTTCACTTCCTTGATCTGGATCTGCTTCTGCTTCTTCCTGGCTTCCTGCGCCTTTTTCGACTGTTCGAACTTGTACTTGCCGTAATCCATGATCCGGCAGACCGGCGGTTCGGCGTTCGGCGAGATCTCCACCAG
This sequence comes from Thioalkalivibrio sp. ALE23, assembly GCF_000378545.1. NCBI lineage: Bacteria > Pseudomonadati > Pseudomonadota > Gammaproteobacteria > Chromatiales > Ectothiorhodospiraceae > Thioalkalivibrio > Thioalkalivibrio sp. ALE23. The sequence goes on along the minus strand of NZ_KB900033.1, from coordinate 55,855 downwards.
GTCCAGCCCCGAGTCGCGGGCCATGTCGAGGGCCTCTTCGATGGTGGTGATCCCCCGGTTCTCGCCTTCGGCGTCGATCAGCCGGATTTTCGAACTCGTAATCTGATCGTTCAGGCGAACGGTTTTCGCTGCGCTAATGGCCTTTTCTCCAGTTCAGGTTCCGGTGCCCCGGCTGGTCACCTCTTTCCCGAGGCGTTCGCTCAGTTTATCCAGGGACATGGTACCGAGGTCTTCGCCGTCGCGGGTACGAACCGCGACCTTGCCCTCTTCCATCTCCCGGTCTCCGAGCACCAGCAGGTACGGCACGCGCTTAAGCGTGTGCTCGCGGATCTTAAAGCCGATCTTTTCGTTTCTCAAGTCGGGCTCGACGCGAAAGCCCTGCTCGCGCAGGCGCCGCGCCACGTCCCGGGCGTAATCATCCTGGCGTTCGGTAATGGTCAGCACCGATGCCTGCACCGGGGCCAGCCAGGTCGGGAAATGCCCGGCGTAGTGCTCGATCAGCACGCCGAAGAAGCGTTCCACCGATCCCAGCAGGGCGCGATGGATCATGATCGGGCGGCGCCGCTCGTTGTCCTCGGCGACGTACTCCATGTCGAAACGCTCGGGCAGATTGAAGTCGAGCTGGATGGTCGAGCACTGCCACTGGCGGCCGATCGCGTCGTGGATCTTGATGTCGATCTTGGGGCCGTAAAAGGCGCCGCCGCCCACGTCCAGGCTGTATTCCAGCCCTTTCTTCTCGATCGCACCGCGCAGGGCGCGCGTTGCGTGGTCCCAGATCTCGTCGGATCCCACGGCGTCATCCGGCCGGGTCGACAGATTCACGTCGAAATCCTCGAAGCCGAAGGTGCGCAGGGTCTCCAGGGTGAGGTCGATCACGCCCATGACCTCGGCCTCGATCTGATCCTCGCGGCAGAAGATGTGGGCATCGTCCTGCGTGAACCCGCGCACGCGCATCAGGCCGTGCAGCGCCCCGGACATCTCGCGCCGGTACACCGTGCCCATCTCGCCCCAGCGGATCGGCAGATCGCGATAGGAATGCAGCCGGTCCTTGTACATCAGCACATGGAACGGGCAGTTCATCGGCTTGAGCTGGAACGCCTGGTGCTCGTCCTGCATCGGCTCGTACATCGAGTCGGCATAGAACTCGGCGTGGCCGGAGGTGTGCCACAGCTCCAGGTTGGCGATGTGCGGGGACACGACGAAGTCGTAGCCGGCCTTCTCGTGCATCTCGTACCAGAAGTTCTCGATCTCGCGGCGGATGCGCGCGCCCTTCGGGTGCCAGAACACCAGACCGCCGCCGGCCTCGTCCTGGATGGAGAACAGGTCCAGCTCCGCGCCGATCTTGCGATGGTCGCGGCGTTCCGCCTCTTTCAGGCGATGAAGATGCTCTTCCAGCTGCTGCTTGTTCGGCCACGCGGTGCCATAGATGCGCTGCAGCATCTCGTTGTCGGAATCGCCGCGCCAGTACGCCCCGGCCACGCTGGTCAGCTTGAAGGCCTTCAGCTTGCCGGTGGACGGGATGTGCGGGCCCCGGCACAGGTCGATGAAATCGCCCTGACGGTACAGCGAGATGGTCTCGCCCTGCGGGATGGATTCGATGATCTCGGCCTTGTATTCCTCCCCCATGTTGCGGAAGTACTCCACCGCTTCGTCGCGGTCCATGGTCGAGCGCTCCACCGGCAGATCCTGCTTCGCCAGCTCCTTCATGCGCTTCTCGATCTTTTCCAGATCTTCCGGCGTGAAGCCGCGGTCATACGCGAAGTCGTAGTAGAACCCGTTCTCGATGGTCGGGCCGATGGTCACCTGGGCATCGGGAAAGAGTTCCTTGACCGCCTGCGCCATCAGATGCGCAGTGGAGTGGCGGATGATCTCCACGCCTTCCGGATCGCGGTCGGTGACGATCGCGACCTCGGCGTCGTCGTCGATCTCGTGGCGCACGTCCACCAGTTCGCCATTCACCTTGCCGGCGACGGCCGCCTTCGCCAGGCCGGTGCCGATATCCTTCGCCACGTCCATGATGGTGACGGGTTGATCGAACTCGCGGCGGCTGCCGTCGGGGAGGGATACTGCAGGCATTGCGAAACTCCTTCGCCGACCCATACGCGGGGTCGAACGTCGCTGATTCAGAAAATGAAATAAATTCGGATAACCTTCATGCAAAGGTTATCACGAACCCTGCCCGCCCCGACACGAATCCCGTGCCGACGGCAGGGCGGCGCCCCTGCGCCGCGACTACTCGCCCGCCGTTCCGTCGGCTTCGGGCACGGCCTCATCCAGCGGCACCGGCCCATTCGTCCCCGTGTCTCCCTCGATGATGTCGGTCGACCCCCCGCCCGGATCGGCGTCGTCGGCGTCCATCAGCAGCACGTCCACCCGCCGGTTGCGGGCGCGGCTTTCGGCATCCACGTTCGGGCGCAGCGGGCGGGTATCCGCATGGCCGGTGGCGCGCATGCGGGCCGGCTCCACCCCGGTGTCCTCCATCACGTGCACCACCGAGACCGCCCGCGCGGTGGACAGATCCCAGTTGGAACGGAAACGTTCGCTGCGGATCGGCAGATCGTCGGTATGCCCGGCAATCACGATCTGGCCCGGGGTCTCGGCCAGCACTTCGGCCACCCGTTCCAGCACCGGCACGAAGTCCACGTTCAGGTCCTTTTCACCGATCTCGAAGGCGGCCTGCTCTTCGAAGCGCAGCAGGATACCGGCGTCGTCTTCCGCCATGTCGATCAGCCCCTGCTCGAGCTCGTCCTGCAGGGCCTCGCGCAGGGCCTCGGTGATCTCGTCCTGCTCGCGGTATTCCGGTTCGGGTTCCGGCTCCTCGACGGTGCGCGGCTCCGGCGAGCGGCCTTCGAGGTCGATAACGGTGGGTTCCGGAATGGCGGGCACTTCCTCCTCCACCTCGGTGGAGCCCAGCACCTCGCGCAGCGAATCGGCCATCTGCTCGTACTTCTCCGCGTCGATGGTGGAGAAGGCGTAAAGCATCACGAAGAACACCACCAGCACCGCCATCAGATCGGCGAAGGTGGTCATCCAGCGCGGTGCGCCGCCCTCGCCTTTCTTGCTCCTGCGCACGGCCATCTACGAAGACGACCCCTGAGGCTGCCCCTCGGCCTGTCCCTGCTTTTCGAGCTCCTCGGCCGCCTTCTCGCGCTGCTTGCTGGGCAGGTACGGCAGCAGCATCTCCTCGATCATGCGCGAGTTGAAGCCCTGGTGGATGCAGTTGACGGCATCCACGATCAGGTTCCGGGTGATGTGCTCGGAGCGCGCCCGCATTTCCAGATTGTCCGCGATGGGCAGGGCCACAAGCTGCGCGAAGATCGCGCCGTAAAGCGTTGTCAGAAGGGCCACGGCCATGCCGGGGCCGACCGCTTCGGGGCTCTCCAGGTTACCCAGCATCTGCACCAGCCCGACCAGGGTTCCGATCATGCCGAAGGCGGGCGCCTGCTCGCCAATGGACCGGAACACCTTCTGTCCGGTCTCGTGACGCTCCAGCGACAGCTCCAGATCCTCGCGCAGCACGTGCTGGATACGCTCGGGTTCGAAACCGTCCACCGACAGCTGCAGGGCCTTGGCGTAGAACGCGTTGGGGGTCTCCTCGTCCTCCAGTGCCAGCAGCCCCTTCTTGCGCGCGACCTGCGCCAGTTCCTTGGTGCGCTCGATCAGCCCACGGGGGTCATCCTCCTGGTGATAGAGGGTCTTCACCGCCACGCGGAACGAGCTCATCACGTGGCGGAAGGGGAACTTGATGAACGTAGCGGCCATGGTGCCGCCGACCACGATCAGCACCGCCGGCAGGTGCCAGAAATCCGCCGCCTGACCGCTCAGGACAATGGCGCCGAAGATCACGCCCAAGCCCAGCACCACGCCGAAAAGAGTTGCCTTGTCCAAGTGGGACTCCGCAGAAAAAGACCTGGATGGAATGGCGTCATCCTAATATATGCGCTCGACCCGTGCGCGGCCGCACGGGTCGCGGCTGTGTCACAATCGCGCCATGAGCAGCCACCCCTACGACGCCCTGACCCCCGAATGCATCCTGGATGCGGTGGAATCCACCGGCCTGCGCTGCGACGGGCGCCTGCTGGAACTCAACTCGTTCGAAAACCGCGTCTACCAGATCGGCACCGAAGATACTCACGGAGGATCACGGCCGATCATCGGCAAGTTCTACCGCCCCGGGCGCTGGTCGGATGCCGCCATCCGCGAGGAGCACGCATTCGCCCTCGAGCTGGCGGCGGCGGAGATCCCGGTGGTCGCCCCCCTGCCCGATGCCGACGGCGAGACCTTCCACGAACACGCCGGCTTCCGCTTCGCGCTGTATCCGCAGCGCGGGGGCCGCAGTCCCGATCTGGAACAGCCCGAGGTGCTGGAACGCATCGGACGCTTCATCGGCCGCATCCACACCGTCGGCGCCGCCGCCCCGTTCCTGCATCGCGAGATCATGGACCTTGCCGGTCTGGCCACCGCGGCCCGCGAGGATGTCCTGTCCGGCGCGCATCTGCCGCCGGAGCTGGTATCGGTCTACCGCGACCTCAGTGCCGATCTGGTCGAGCGTCTGCGGGACTTCGAGCCGATACTGGGCGAAGTCCCGGCGATCCGCCTGCACGGCGACACACATCGCGGCAACCTGCTGTGGACCGATGCCGGCCCGCATTTCGTCGATCTCGACGACGCCCGCACCGGGCCCGCGGTGCAGGATCTGTGGATGTTCCTGTCCGGCGATACGCCGACCATGACCGGACAGCTGCTGGACCTGCTGGAGGGATACGAGGACTTTCGTCCCTTCGACCGCCGCGAGCTGGCCCTGATCGCGCCGCTGCGGGCCCTGCGCATCCTGCGCCACGCCGCATGGCTCGCCCGGCGCGCGGACGACCCGGCCTTCGTCCAGGGCTTCCCGGTGTTCTACACGCCGCGTTTCTGGGAGGAGCACATCCTCACGCTGCGCGAGCAGCGCGCCGCCCTCGACGAGCCCCCGCTGAACCTGCCCTGAGGCCTCTCGGACGCCCCGTCAGTAGCGTGCGGGGATGTACTTGCCCGTCAGCAGCGGGCCACGCGCTTCCTGGTCGTGGGCCCAGACGCGCGGTTCCAGCTCCGGTTTCTCGGGTGGATGGTCGCTGTAAGGGATATTCTCCAGGATATCGGCGATGCAGTTGAGCCGCGCGTGGCGCTTGATGTCCGCATCCACCATGCGCCATGGGGCATGCGCGGTATCGGTATGGCGCAGCATGTCGTCCTTGGCCTTCGAGAATTCATGCCACAGCTCACGCGATTTCAGGTCCATGGGCGAGAGCTTCCAGCGTTTGACGGGGTCCTCCACCCGCGCCTGAAAGCGGCGTTCCTGCTCCTGTTCGCTGACCGAAAACCAGTACTTGTACAGCTCGATGCCGTCTTCAACCAGCAGTCGCTCGAACGTCGGACAGGCATGGAGAAAGCGCTGCACCTCTTCTTCCGAGGCGAAGCCCATCACCCGTTCGACCCCGGCCCGGTTGTACCAGGAACGGTCGAACAGCACGATCTCGCCCGCCGTAGGCAGGTGCGCGGCATAACGCTGGAAATACCACTGCCCGCGTTCGTGGTCGGAGGGTTTCCCCAGCGCGACGGTGCGCACGATGCGCGGGTTGCTCTTCTCCATGATGCGCTTGATCACCCCGCCCTTGCCGGCCGCGTCACGGCCCTCGAACAGGATCACCACGCGGCGGCCTTCGGCCTTCACGCAGCGCTGCAGCTTGATCAGCTCCACCTGCAGCCGCCGCAGCTCGCGTTCATAGACCTTGCGCCGCAGCACGCCTTCCTTGTTGTAGTCCTCGGCATCAAAGCGCCGCAGGCGTTCCCCGTCCGCCATCTGCTGTCTCCGGCCATCGCAAACCCTGAGTATGACAGCCCGTGCGGGGCGCGGGCATCCATTCGGGACCGTGACCATGCATTGCAAGCCCGTGCCGAGTCGGGCAGGGTCGAACCACGCAACGGAAGGAACCGAATCATGGCTGACATCGCCTCCTGGGCCGGGGCCCTCGATCCCTGGCAGATCTGGCTGCTCGCCGCCCTGCTGATCCTGATCATCGACCTCGCCATCCTCGGCGGGCTGATGTCCGGCGGTGGCGGCATCACCCTCGTACTGGCCGGCGGCGCCCTCGGTGCCATGGTGGCCGCCGCCTTCGGTGCCGAACTGGCCGGCCAGCTGAGCGCCGGCGTGGTCGGCATGATCCTGGCCGGCGCCCTGGCGTTCTGGGTCGGCCGCCGCTGGGCCGGCCGCCCGCAACAGGGGCCGCCGGATGACCCCCGAGTGCGCGACGAGATCCTGCACCTCGAACCCTACAACGGGGGGCTGGGCGTGCGCGTGCTGGGCGATGCCTATCCCGCCCGGCCCGAGGATCCGCAGCAGACCCTGCAGGAAGGCGATCCCGTGCGCATCCAGCGTTTCCAGGGCATCACCGCCGTGGTCCGCCCGGCCGGCGACGACCCCGGCACCCACTCCAGCCACACCAACGAAGGGAATCCCGCATGAATACGCTCATCACCCTCATTGCCATCGCCGTCCTCGTGGCGGTCTTCCTCAGCATGGGGATCACCATGATCCCGCAGCGCCGCGCCCAGGTGATCGAACGCCTCGGCAAGTACCACCGCACCCTGGAGCCGGGCCTGAACCTGATCATCCCGTTCATCGACCGTCCCCGGGCGATCACGATCCTCACCTTCAAGAACGACCAGCCGGTGGTCCGCACCGAGGACAAGATCGACATGCGCGAAGTCGTGCTGGACTTCCCCAGCCAGTCGGTGATCACCCAAGACAACGTCGGCGTGCAGATCGACGGCGTGCTCTACTACCAGATCATGGACCCGCAGGCCGCGGTCTACGGCACCGAGAACCTGGTGCTGGCGATCCAGACCCTCGCCCAGACCTCGCTGCGCTCCGAGATCGGCACCATGGAGCTGGACAAGATCTTCGAGTCGCGCCAGGAGATCAACGCGCGCCTGCAGACGGTGATGGACGAGGCCGGCAACAAGTGGGGCCTGAAGGTGAACCGCGTCGAGATCCGCGACATCGACACCCCGCAGGAGATCCGCGAGGCGATGAACCAGCAGATGGTCGCCGAGCGCAACCGCCGCGCCACCGTGCGCGAGGCCGAGGGCTACAAGGAAGCCGAGATCCAGAAGGCCGAGGGTGACAAGCAGGCGGAGATCGCCAAGGCCGAGGGCCAGAAACAGGCCGCCATCCTGGTAGCCCAGGGCGAGAAGGAGGCCATCCAGAACGTGATGGCCGCCCTCGAGGGCAAGGCCGACGACCCGATGGCCGGCGTGCAGTACCTGATCGCGCAGCGCTACATCGAGATGCTGCCCGAACTGGCCAAACAGGGCGACCGCGTGTTCGTGCCGATGGAAGGCACCGCCCTGCTGGGATCACTGGGCGGCATGCGCGACCTGTTCGGTGCCGGAGCGATGTCCAGTGTCGACAGCCCGGCCGCACCGGTGACCGGCTCCCCGACGCAGGGAAGCTGACGCCGCGCCCCCCGGCAGGCGCAAAGTGGTCGGTCCGGGGGACGGACCGACCGCCACGGCCTTACCTCACTGGCCTCGCCGCGGCGCCTGCTACGGAGCCGTGGTTCGGGCCGTACCCATACTCAGTGCGGTTCGTGGTGGCGGGCTGCCAGAATCGCCGCCGCCACATCCGCAGGTTCAATCCCCGGGGCATCCAGCCCCACTCCGGACATGGCCGTGGCCACCGCATCCTGCAGCACCGGCTCTTCCAGCGGGATCCCGTGCAGGGCCTCCGCGACCCGGTCCATGCCGTCTTCGGGGAACACCGTGAAGTCGCCGGACAGCAGGAGATCGGCGATCTCGTCGTCCTTCTCCATCAGCTGCGCGCGGATCAGCCCGCCCGCCGCCTTGTGCGCGCCTTCGGTGAGATGCGTGCCCGCGGCGATCTTGACCCCCATCTCGACGAACTTGCGGCCCTTGCGATAGGTCCACTCGGGATCCGCCAGGGCCTGCACCTGTTCATCGATGGCGGCGACCTCCTCGGCCGTCGGCTCGCTCAGCTCGACGTCCACGTCCAGCTCCTCACCGATCCGCTTGAGGAATGCCTCGCGCACCGTCTCGCGCGGCGGCTTCTCGCCCAGCTCGCGGGTCAGCGTGGTGATGTAATCCTCCATGCCGGCACGCAGCTTGTCGCGGAACTTCTCCGACGGCACCTTCAGGCACTGCGCCATGGTCGCGGTGTCGAAATCGAACATGAAACTGCCGACCATCACGGTGGCATCGCCGATGCTGGCCGCACCCGTCCCGCCGATCTTGCGCCCGTCGACGTGGATGTCGTTCACCGGACGGAAGGTCGCGTTGACCCCCAGATCCTGATAGGTGTGGATCACCGGATCGATGAACTTCTGATAGATCTGCGAGACGATGCGCGGGGCCTTCGCGCTCGGGTAGATGAAGTGGAAGAACATCTGGTCGCGGTCCAGATACACCGCGCCGCCACCCACATGCCGGCGCACGATGGGGAGGTTCTGTTCCTCGCAGTACTCCTCGTCCACCTCCAGGGCGATCTCCTGATGCAGTCCCACGCAGACGTAGGGATCATCGGGGTTTACCAGGGTCAGGACCGGATCGTCGTCCGGCCCCATCGCCTCGGCCACGCCGTGGTACACGGCCTGGGAACGCAGTGCGGGCTGCTGCCCGAAATCGATCACGCGCAAACGCATCTTCCTTCCTCTGATCGAGCGGGGCCGCGGCCCCGGTATCCATGACGGCTCCGGCCGCGGGCCGGATCAGAACTCAGCGTACCAGACCACGCCAAAGCTGCGGCCGGGGGCGAGGATCTCCTGCGCGCCACGCGCCGGGTCGATCTGATCCTCGCGCTGGCCGGTCACGTGCTCGCGGTAGGCCTTGTCGGCAATGTTGTTCACCTGGAAGGTCAGCTCGTTGTGGCGCAGCAGACCGGACGGCTGGAAACGATAGCCCACCAGCAGATCCCCGGTCGCGAAGCCGGAAGTCTCGCGTTCGGTGTTATCCGTGAAGCGGTCCGCCGTGCGATCCTGGCGCGCCACCGCGCGCAGCCGGCCTTCCCACTGCCAGCCCTGCTCCACCGAACGACGCAGCGCGATGCTGGCCTCCGGCGGCGGCATCTCCGCCAGCGGCTCGTCGAACCGGCTGTCGCGGTTTTCGCCGCGGATCCAGGTGCCGGTGAACTCGCCGCTCACGTGCTCGGTGAACGGACGCTGGACCTGCAGCTCGACCCCGCGGATGCGCGCCTCGTCGAGGTTGACCGTTTCACGCTGGTTCTGCGTGCCCGGCAACACCACCGCACCGATGTAGTCGCGTATCCGGCTCTCGTAGGCGGAGACCATGTAGCTGAAGCCCTGCAGATGGCCGCGCGCCCCGACCTCCAGGGTCCGGTTGCGCTCGGGATCCAGTTGGGGGTCGGCGATCCAGCGGTAGCCATCGCTGTATTCGTAAGTCAGATAGCGTTCGAGAAGACTGGCCGAACGATACCCTTCGGACAGGCTAACGTACGGATTCACCTCCTCGCGCAGATCCCAGTTGAAGCCGGCCGACCAGCTCAGGTTGTGGTCCACATTCTGCAGATCGCCATCGCTTTCAACTACAGCATCCGCATCGCCTTCCACACGGTCGTAACGCATACCCAGGTTCAGGGTACCGGCATCGAGGAAGGTCTCGTGCTGCACAAACATACCCTGCGAATCGATCTGACCGTCATCGATCAGATCCATGAACAGCGCCCGATTCTCAAGGGCATCCGGATCCGTCAACAACACTTCAAACGGCGCTGCAGCATCATTAGGGCGGAAGCCCTGGTTCACATGACCGATAAAGGAATCCGGGCTCGCCCGCAGGCGCCAGTACTCGGCGCCCACCAGAAGGATCTGGTTGTCGGTCGGGAACAGCTCGGTCTGGATGCGGGCCCCGTCGGTGGTGAAATCGGTGTCGGACACACGGTAGTCCCGGCCCAGCGCATGGCTCCAGTCGTAGTTGCCGCGCGAGAGCTCCTGGCGGTAGATGGAGGCCTCGACCCGGGGCGCCCAGGCGCCGCCGAAATCACCCTGGTAGGTCGCTTCCAGCAGATCACGGGTCTGCGTCGGCGTGTAGTGCGTGTTCAGCCCCTCCGGGGCCGCGCGGAGCTGATCCGGCAGGGGGTCATTCTCCGGGTCCCTATCGTTTACAGACCGCGACGCCAGATACCAAACGTCCTCACGCTCGTCGCGCTGGGCACGGAAACCAAGCTCGTGATCCGGGGTCAGGCGGGTGCGATATCGCAGGTGATAGGCCTGCTGCCGGGTCCCGCTGTCGTCCAGGCGATCACCGTCGCCCATGCGGTAGTCGTCGGTATCCAGATAGGCGGTGGAGAAGTCCAGCACGTGGCGTTCGTTGGAGGCGGTCACCCCCAGCGCGCTGCGCAGCCCGCGATCCACCGAGCTGTAGCCCAGACGGCTCCAGGCGTTGATTTCCTCTTCTTCGGTGAAATCGCCGCTGCGGGTGATGATGTTGATCACCCCGCCCATCGCGCCGGAGCCGTAGAGCACCGAGCTCGGGCCGCGCACGATCTCGATGCGTTCGATCAGGTCCATGTTCACGTAGGAGGCGAGCGAACCGCGCGCCGGCGGCTGCATCGCGTTGACCCGCACGCCGTCCACCAGCACCAGGACCTGGTCACGCTTGAGCCCGCGGATGATCGGGTCCTGCCCCACCGAACCGTCCACCGCGGTGGCCAGGCCCGCCTCGCCACGCAGCAGATCACCGACGCCCACCCCCGGGCGGTTGCGGATTTCGTCGCGGTCGATGACCGTGACCGATGCCGGCGTATCCTCGATCAGGGTCTCGTAGCCGGTGGCCGTCACCGATACCGGTGCCAGCTCCACGGCCTCGTCCTGGGCCAGGGCCGCGCCCGGCAGGGCCAGCAGCGTGGCCAGAGTCGTCTTCCCGATGGTACGTTGCGTCATGGTGATCTCCCCCGTTCCGAAGCCGCGCAATTTAGGCACCTGACGGCCGGGCCGCAAACCGATCCCCACAGCTCACATGGACTTCATCAGGAGACGTTGATGTACTGCAATCGGCTGTACCCGGAAATCGGGCCCGCGAGGGGCGGATGAAGACCCGTCCGCTACTGGGCTGGCGCGAGTGGGTGGGGCTGCCGGAACTGGGGCTCGACTGGATCAAGTGCAAGGTCGATACCGGCGCGCGCAGCTCGGCGCTGCACGCGTTCGCGATTGAAACCTTCCAGCGCGACGGGCACGAATGGGTCCGTTTCGGCATGCACCCGCGCCAGCACGACAGCACGACCGAGACCTGGTGCGAAGCCCCGGTGCTGGATGTACGCCCGGTCACCGACTCCGGCGGCCACCAGAGCGACCGCTACTTCATCCGTACGCCCGTACGCATCGGTGAATCGCTGCTGCCGGTGGATCTTTCCCTGACCGCTCGCGATACCATGCTGTTTCGCATGCTGCTCGGGCGCGAGGCGATGCGGGGCCGGTTTCTGGTCGACCCCGGCGCATCCTTCGCCCTGGGGAAACCCCCGGAGCAGCCCGACAGCCTGCAGCAGGACCACGACGACGAACCCGCAACCAGCCCCCGGGAAACCCCATGAAGATCGGCATTCTGTCGCGCAACACCAAGCTCTACTCCACCCGCCGCCTGGTCGAGGCCGCCCAGGAGCGCGAGCACGAAGTGCGGGTGGTGGACCCGCTGCGCTGCTACATGAACATCACCGCGCACAACCCGCAGATCCACTACAAGGGCGACATCCTCGATGAATTCAACGCGGTGATCCCGCGCATCGGGGCCTCGATCACCTTTTACGGCACGGCGGTGCTGCGCCAGTTCGAGATGATGAATGTCTACCCGCTGAACGAATCGGTGGGCATCTCGCGCTCGCGCGACAAGCTGCGCAGCCTGCAGCTGCTGTCACGCCGCGGCATCGGCCTGCCCGTCACCGGCTTCGCCCACTCGCCGGACGACATCGAGGACCTGCTGGACACGGTCGGCGGCACCCCCTGCGTGATCAAGCTGCTGGAGGGCACCCAGGGGCTGGGCGTGGTGCTGGCCGAGACCAAGCAGGCGGCCGAGAGCGTGATCCAGGCATTCATGGGGCTCAAGCAGCACATCCTGGTGCAGGAGTACATCAAGGAGGCGAAAGGGGCGGATATCCGCTGCTTCGTGATCGGCGACAAGGTGGTCGCGTCGATGAAGCGCCAGGCGAAAGAAGGCGAGTTCCGCTCCAACCTGCATCGCGGAGGCAGCGCGGCGCTTTGCCGCATCACCCCGGAGGAACGCGCCACCGCAGTGCGCGCGGCCAAGGTGATGGGCCTGAACGTCTGCGGCGTGGACCTGCTGCGGTCCAATCACGGCGCGGTGGTCATGGAGGTCAATTCCTCGCCCGGACTGGAGGGCATCGAGGCCGCCTCGGGCAAGGACGTCGCCGGGATGATCATCGATTTCATCCAGAAGAACGCCAAGCCCAACCGCACCAAGACCAAGGGTCGCGGCTGAATGGCCGGACTGCCGCGGGCCCGCCGCAACCGCCCGGTCACGCTGGGCGACACCACCGTGCAGCCGGGCGAACGGCGCACGGTCGAACTGGAAGTCGGCAGCCTGTACACCCATACCCCGGCGCACATGCCAGTGCAGGTGGTCTGCGGCCGGCAGAAGGGGCCCGTGCTGTTCGTCAGCGCCGCCATCCACGGCGACGAGATCAACGGCGTCGAGATCATCCGGCGCCTGCTCAAGGTGCCGGCCCTGCGGCGGATGAAGGGCACGTTGCTGGCGGTGCCGGTGGTCAACATGCACGGCTTCATCAACCAGAGCCGCTACCTGCCCGACCGGCGCGATCTCAACCGCGTCTTCCCCGGATCCCGCAAGGGCTCGCTGGGGGCCCGGGTCGCACGCCTGTTCATGCGCGAGATCGTGCACAACAGCACCCACGGCATCGACCTGCACACCGGCGCGATCCACCGCTCCAACCTGCCGCAGATCCGCGCCAACCTGGACCACCGCGAGACCCGCGAGATGGCGCAGGCCTTCGGCGCACCGGTGATCCTCAACTCGGCCCTGCGCGACGGCTCCCTGCGCGAGGCCGCCGCGGAGCGGCAGGTCCCCATCCTGCTGTACGAGGCCGGCGAGGCCCTGCGCTTCGACGAGCTCTCCATCCGCGGCGGGGTTCACGGGATCATCGAGGTCATGCGCTATCTGGGCATGCTGCCGGCGCCGCCCCGCCAGCGGCGGCGCAAGGAGCCAGTGATGGCGCGTTCCGCCAGCTGGGTACGCGCACCGGAAAGCGGCATCCTGCGGATCTTCGTGCGCGAAGGGGACCGCGTAACCCGCGACCAGACCCTTCTGGCGATCGTCTCCGACCCGTTCGGCGAACGCGAGACCGAGATCCGCGCCCCGGTATCGGGGATCGTGATCGGCCAGTTGCGCCTGCCCCTGGTGAACGAAGGCGACGCGGTCTTCCACATCGCCCAGTTCCACCGCACCGACATCGCCGTGGAACGCCTCGAAACCTTTCAGGAGGACCTCGAGGCGCCGGGCTACCCCTACGCGGACGGCGGCAACGGGCGCGGCGAAGGCCCCTGAGAGGCCTCCGCCCCGGCCCTGACGGCTCAGGACGCCAGCGACCGCTCCAGCTCGGCGAACGACTGGGCCGGCCCTTCGGGGGACACATCCACCCCCAGCTGGCGCCCGATCTGGGTGGCCGAGAACAGCCCGCACACGGCCTCGCTGCCATCATCCCGGCGCAGCACCACCAGGGCATGCTGACGACCCGATTTCTTCAGGGTCCGGACCACGTCGCCCACTCGCGAATGCTCGACCTTGTCCAGATCCATCGCTTCCAGCTCGCTGACCCTGCTCATTACGTGCTTCACTTCCACCGCCTCGCGGGGGATCCCCTCTTCCTGGGCCGCCCGCACCGGGCCCTCGCCCATGATGTCGCGGGCCGTCACCACACCCTTCACCGAGTCCTGCGCATCGACCACCAGCAACAGACGGACCCCGGCATGGATCATCCGCTGCAGCGCCTCGTCGGCCCGCATGTCCGCCATGGTCGTCACCGCCGGCACCTTGCGCAGATCGGTCATGGCGCGATCCGCCGGCGAATCCGGTGTCACCCGCGGCGCCAGGACACCGTCGCAACGAAGCACGGCGGTATCCGCGGACAGCGGACGAGTCTGGATGGGGGCAAAGCTGTTGTTCATGAACCGCTCCTTGACGTGGTTGCACGGCCCTCGCGCGAACCCCGCACGAAGGTCATTCCTCTGGAGTGTAGTCAGAAATCTTGAGTCCAGTGTCATTCCGGACGCAGACCCGCTCAGGGTCCCCGCAGGCACGAGAGAAACCGGCCGGCGGTGAAACAATCACAGAGCAGCAGGATGGATCTGTGGGCTACCAACCCTGAATGCCTCCACCGCCAACGTGGAAGTGACTCGACGGTCACGCATCGGGTCCTGTAAAGTTGTGATACAGGTCTCATACAAGTTGTGATACAGGTCTCATACAAGGTTTGTAGCAAAATGACCCGCAACCGTTGCCAGCTCCTGCAGGAGCCGGGTCACCCGGCTGGCGTCGCCCATGCAGCGACGCCCCGTGGCTTTACCACCTCCATAGACGCACGTTTCAGCGACGGCGCCGCACCGGAGCGGCCATCTTGATCCCGGACGGTCTCGCCAGCCTCGATGCTTGGCTGGTCACGGCGCTGATTGCCGGTTCACTATCCGGCGTCCTAACAGTACTCGTATTCCGTCTGGTTCTCCGTCGCCGCAAAGCGGGCGAGGGAACCACTAGACGCAAGCTGGAGGACGTCCGGCAGACCATCGAGCATGCCCTCGTCCCCATCGAGGACCAGGCAGACAGGCCCAACCTCGCAGCTACGCTTCGCCGAATGCTTCACTCTTCGGAAGAGACATCCGCGCAATTGCTGGTCCAAAAGGAACTCCTCCAGCACCTCCACGATCTTGTGGGAAAGAGCGAGGATTTGTGCGGCATCGCCGATGCCGATTACCGCTACATATGGGCCAACCGCACCTACCGCGAACATTACGGGCTGACTGACGGGGAGCTCTTGGGGCGTTCACTGCCCGAAATACTGGGCGCGGATTATTTCGAGCAAACGGTCAAACCCTATCTGGATCGCTGCCTGGGCGGGGAGACTGTGAGGTACGAGACCGAGCGCACCACGACCGATGGCCAGCGCCGTCGACTCCGGGTGAACTACTATCCGCTTGGCCCTGGTCTCGACCGGAAACAGCGGGCGGGAGCGGTCATTACCGACGTCACCGACCTGCGTACGGCCGAGAACGAACTGCAACGCCAGGCCCACCTGATCGAGATGGCCGGCCAGATCGCCCGCGTCGGCGGCTGGTCAGTATATCTCGATGACGGGCGAATCGCCTGGTCCCCGGTGGTCGCCGAGATCCATGGCATGCCAGCGGGTTACGCCCCGCCGATCGAGGAGGGGATCAACTTCTACGCGCCCGAGTCGCGCGACCGGATCCGCACCCTGTTCAACGACTGCATCGAACAGGGGCTCCCCTACGACGAAGAGCTGGCCATCATTGACACCGAAGGACAGCGCAAATGGGTACGTGCACTGGGCGAACCGCTTTTTGATGCTGAAGGCCGCATCGTGGGGGCCCAGGGGGCCTTCCAGGATCTGACCCGCCACCGCGAACGTGAGCGCCAGCTCCACCGGTTCCGCCACATTATCGAGCAGAGCCCGGCGGCGGTCGCCGTCACCGACCTGGAAGGCCAAATCGAATACGTGAACCCGGCCTTCGAACGGGTCTCCGGCTATTCCAGAGATGAGCTGTTGGGCCAGACACCGGCCCGGATCCAGAGCGGCAACACGCCGGACGAGGTCTATCGGGATCTTTGGGGCACCATCACCGCCGGGGAGACGTGGACCGGAGAGATCCAGAACCGGCGCAAGGACGGAACCCTGTTCTGGGAACAGGATGTCATTTCGCCGCTCAAGGACGAACAGGGTCGGGTCATCAACTACGTGGCGATCAAGCAGGACATCACCTCCCTGAAGAAGGCCGAGGAGCAACTTCGCCGGCTCGCCTTCGAGGACGCCCTGACCGGACTGCTGTCACGTTCTGGCTTCGAACGGGCGCTGCAGGAACGGATCGATGGGGAGCACTGGCATCCGGCCGGTATCCTGGTGATCACGGACATCGCGGCACTGCGCGACATCAACGAGTCTTACGGCTACGAGGCCGGCGACTGGCTGCTGAAGGAATTCGGGCAGCGTCTGAAAGGACAGGGGGGCGACCACGGCCTGGCGGGCCGGATCGGCGGCGACGAATTCGTTGTCTTCCTCCCCGAACCCCGCGAGCCGCCGGAACTCGAGCTGGGCGAGCTGCACGCCGCATTGACCGCGCCCTTCGCGATGCACGGCGCGGAGTTCGAGGTCGCGATTCGCATGGGCTTTACTCGTATGGGTACCCAGCGTCGCACGGCGGAGGATCTGCTGCACGAGGCGGAGCTCGCCCAGTTCCGCAACCATGCCGAGGCCTCCCAGCTCTGGTCGGCGTTCACCCGTCAACTGCTCGAGGAAACCCAGCAGCGCATCGACCTCACGCGCGATCTGCGTCAGGCCCTCAACGAGGACCAGCTCGAACTCCACTTCCAGCCCAAGGTGGACCTGGCCAGTGGCCGGCTGGTGTCCTGCGAGGCGCTGCTGCGCTGGAATCACCCCGAGCGCGGCCTGCTCCCGCCGGACCTGTTCATCAGCCTGGCCGAGCAGAGTCAGCAGATCACCGCAGTGGGCGACTGGGCGCTCGCGCGGGCCTGCCGGCATCTGCGCGAATGGCGCGATGCGGGCCTGGAACCGGTCCGTGTGGCGGTCAACGTGTCGCTGACGCAGTTCGAGGTCGGCAACTTTGCACGACGCGTGCAAAGCATCCTTGAAGAATCGGGGGTCGCCCCCGAGGAACTGGCACTGGAGGTTACGGAAGGGGTGTTCATCGGGCAGTCTCCCGCCCTGTTGCAACAGATACGCGTCCTGCATGAAATGGGCGTGCGCCTGTCCCTGGACGATTTCGGCACCGGCTATTCCTCGCTGCTTTACATCAAGGAATATCCCTTCGACGAGATCAAGATCGACCAAGGCTTCGTGTTCCATCTGCTGGACGAACCTTTCCATCGCCACATCGTGGAGACGGTGGTGACACTGGCCCGGGCGATGGATGCGGAAGTCATTGCCGAAGGCATCGAGTCCGCGCAGGTTGCGGAGGCCCTGCTGGAAATGGGCTGCCCCTTCGGACAGGGCTATTACTACAGCATGCCGCTGGAAGCGGAGGACTTCCGCTGGTTGCTGGAGCAGCGAGGGCGCCTGCCGCTGGGCAGCACTCACCCGCCATCGACCTGAACAACCGGAGTCCGCATGGAACGACCCCAAAACACACTGCAAAAGTTCGAAACCGGCATCGCCGGGCTCGACCGTGCCACTCGCGGCGGCCTGCCCAAAGGCCAGGCGACGCTTGTCCTCGGCCAACCCGCCGCCGGCAAGACCGTCCTGTGTCTGCAGATCCTGGCCCGAGCGGTGGAACAGGGTGCACGCGGCGTTTTCGTGACCTCCGAGGAATCGCCCGAGCAGGTGCGGCGCGACGCCGCCTCGTTTACCTGGGGCGCCGGGCTGCTGGAGTCCGAGCGTTGGCAGCTGATCGACGCACGCCCGCATCCGGGGGCCGAGGCGGCCGGCGAATTCGACATGGGAGGCTTGCTGAGTGCCGTCACGCCCGCGGCCGACGGCGATGCAGGCTGGGTGATTTTCGACGGCATCGACCAGCTCCTGCAGCTCCAGCCAAACCCGCATGCCGCCATCGAGCAGATCCGCCGAATCAACGATCACTGCGAGACCCACGGTCAGGCGATGCTGATCACCGGCAAGGCACGGGGTGACGGCCCCGCACCGGCCTGGCTGGAGGGCATCGAGTTCCTGTTGTCGTCGAGCCTGCTGCTGTCGGCGCGCGTGGTCCAGCAGAAGCTCAACCGCTCACTGCGCATTACCAAGTATCGGGGAAGCGATCATGTCGCCGACGAAATGCCAATGCTGATCGATGGCGAGGGCATCCAGCTCCCCTACCACGAGGCCCCTCCGATCGGTCAGCCAGCGGCCGGCAGCGAACGGCTGACCACCGGCATCCCGCGTCTGGACAGCCTCCTGGGTGGCGGCATCCATCGCGGTTCCAGCCTGCTGATCTCCGGTCGCCCCGGGACCGCCAAGAGCACCCTGGCCGGTACCTTCGCAGAGACCCGGGCAAGGGAAGGCGAACGCGTGCTGTACATCAGTTTCGATGAGCTGGAATCGGCCTACGTGCGCAACCTGACATCGGTGGGCATCGACCTGGCCACCCCGATGGCCCGCGGGGTCGTCCATTTTCAGGATTTTTCCGCCTACGCCTCCAGCGTCACCGAACAATTCCTCGCATTGCGACGCCTCATCGACGGATTCGCTCCCGACTGTCTGATCATCGATCCGGTCTCCGCCTTGCTGAAAGCCAGTGCCACCGAAGGCGCCCATCTGGCGACCGAGCAGCTGACCGATCTGGCCCGCCGACGCGGCATCACCACCGTCCTGACCGCACTGAGCGGTGTAGAGGACCCGGAGGGAGAAGCCACCCTGGGCTATGTCTCCACGTTGGCCGATACCTGGATTGTCGTCGGTTACAACGAACGCGGGGGCGAACGTAACCGGTCGCTGTCCATCGTGAAATCGCGCGGTTCGGCTCACTCCAATCAGCAGCGCGAACTAATCCTGTCCGACAGCGGACTGGACCTCGCGGATGTTTACGCATCCGGCTCGGAGGTGCTGATGGGGACGGCGCGCGCGATGAAGGAACGCGAGGATCAGGAGCGGGAGCGCCAGCGACAGCTGGAACGCGAACGTCGGCGCCTGGACCTGGAACAGCGCATCCTGCAGGCGGAGAAAGAACAACAGCGCCTGGAGGCCGAACGCGACCACCTGGATCGGACAAGCGGCGAGACGGATCGTCTGGAACACGATTATCACGAAGAAATCCGCCGCCGCCGGGACCCGGATCACGATCCGGAACCCTTCAAAGAAGGTCAGCATGCCGACGGAGGAAAACAGCATTGAACGAGAATCAGGACCATGGCGAAGCCTCCATCCCCGTGCTGACCCTCTTCGTAACCGGATCGGCACCCCGCTCGCAGCGCGCGCGGGCCAACCTCGCCCGAATGCTGGAGCAAATCGGCCGCTCCGACATGCAACCTCAGGAGGTCGATCTTCTAGAACAGCCCGAACAGGGCATCACCCAGTCGGTGTTCGCCACGCCATCACTGCTGAAGACCGACACCCATGGCGAAGTCTCCGTGCTCTACGGGGATCTGTCCGAGGAGGAGAAGCTGCGGCGGTTCCTGGCCGAACTGGGAACCGACACGTAAACCGGAAGATGGCGTCCCCGGCAGGATTCGAACCTGCGACCTACCCCTTAGGAGGGGGTTGCTCTGTCCAGCTGAGCTACGGAGACGCGGGCGGGAAACCGGATTATACGCGTGGCAGATAGCATGTCGAAAACGCCGCCCGGTTCGCCTGCAAGCAGGCTCCTGCCATTCCGCTCGCATCGGGTGCGATTCAAACTTAACGGGGCGGCACGGGGTGGCGCCCCGCGCGCCGGCGAACTAATGTACGGTCATGGAGAAACTGAACTCGGAGCAAACCGGCCGTCTGATCGATCTGCTGTGCCCGCTGGTAGGGGTGCGTGGCGAGGTGGACGGACATGTGGTTGAACTGGTCGACATCCTCGACGAGGGGCCGGGCGGTCAGCCGGGCATCGCGCTGATGGATGCCGGGGTGGACCGCAGCATCCAGACCAATCAGTACGGTGATCCGCTGTCGCGCCATTCCCGGGTGCGGACCCTGCCGTTGCTGAGCGAGGTGGAACCCGATCTGCATCCGGTGCTGCGCGCGCTGATCCCGGCCGAGGTGCTGCAGCGCTGCCGGGAGGAACTGCGCCCCGAAGACTGAACCGGTGCCTCAGTCCCGGTTGCCGTTCAGCGTTTCCCGGGCTTCGACCTGCTCCAGCAGCGGTTCCAGTTCCGGCCAGACATTCTCCAGCAGTTGCGGCTGCGCCTCGGCCGCCGGATGGATCCCGTCGTCATGCATCATCACCTCGTCGTCGGACACGCCGTCCAGAAAGAACGGTTCGAAGGCCAGCTCGCGTTCTTTCGCCAGATCCCGGAACACCGCCTCGAAGCGGTCCGTATACTGGGGACCGTAGTTGGGCGGAATGCGGATGCCCAGCAACAGGGTCTTCGCGCCCGCGGTGTCGATCGCATCCAGCATGGCCTCGAGGTTCTCGCGCATGACGGCGGGCGCCAGCCCGCGCAGACCATCATTGCCGCCCAGTTCCAGGATTACGACATCCGGTTCGGCGCGCTCCAGCTCGCCGGGCAGGCGCTGACGGCCACCGGCCGTGGTCTCGCCGCTGATCGAGGCGTTGTGCACCCGCCAGTGGCCATCCCGCGCTTCGAGGCGATCTTCCAGCAGGGCCACCCAGCTTTCGTCCTCGCTCATGCCCCACGCCGCGCTGAGCGAATCGCCGAACACCAGCAGGCGATGGGTGTCGTCCTCCGGGGCCTTGTGGGCAGAATTCTCCGCCGGCGGGGAATTCGCGGCGAGCGGAAGACTCAACAGCAGGGCAAGATACCCAAAGACCAGCAACGGGAAACGCGACATGGATGCATCCTCGCAAGCAGTACTGGAAGCCACGGACCTGCGCCAGCGGGTGGAGGGTCCCAGCGGCACGCTGGACATCCTTCGCGGCGTGTCCCTGGCGGTCAACCCGGGCGAGACGGTCGCCATCCTCGGCGCCTCCGGCTCGGGCAAGTCGACCCTTCTGGGCCTTCTCGCGGGTCTTGACGCCCCCAGTGGCGGAGAAGTTCGCCTGCTGGGCCAGACGATCAGCGAACTGGACGAGGACGGCCGCGCGGCCCTGCGCGCCGGAAGGGTCGGTTTCGTGTTCCAGTCGTTCCAGCTGCTGCCGGCCCTGACCGCGCTGGAAAACGTCCTCCTGCCACTGGAGCTCAACCCGGAACACGCGCAGCAGCCGGCCGCGGAACTGAGCCGCCGCGCCCACGAGGCACTGGAGCGCGTGGGACTGACCGAGCGCGCGCGCCACTATCCGCACCAGCTCTCCGGCGGCGAGCAGCAGCGCGTGGCGATCGCGCGGGCAATCGTCGACCGGCCGGCCATCCTGTTCGCCGACGAACCCACCGGCAACCTCGACGGGCGCACGGGCGAACGCATCATCGAACACCTGTTCGCCCTAACCGACGATGCCGAACCCGGCCACGTCCCCGCTGCCCTGCTGCTGGTCACCCACGACCCCGAACTGGCGCAGCGCTGTGATCGCATTATCCGCATTCAGGACGGGGTTCTGGCATGAGTCCGGCGTCCGGACTGCATCATCCGCTGCGCCAGCTGCGGGGATGGCTGCGGGGCACCCGCCAGGAGTGGCGTTCGGCCGAACTGCGGGTCCTGGCCGCTGCCCTGGTGGTGGCGGTGGCCGCGGTGGCCGCGGTGGGCTTCTTCACCGACCGCGTCGACCGCGGCATGGCCGACGAGGCGGCCTCCCTGCTGGGCGGGGACCTGTCGGTGGTCGCGCGCGATCCGATCCCCGACGAGTGGGTGGAAGAAGCCCGGGAACGCGGGCTGGAACAGGTACGCACGGCCGCCCTGCCCTCGGTGCTGTTCGGTGCGGAGGACCGCTCGCGACTGAGCTCCCTGCGCGCGGTGGATCCCGACTGGCCGCTGGTGGGCGAGGCCCGCATCCGCGATGCCGAGGGCCGGGAACGGGCCGTCACCGAGGGACCGGAGTCCGGCGAGGCCTGGCTGGAGAGCAGCCTGCTGAACGACCTCGGTCTGGAACCGGGGGATACGGTCACCGTCGGACGCCGGGACCTGGAGATCACCGCAGTCCTGACCCTGGAACCCGACCGCGGCAGTGCGCTCACCGATCTCGCACCGCGGCTGCTGCTCGCCTACCAGGACCTGGAATCGACCGAACTGATCGGCCCCGGCAGCCGGGTGCGCTACCAGTTCCACCTGCGCGGGGCGGACAACGCGGTGGCCGGGTTCGAACAGTGGCTGGAACCACGTCTGGAATCCGGGCAGCGCGTCCAGGGCCTGGAGGACGCCAGTCCGGAGCTGCGCGCGGCGATCGAGCGCGCCGAGCGCTTCCTCGGCCTGGCGTCGCTGATGGCCGTACTCCTGGCCGGGGCCGCGATCGCGGTGGCGGCGCATCACTTTGCTCAGCGCCGTGCCGACTCGGCGGCGATCATGCGCACCCTGGGTGCCAGCGCGCGGCGGGTGCTGGCGGTGTATTTCGGGCGTGTGCTGCTGGTCGCCCTGATCGCCTCGCTGATCGGGCTGGCCATCGGCTTCGCCGCGCAGTTCGTGCTCGCCGCCCTGCTCGGGGACTGGCTGGACGCTGATCTGCCCGCGCCCGGCCTGCGACCGGTGGTGGCCGGGCTGGGCGTCGGCCTGATCACCGCCGCCGGCTTCGCCCTGCCGGCGATGCTGCGCATCGGGCAGATCCCGCCGCTGCGGGTGCTGCGCCGTGACATCGGCCTGCCGTCGGCCTCGGTGTGGCTGTCGGGCGGGCTGGCGGTGGCGGCCTTCGGCGCCCTGCTGTGGTGGCAGGCGGCCGATGCGCAGCTCGCCCTGTGGGTCCTGCTGGGCACGGCCGGAGCCCTGCTGATCCTCGGCCTGCTGGGGGCGGCCCTGGTGCTGGCGGTACGCCCGCTGCGTGACCGCGGCGGCATCGCGCTGCGTTTCGGTCTGGCCAATCTGGCGCGGCGCGGCGGGCTCAGCGCGGTGCAGCTGGTGGCCTTCAGCGTGGGCATCCTCGCGCTGCTGCTGCTGGCGATCGTGCGCGTCGACCTGCTGGAGGCTTGGGATGCCAGCATCCCCGAGGATGCGCCCAACCACTTCTACGTGAACATCCAGCCGGGAGAGCAGGACCGGTTGGCCGAACGCATGGTCGAGGCCGGGCTGGAACGTCCGCAGATGGACCCGATGATCCGCGGCCGACTGGTCGCCATCAACGACCTGCCGGTGGGTCCCGAGGACTTCGACGACGAGCGCACCCGACGCCTGCTGGACCGCGAGTTCAACCTGTCCTACGCGGAACAGCCACCGGAGCACAACCCGGTGGTGGAAGGCCACTGGACCCTTGACCAGCCGGATTCCGACGGGCTCTCGGTGGAGGCCGGGCTGATGGAACGCCTGGGGCTGGAACTGGGCGACAGCCTGACCTTCCGCATCGGCGGACGCGCGGTGCGCGGGACCATCACGAACGTGCGCGAGGTCAACTGGGACAGCTTCCGGGTGAACTTCTTCGTCACCGGCGCTCCCGCCCTGCTGGGCGAGCAGCCCCGCACCTATATCACCGCGTTCCGCCTGCCGGAGGACATGCACGACGCCCAGAGCCGCTGGCTGCGCGATTTCCCGGCGGTCACCGCGATCGATGTCAGCGCGATCCTGGAGCGCGTGCGCGACATCATCGAACAGGCCACGCGCGCGGTCGAATACGTGTTCCTGTTCACCCTGGTGGCCGGGCTGACGGTGCTGTTCGCCGCGGTCCAGGCGACCCGCGACGTCCGCCGGCGCGAGGCCGCACTGCTGCGCACCCTGGGTGCTCGGCGCCGCGACATCCGTAACGCGCTGCTGGCCGAGTTCGGGACCCTGGGCTTTCTCGCCGGGCTGCTGGCGGCGATCATCGCCACCGCGATCGGGGCCCTGCTGGCCTGGCAGGTGTTCGACTTCGACTACCGCGTCAACCCGATGACGTTCGTCTACGGGATCGGCGGCGGCACCCTGGGCATCGCGCTGGCCGGGTGGCTGGGAACCCGGCGGGTGCTGGATCAGGCACCGCTCACGGTGCTGCGCGGGCCGGAGTGACGCGGTGGTTCAGTGGCCGTACATCACACCGGTGTCGAGGAACCCGAACAGCACGAGGAAGGCCAGGATCCACACATAGATGGAGAACACCTTCAGGCTGGAGCGATAGAGGAAGAACAGCACCATCTTCAGCGACACCACGCCGACCACCGCAGAGACCACGAACCCGGTGATCAGCGCACTCCACGGCAGATCGCCCAGGCCGTCGTGGTTGAACACGTCCAGCGACTGCACGGCGGTGGCCGCGAGGATGGTCGGGATCGCGAGGAAGAAGCTGTATTCCGCCGCCCAGCGCCGCTTGAGCCCGCTGAACAGGCCGAACACGATGGTCATGCCGCTGCGGCTGAGCCCGGGCACCAGGGCAAAGCCCTGGGCCACGCCGATCACCGTCGCGATGCGCGGGTTCAGCTTGCGCAGCCCCAGCGGCCGCCGGCTCAGGCGGTCGGTCCACCACAGCAATACGCCGGTCAGGGTCAGGGTCCCGGCGATCAGCACCGGGTTGGCGAAGACGTGCTCGAAGGTCGCCTTGAGGGTGAAGCCCACTACGGCGGTCGCGGCCACCGACAGCACGCACAGCATCCCGAGGCGGAAGTACAGCATCTCGCGGCGCGCGTCGCCATGGCGCGAGGCCCACTGCCAGCTCTCGCGCACGATCCCGCCGGAGAGCTGCCACAGGCTGCGGCGGAACACATAGACGATCGACACCAGTGTGCCCACGTGCACCACCAGATCGAACAGGATCATCTCCGGACTCTCCGGCGGCGGCAGCTCGTGCCCCTGACCAATGAGCCAGTGCTGGGTCAGTACCAGGTGCGCGGTTGAACTCACCGGCACGAACATGAAAATACCCTGTACGATTCCCAGCAGGGTCGCGATCCAGATCGCCATCGCCGTTCGCTCCTGTCCGCGGGCGGGGAAGGCGCCGCAGTATACGGAAATCACACCACGAAATCGCCGGGCGCCGTCACACGCCCGCCAGGGAAGAAGCCATGCATGCAGCCGCCCGTCACGCCCCGAGGTCCATTCAGTGTCTTCGCGCCGCCACCGCCGGCCTGATCCTGCTGCTGGCCCCGGTCCTGCCGGGGGCGGCCGCCGCCGACTGCCCCGCCCCGCCGGTAGACAACCGTGTGGCCCTCGACGAGCTGCGCGCCGGCGCGGTGGACGAGGATCAACCCGTGGTCGCCGAGGGCACGGTCAGCGGCGTGTTCCACGGCGAGGACGCGCTGGGCGGGTTCTATCTGCAGGACGATGCGACCGACCCGCCCACCGGGCTGTTCGTGTACGCCCCGGACCACGCGGACGTCGACCTGCAGCCCGGCGATCGGGTGCAGGTCCATGGCCGTTTCGGCCGCCACCACGGCCCCCCGCAGCTGTCGCGGGTGCAGGCACTCGAGCGCTGCCGGCGCGGCGAGCCCCCGCAGGCCGTGACCCTGCGCCTGCCGGAAGACGCCGATCGGCTGGAAGCCCTGGAAGACGTGCGCGTGCGTTTCGACCAGACCCTGACCGTCACCGCCAATCGCGAACTGGCGCGCTACGGCAGCCTCGACCTTGCCGCCGGCGGGCGCCTGCGCCACCCGGGCCAGACCGGGGCCTTCGGTGATGCGGATGCCGGCGACGGCGACGCGAACCGTCGCATCGTGCTGGACGACGGCAGCTACCGGGCCCGCCCCGACCCGGTGCCGTATCTGGACGACACCGGCACCCGCCGCGTCGGCAGTCGGGTGGACGATCTGACCGGCATACTGACCCACGCCTTCGACGCCCACCGCGTGCATCCGGTGGATCCGCCGCAATGGGAGGACGGGGAACGCCCCGATCCGCCGCCCGAGCCCGGCGACGACACCCTGCGCATCGCGACCGCGAACCTGGAGAACGACTTCGTCACCCTGGGCGAGCGCGGCGCGCAGGATCCCGCCGAACGCGAACGCCACACCGCCAAGCTGGACGCCCAGCTCGCGGGCCTGGCGATGGACGTCCTCGCATTCGTGGAACTGGAGAACCGCCCCGCCGCCGGACGCGAGCTGCGCGAGCGGGTGGATGCCCTGGACGAGCGCACGCACATGCGCAAGGCCACTCACCCCGACAGCGGGACCGATGCGATCCAGGTCGGCCTGCTCTACAACCGCGAACGGGTGGAACTGCTGGACACCGCGGCCGACGGGGATGCGGTCCACCACCGTCCGCCGCTGCTGGGCTGGTTCCGTTCACGCGACGGCGGCGAGCCCTTCGGCGTGGTGGCCGTACACTTCAAGGCCAAGACCGGCTGTCCGGAGCACGGCGACATCGACCGCGGTCAGGGCTGCTGGAACCAGCGCCGCACCGAGCAGGCCGAGCGCCTGGCGGAGTGGATCGCCCGGCAGCGCGCGGCCAGACCGGACGACCCGCCGGTGATCATCGCCGGCGACCTCAACAGCTACGCCGCCGAAGACCCGCTGACCGCCCTGCGCGCGGCCGGCAAGGAGGATCTGGTGGCCACGGATCCGGAGACCATCCACACCTACGTGTTCCGCGGCCGCTCGGGGCAGCTGGATTACCTGCTCGGCCCGGAGGCGCTGGCCGCGCGGGTCGTGGCCGCCGACACCTGGGCGGTGAACGCCGACGAACCCGTGTTCCTCGGCTTCGACGGTACTCATCCGGCCGACGGCCCCTGGCGCGCTTCCGACCACGACCCGGTGTGGGTCGATCTGCGCCCGTAGGCCGCCGGTCAGCTGTTATCGGGGGTATTGTCCACCGGCGGGACCTCGGGCCCGGGCGCCGGCTCGTCGCCGGAGACCACGCGCACCGGGAAGGGGGCGCCGGTCAGCGAACCCAGGGTGCGCTGCGGGAACGGGATCTCGATGCCGGCCTCATCGAAGGCCTTCTTCACCGCGATGTGCATGCGATTGCGCAGGTCGAGAAAGTTTTCCCGCTTCGCCCAGACCGAGAACTGCAGTTTCAGCGCCGAGTCACCGAATTCGAGGAAGATGAACAGCGGGCGCGGCTCCTCCAGACACAGCGGTTCGCGATCGGCCACGTCCGTCAGGATCTCGCGCACCCGCACGATGTCGGCGTGATAGGCGACGCCGATCTGCATGTCCAGGCGCCGGATCGGAAAGCGCGTGAGGTTGGTCAGCTGCGATTTCACCAGGGTCTCGTTGGGTACCCGCACCATCAGGTTCTCGAAGGTGCGCAGCTTGACCGACAGCATGTCGATTGACAGCACCTCGCCGGTCACGTCGCCCACCCGGACCACGTCGCCCACCGCGAACGGGCGCTCGCCGATCAGGAACAGGCCCGAGATCAGGTTGGAGGCGGAGGTCTGCGAGGCAAAGCCGATGGCCACCGTCAGGATGCCCGCGGCCCCCAGCAGCACGGTCAGGTCGAAGCCCAGCTCGCGCAGGGCCGATACCCCGGCCAGCACCAGCACCAGGTAGAAACCGATGCGTCGCACCAGCATCGCCTGCTGGGCGTCCAGATGGCGCCCCGCGACCCGGATCAGGGTGCGCGATACCACCCGCGCGAGCAGCAGCCCCACCCCCAGATAGATCGCCGCGCGGACCCAGGCGAGTACCGCATCGGCGGTCATCAGCTCCACGCTGCGTGCGATCCAGGAACCCTCTTCCATGTCGCCCCCCTACTGGAACAGTGCGCTGAACGCGCGCAGGCTGAAGCGGCTGCCACCCGATTCGCGCGGTTCGGCCACCCGCCGCGCGCGGGGCGACTCGGCCGGCGGCCCCTCGCCCAGCTTGACCTCGGCCAGGTCCCGTTCGGGCTCGTGCTGTACCCGTACCGCCGAGGTCCACAGGCGGCCGCGGGCATCCGCATACACCGGCAGGCGCGGCACCGGCAGCTTGATGCGCTCCAGCAGCAGGGTGTCGCCGGCGGCATTGTGCACCGTCAGCGGCGTCAGCACGCGATGGGCGCGCTCGGGCACGTCTTCGAGGGTCATGCGCGCCTGGGTGCGGCTGGCATAGCACAGCTCGCCCTCCACCGTGTTCGGGCCGAACCAGGTATCGGAGGCGGGATACGCGGGAAACTCGTGGAGCCGGGTCTCTCCCAGCCGCAGCTGCACCCAGGCGGGCGTGCTCACATACAGGGTGACCTCGCCGCCCGCGGGCACATGGAACGGTGCCTCCGGACGACTGACGACCGGCCGGTCGGCCAGGGCCACGGCCAGCGTGGCCGTCGCCCCGCCGGGGGTGCCGGCAAACCGTCGCTGCTCCGCCGGTTTCTCGGGCACCGGCTCGCGCGCCGGGATCTCGCGCCGGAAACCGCTTTCCTCCGGATCCCGCTCGCGCGCCAGCCACAGATCCCACTCATCGGCGCAGCGTTTCAGCCACAGGTCCAGCGGCCCGATCGCCCAGTGCCCGGTCGTCCCGGGCGGCAGCTCCACCGGACCCCACCAGCCGGCACCCTCACCGGAATTCGAATGTACGCGTACGCCCATGGGCCCCTCCCTCTCCGGGTCACTGTAGCGCGAAGCCGCGCGCCGCAGAAGCCGCCCGCCACCCCGACCATTCCGCCGCACCGAATAACGGGCTCAGAACAGGTCCAGCTGCCGGTCGTCGGCCGGTCGCGCTGGTGCCGGCGGGCGAAACTGCGAGCAATCGAGATCCCCGGACCAGCGGTCCAGCCCGTGGCGGCGCCGCGCGAGGGCAAAGCGCTGTCCCAGCAGATCGGCCCACGCCCCGGAGCCCCGCATGCGCTGGCCAAAGCTGGAATCGTAGACCCGCCCGCCGTGCGCTTCGCGCAGGCGCGCCAGCACGTGTTCCGCCTTCAACGGCTCGTGGGCCCGCAGCCACTCCTCGAACAGCCCCGCCACCTCGCGCGGCAGGCGCAGCAGTACGTAGTCGGCCGACACCGCACCGGCCTCGGCCGCCGCCTCCAGCAGGGCCTCGGTCTCGCCATCGGTCAGCACCGGGATCAGCGGGGCCACCAGCACGCTCACGGGCACGCCCGCATCCGTCAGCCGCCGGATGGTCTCCAGGCGCCGCTGCGGGGCCGCCGCGCGCGGCTCCAGACGCCGGGACAGACCGCGATCGAGGGTGGTCAGGGACACCGCCACCTGCGTCAGCCCGGCGCGCCCCATCGGCCCCAGGAGATCGAGATCGCGCTCCACCAGCGCCGACTTGGTGACGATGGACACCGGATGCGCGCTCTCCGCCAGCACCTCCAGCAGCTCGCGGGTGACCCGCCATTCCCGCTCCACCGGCTGGTAGGCATCGGTGTTGATGCCCAGCGCGACCGGTGACGGCCGGTAGTTGCGCGCACCCAGTTCGCGGCGCAGCACGGCCGCCGCGCCGGTCTTCACGTACAGCCGGCTCTCGAAGTCCAGTCCGGGCGACAGCCCCACATAGGCATGCGCCGGCCGCGCGAAACAGTAGGCGCAGCCATGTTCGCAGCCCCGATAGGGATTGATGGACAGGGTAAACGGGACATCCGGGGAGTCGTTGCGCACCAGCAGGCTGCGCGGCGTCTCCGGGGTCACTTCGGTGCGCAGCGCCGGGGCGGCTTCGTCGTCCCCGACCCAGCCGTCGTCCACGGGTTCGCGCTGCAGGGGTTCGTAGCGGGCGGCCGGCCGGGTGGCGCTGCCGCGGCCGCGCGGGGGCTCACTCGCCATCGAGCCTTGCGCACAGGGCCCGGAAATACCCGGACTCGGTGGCCAGCCCGGCATCGCCACCGGTGCGCCCGCGCTCGCGCGCCAGTCGGTCCAGCAGCACACGCAGACGGCGCGAATGGCGTTCCCGGCCCTCGGGGTCCTCGGCCTCGCGCAGCAGGGCCTCCACCGAGGCGATCTCGCCGCGCAGCCGGACCTCTTCCGGCACGTAGCCGGCGTTCTTCATGATGCGAAACGCCATGCGCATGTCTTCCGGCACGTCGCGGTCGTCATCCAGCTCCAGCGGCCGCCCGGCCCCGGGCAGATCATCAAACTCCCCGCGCCGCGCGGCATCGGCCAGCTGCGCCTCGATCTGCGCCTCGCTCAGCAGCATGGCGTCAAGCAGCACCGCCCTGCTGAGCCACCGGCAGCATCCACAGCGTCAGCGACAGCAGGATGGCCGTCAGGCTCACCCCGAAGATCGGCAGCATCATCACGCCTGCCAGCGGTTCGCGCCGGAACAGCCGGATGCCCATGCCGCCCAGGCTGATCGCCCAGCCCACGGCCACGAAGAACGACAGGGCGTTGATCTCCCAGGTCCACAGGGCAATCAGGCCCAGCGGCAGGCCCAGGTTGAGTACCACCAGCCCCATCTCCTGAGAGCCCGCGGCCTTGCCGGCCGACAGGGCGTAGGCATAGGCGGCCCAGATCATCATCAGGCCGAAGCCCAGGGCACCGGCCGCGGGCGACTCCAGCGGGGCGCGCAGGATGGCCGCACCCGCCGGCTCCAGCTGCACGCCAAACCCGATGATGGCCGCGGCCACCCCCAGGCTGATCAGCAGCCAGAACCAGAGGGTTCCGCGCTGCACTTCAGGTTCGGTCACACTGTCCCGCACGTTGACTCCTTGCGAAAACGCATTGAAAGGTTCTGGTCGGAGAGACCGCGCCAACCGCCCCGGGGTTCAAACCGGGGGCGGTGCGGACTTCACTCCGCCACCCGCCAGGCGACGGTCTCGCCCGCCCGCAGGGGTACACCCGGATCGTGTCCGAACAGGACCGCCTCGGGCACGGTCCATTCCGCGCGTTCCAGGGTGATGGTGCCGGTGTTGCGCGGCATGCCGTAGAAATCGGCACCATGATGACTGGCGAAACCCTCCAGCCGATCCAGCGCCCCGGCAGCGGCGAATGCTTCGGCGTACAGCTCGATGGCCGCATGCGCGGAATAGATGCCCGCGCAACCGCAGGCCGACTCCTTGGCGTGGCGCGGATGCGGTGCGGAATCGGTCCCGAGGAAGAAACGCGGGTGCCCGCTGGTCGCCGCCCGCACCAGTGCTTCCCGGTGACGCTCGCGTTTGAGGATCGGCAGGCAGAAATGATGCGGCCGCATGCCGCCGGCAAACAGCGCGTTGCGGTTGTACAGCAGGTGCTGCGGGGTGATGGTCGCGCCGACGTTGTCCGGCGCGGATTCCACGAAGGACACCGCCGCCTCGGTCGTCACGTGTTCCAGCACGATGCGCAACCCGGGGAAGTCGCGCACCAGGCCCTGCAGATGGCGTTCGATGAACACCGCCTCGCGGTCAAAGATGTCCACGTCCGGGTCGGTGACCTCGCCGTGGATCAGCAGCGGCAGCCCGGCCCGCTCCATCGCCTCGAACACCGGGTAGCAGCGGCGGATGTCGGTGACCCCGCTGGCGGAATGCGTGGTGGCCCCCGCCGGGTACAGCTTCACCGCATGGACAAAGCCGGATTGGCGCGCCGCATCGATCATCCCGGGCGTGGTCTCCTCGGTCAGATAGAGCGTCATCAGGGGCTCGAAGTCGGCCTCGTCCGGGAGTGCCGCGAGGATGCGGTCACGGTACGCGGCTGCCGCATCCACCGAGGTCACCGGGGGCTTGAGGTTCGGCATCACGATCGCCCGGCGAAAGCGCCGCACGGTGTCCGGCAACACCGAGGCGAGGATGTCCCCGTCGCGCAGGTGCAGGTGCCAGTCGTCGGGACGGGTCAGCGTCAGGCGTTCCATCAGTAATCCTTGTCATCCAGCGAAGTGTTCGCGCAGTGCGGCCTCGCCCCGGCCGTCGACCTCCACAGTCTTGTCGCGGCCGGCCTGGCCGCTCACCACCCGCACCGAATCCGCCGGCAGCCCCAGTTCGGCCGCCAGCAGGCGTTCGACGGCCCGGTTGGCGCGCCCCTTTTCCGGCGCGGCCCGGACTCGCAGTTTGAGGGCGTCGCCCATCCAGCCCACCACCGCATCCTCGCGGGCACCGGGGGAGACGCGCAGCTTCAGTCGGGCCAGGGCCACGCGGTATCAGGCCGGACGCGTGGCCATGTAGGCGGAGAAGACCCCCAGCTGCACTTCACGGTGGACGTCCTCGAAGCCCACCGATTCCAGCGTCTCCATGATCTCCTCCGGGGGCACGCACTGGTCAATGGTTTCCCAGAAATACCGCATCAGGGTATGCCCGTCCGGATCACGTGTCAGCACACGACTGAGAAACGGGATGAAATCGCGGAAGTAGAAACGGGCCATGAACATCTGCCGCTTCGTCCGCGGACGCGAGACCTCGAGGATCATGCAGCGACCGCCGGGCTTGAGCGCGCGAAAGTACTCCGCAAACGCCTCGCGCAGATCCCGCACGTGACGCAGACCGTAGCCCATGTACACGCGGTCGAACTGCTCGCTGGCGACCGGCAGATCCTCGGCCAGCCCCTGGATGAAGCGCGAATTCAGCTTGCCCCGCGCCACATCGATCATCCCGCGCGACGGATCCACGCAGGTGATGCGCTCATCGCCGGTGATCTTGCGGATCTCTTCGGCCACCGGCCCGGTCCCGGTCGCCACATCCAGGACCTCCATGTCCGGCTGCAGACCGGACTGCTTGAGCGAGTAGCGGCGATACGCCTGCCCCGTACCCAGAAAACCGAACCGCAGGATCCGGTCGTAGTAGGGCGCGGTGCGGTCGAACAGGTCGTCGACGAATGCGCGCTTGTTGCTTTCGTCCCCGTAATAGTCCTTGAGGACAGGATGCGGTTTCCGCTCCGGATCGGTTTCCATCGGTTCTGCTCTCCCCTGTGCCCGGTGCCGGGCCGGCCCAACAAGCCGCGAAGTGTACCAATTCCCGGCGCGCCTCACCCCCCCTGTTCGGAGGTGGTCAGAACGTCGCGCTCGAATTCCGCCACCGGTAGCGGCCGGCTGGCAAAGTAGCCCTGATAAAAATCGCAGCTCAGCGCACACAGCGCCTCCAGCTGTTCGGCGGTCTCCACGCCCTCGGCCACCACGGTCAGCCCCAGCCCGTGCGCCATCGCCACGATCGCGGTGGTGATCGACTGGTCATGCACGTCATCCTCGTGCACCACTCCGGCGATGCCGTCGACGAAGCTCTTGTCGATCTTGAGGGTGTCCACCGCAAAGCTCTTCAGCTGCGACAGCGAGGAATAGCCCGTGCCGAAGTCATCCACGGCGAAATGCACGCCCCGCCCCCGCAGCGATTCCAGAATGCGACGGGCCCGCTCGGCATCCGCCATCAGCGCGGACTCGGTGATCTCCAGCTCCAGGCATTCCGGCGGCAGTCCGTGCTCGTCCAGGGTGGCGGCGACCTGTTCATCCAGCGCCATCCGCCGGAACTGCAGCGCAGACACGTTCACCGCCAGCCGGATCGGAGGATAACCCGCGTCCAGCCAGGCGCGCCCCTGCCGGATCACCTCCTGCAGGACCCAGGTGCCCAGCTCCACGATCAGGCCGGTTTTCTCCGCGACCGGGATGAAACGCCCGGGCGACACGCGGCCCAGCACCGGATCGTTCCAGCGCAGCAGGGCCTCGGCCCCGATCAGGCGCCCCGTCGCGATCTCGTACTGCGGCTGGTAATGGACCTCCAGGTGGTCATGCTCCATCGCGCGGCGCAGACGTGAGCTGAGATCGATGCGCTCGCGCGCCGCCTCGGTATAGGCGTCCGAGTAGTAACGATACGACCCGCGCCCCTCTTCCTTGGCGCGCGACAGCGCGGTGCCCGCCTGCTGCAGCAGCGCCTCGGAACCGGCCCCGTGATCCGGGAACAGCGCGATCCCGACGGTCGCCACCACCTCGACCTCCACTCCGTTGCCGAGGTCGCAGGGCTCGGCCAGGTGGCGGATCATGGATTCGGCAATCATGCCGGCGTCGTCCGGGTGGGCCAGATTCTCCACCACCACCGCGAATTCGTCCCCGGCCAGCCGCGCCACGGTATCGGTTCCGCGGCGCTCGCGCTGCAGCCGGATGGCCGCGCTGCGCAGCAGGGCATCGCCGGCGGCGTGGCCGTGGCTGTCATTGACGTCCTTGAAGCGGTCGAGATCCACGATCAGCAGCGCCAGCACCCCGTTGCGCCGCCGCATCAGCGAGATGCCATGGCCCAGACGTGCCAGCAGCAGGCGACGGTTGGGCAGCTCGGTCAGCGGATCATGATGCGCCAGGTAGTCCAGCTCCTCTTCCGAGGCCTTGATCCGCGAGATATCGGCGAACACCGACACGTAATGCGTGAGCCGGCCCTGCGGGTCGTGCACCGCCGTGATGCTCTGCAGCTCGGGGAACACCTCGCCGTTCTTGCGCCGATTCCAGATCTCCCCCTGCCAGTGCCCGTAGAGCTCCAGCTGCCGGAACATGTTCTGGTAGAAGGTGCGGTCATGCCGGCCGGACTGGAACATCTTCGGCGTGCGCCCGATCACTTCGTCCTGGGTGTAGCCCATCAGCTCGGTGAACGCGCGGTTCACCGACAGGATGTGCGCCGTACTGTCGGTGATCACGACGCCCTCGCGGGTGTTCTCGAACACCACCGACGCCAGGCGCCGGCGTTCCTCCTCCTCCCGGCGACGGGTGATGTCCTCCACCGTGACCACGACACGGTCCAGGCTGCCGTCCGCGTGGCGAGTACACTTCAGCGAGAGGTGCGCCACCATCACGCTGCCATCCGCCCGCAGCAGGCGCTTTTCCACGTCATAGCCGTCGCGCCGGCCTTCACGCATCTCGCGATCCAGATCGGCACCCAGGGAACGGTCCTCGGGGTGCGCAAGGCGGTCCCAGTCGAGCTTCGCCAGTTCTTCCGGCCGGTAACCCAGCATGTCGCCCAGGCAGTCGTTGACGCGCTCCCAGCCCTGACCACCCGGCCCTGACACCGCCATGCCCACGAACGGCATGTCGAAGAACACCCGCAGCAGGCGGTCCTGTTCCGAATGCGACTGCATCAGCCGCAGGTTGCGCTGCAGCCATTGCTGACGCCCCACCAGCGCCCCGGCGCCGGCCATCAGCAGCCAGACCAGCAACAGGGCGCCGCCGGTCCATGCCGCCTGCCGATGCGCCCCGGCCACCAGGGGCGCGCGGTCCCGCTTGACCACCACCGACCAGTCATCGAGCTCGAGGCCACGCACCGCCGCCAGACGACCATTATCCTCTTCGCCCAGCGATCCGATCCGCACCGCCTCGCCGGAGCCGCCGCGCAGCAGGCGGCTCTCCAGCTGCGAAAACTCCGCCGGGGGTTCCACGCGCCGGGCGGACTCACCGTCCAGCCGCATCACCACCGGCGCGCGGTCGGACGGATGACTGACCAGCCAGGTGGCCGCATCCCCGTCTTCCAGGTCGATGGCGGCCCCGAGCAGCGGAGCCAGGCGATCCAGATCGGCGGAAAACAGCACCACCGCCAGCGGTTCCGAGTTGCGATCGGCGGGATGATGCAAAGGCGCGGCCCAGTGCAGCCGGGTCGCCCCTTCGTCGTCCACGCTGTCCACGTGCGCCCGGCTGACGGCTCCGGTCTGCATCGCTTCCACGCGGGCCGCTCTGGCCGCGGCGCGCTGGAAGGACGCATCCCCCGCAACCAGCAGTTCCGCGTGTTCCTCCGCCCCCAGGATCGCCACGGAGCGATAACCGTAGGCCGTCCGGATCGCCTGCAGGCGGTTCTCCAGCGTGGTGCGCGCGACCTCGGAGTCGTGGCGCTGCAACGAGCGGACAAACGCGGTGAAACCGCGCGCATCCGCCAGGATTCGAGCATCTCCGGCGCGCTCCGCCATCCACCGATCCACCAGCCCGCCCTTGAGAAAGGCAGTGGCCCGCAGTTCTTCGCGCACCTGCTGATCCGCGGTGGCCTGAGCGATATGGAACGTGCCGAAGGCGACACCACCGACCGAACCGGCGACCGCCACCGCCAGGGCGACCCAGACCCAGGGCTGGCGACCGCGCAACAGTGTCAGACCGCCGCCGTTACGCGTCCGCGCGCCCCGACGGACCCCGAATGTCCGCATGGCCAGGTACAGCAGTCCGCCACTCACCCAGACGAAACCCAGGCCCTTCAGCAGACTGAC
The DNA here is from genome assembly GCF_000378545.1 of Thioalkalivibrio sp. ALE23. Lineage (NCBI taxonomy): Bacteria > Pseudomonadati > Pseudomonadota > Gammaproteobacteria > Chromatiales > Ectothiorhodospiraceae > Thioalkalivibrio > Thioalkalivibrio sp. ALE23. The sequence goes on along the minus strand of NZ_KB900033.1, from coordinate 20,024 downwards.
CCGGGTCAGGCTCGCCTCGATCCCGAAGCTCCACATGAGGAGCATGTCGGACAGCGCGACCCACAGGGAGCCCGCCACGAGATAGCCGAGCGCGATCAGTGCGGCCGCGCTGAGTCGAAACACCGGGGCACGGGAAGACATCAACACCGGGCTCCGGCTGAAAGACAAGACACGTAACGGGATCCCCTGTGTGAAAACCCCGGCTCTGCGGCCGGTTGAAGAATGGAAGCTTCCCCCTCGACAAGCCCCCCGGCTCGGACGCATGGTCTACGCTCGAATCAGGGGCTTCACGGGAACGGCATACGCCCTCGAGAATTTTACGCCCCCAATCCTGTCACAGTATTGAGCTGGATCAAGTCACCAACGTGCGACCATCCGAAAAGGAGCCGCCCATGGACGTCAAGAACGAGAACGGCATCGTCACGCTGACGCTGGACAAGAAAACGGCCAAAAGCATCACCGAAAACCTGACGGAACTGAATGGCGAGGTCCGCAACGGCGCCCGCGCGCTGTCTTCGGTTCTGCAGCAGGGCGTGTACGAGCTGGACAACGAGTTCCGCCAGCCGCCGCACGCATTCGACGAACATGCGCCGCGCCAGCCCTCGATCGAGGACTGAACCAGCGACTCAAACGGGAGGAATGATCATGAATCTGGTCAAGGCCGAAAACGGCGAAATCGTCATCCGCATGCCCGTCGCCGAGGCCTCGGATGCGCTGTACACCCTGCGCAACCGGGCCGACGAGCTGGACGACTGCGAAGACCTGACCGAGGCCCTCGAAGCCGCCGGCGTACCCATGCCCGAAGAGGAAGACCACCGGCGCTACGAATACATGCCGCCGGTCGACTGACCCGCCGGTTACCCGGTTGTGCCGTGCGGGGCCACCCCGCACGGCCGGTTTTACGACCCCTTCAGCGGATCATTGCGTCCAGCGGGTTATCCTGCGGCAGGATCCGCATCCGGCCCTCGCGCAGCTCCTGTGCCACACCCTGCAGGCTGTGCCGTCGCGCACTCACCCCGTCAAGCGACACGAACAGGAACCGCCGCGTGGCCTCCCCCCGCCATACCAGCGCCATGCGCCGCGCCTCACCGGTGGTGCGATCGACCATCTCGTACCAGTCTCCCACCCGGGCGCGACTGGCCTCGAACACCCAGGCATCGTCCAGATCGGTGACCAGTTCGGGATCGTCGTCCTCGTAGCGCAGATGCCGCCGATGGCGGATCCGCTCTTGCGGGTCGAACGCCTCGGCGTCCGCCGTGGCCCGCATGCGCGCAAGATGCGCCCGGCCCAGCTGCTCGACGACCCGGCGCAGCCTTTCCGCCTCGACACCGGCCTGCTCGCCCGCCGCCTTGAGCTCTGCCACCCGCGGCTGGATCTCCGCCGGCGTCGCTCCGCGACAGATCGCTTCCACCACGCTGCGGATCGCGCGGCTCACCTCCTCGTCCTCGCCGCCGTCCGCCGCCAGCAGGTCTTCCCAGGCCGCCTCCACGGAATCCGCCGCCGTTTGTGGCAGGGAGGCCCCGGTCTCCAGCACGCAGACGGTCAGCGAACGCCGTGCGCGCGCCGCGCGTTCCTCGGCCTCGAAGGTCTCCGTGCGCGACTCCTGGCGCCGGTGCCAGCGCGCGTCTTCCTCCTCGATCGCGGCCAGCCAGTCCTCCAGCAGGGCGCGCGCGCCCTCCCGGTCCATGCTGTCCGCCTCGTGACGCAGGCGCTCGACCGAGTCGCGGATGCGTTGCAGATAGGCGTTCACGCCTTCTTCGCCAGCATCTCCTTCAGCATCGTCCGCCTCCGGACTCACACGGATCCCGGTGTTGATCACGCTGCCAATCCACAGGCGCAGCGGATGGGAGCGGTCCCGGAAGAACGACAGATCACGGATCACGACCCGCGCCAGCGCGAACTGCATGTCGGCGATTTCGGCCCGCACGCGCGGATTGAAACCGACCTGGCGGAAGATGTGGTCGAACATCCCCTGCAGCAGGTCGAGAATGAACGGCGTCAGATCCTCCTGACTGCGGGCCTGCTCCGCCGCGGCCGGGGCATTCCCGGAAGTGCCCCCGCACCGGCATCCCCATCCGGCCCGGAACCTGCGGGCGCATCCCCCGCTCCGGACGGGTGCGGGCCACTGCCGGTGGCCCGGGCCAGCTCGGCGGCCCAGCGGGCCCAGGCCTCGGGGGCATCCTCCGCTGACGGCATCTCCGGCCCGCCCCGGGCGGACAGCGGACCGAGATCGGCGTCCGGCGGCCGCACTTCGGAACGGCTCGCAGCGGCCGCCGGATAGGCCTGCCAGCTTGCCGAGCTTTCCCGCTCGCGCGCGCCGCCAGCCGCGGTGCCGGCTTCGGGCTCCTCGGTCACCAGGCCGCAGGCATCCACCGTTTCCACCACAAACGCCATCATCGGCGCACCGGAATCGCGCAGACAGCGCAGATAGCCCTGCATCAGGTCGAGAGTCAGCGCGGTGCGCCCGAAATACCGTTCCGCCGCCTCGATCAGTCGCTCGTACCAGTGCAGCGGCGACCACGGCGCCCAGTTGGGATGTTCGAAGCGCCGGTCCTCGCGCTGGGTCGCCGACAGCCCCGCGAGGCCCTGCCAGTCGCCATCGGCGGTCATCGCCGCACCCGGGGCGCGCGATCGGACCGGTTCAAGCGTCGCCGCCGATCGGCTGACTGCCGACCTGGATCATCCCGTCCTGCACCCGCACCGGAAAGGTCGGGATGGGGTCCTCGGCCGGCGGCGTGAGTGCCTCGCCGGTGTGCAGGTCGAATTCCGCGTCGTGCAGCGGGCAGGTGATGCAGTCGTCGTCGATCGTGCCGCCCGCGATGGGGAATTCTTCGTGCGAGCAGAGGTTCTCGAGGGCAAAGTAGCGGCCATCCACGTTGAACACCGCCACTTCGGTATCCCCGGCCTCGAGCAGCCGGTGGTCTCCGGGTTCAATCGAGCCTTCCGGCCCCACGTCGATCCATTCGCTCATGTGCGTCGTCCGCTCGTTGGTCAGTGGATGGCGTTGTCAGTGGCTGGCGTTGGCGGCGGCCGTCGCCTCCGCATTCACTTCGAGCGAACGGCCACTCTCGGGATCATACGAAAACCGGCCGACCAGGCGCACTTCCTCGCCCACGTGGTCGGCGACCGCCGCATCCGGCGAAATCGCCACGCGGTTGCGCGGATGATCCTCGATCCAGTAATGCCGCGGATCATCGAAGGACTGGACGCGACCGGTCACCTCCACCATCTCGCCGTCAAACTCCGCTGCGGAGCTGCTCAGCTGATCCAGGGTCACCGGCGCCGTGGTCTCCCCGCCGCAGGCCACCAGCACCAGTCCCAGCAGTGCCCCGGCCAACGCCGGACCGGCATGACGAATCCATCCTGATTGCATTGATTCTCTCGGTTTTGCAGTCACGCAACAGGTTACCCGGCGCCCCGCAAAGGCGCCCGAAACCGCCGCCGCTACAGGGTTTCGGACGGCGGCAGCGCGGGCAGTCTCAGGGTAAAGCGCCCCCCGCCGAGATCGGAATCGTTCGACAGCCGGACCGAGCCCGACGTCCCGTCCGGTGCCGTGTGCAGCTCGGCGATCATCGCGCAGAAATACAGGCCCAGTCCGGTCCGCCCGGCGCCGCGCTCCAGCATCGCCTGATCCTCGGTGGTTCGCGAACCCAGCATGGGCTCCGGAAACCCGGGACCGTCGTCTTCCACCTGCAGCCACAGCTCGCCGTCGCGCACTGCGGCCGACAGACGGATGCGAGCGTTGCAGTAACGCACCGTGTTGGTCACCACGTTCTCCAGCACCGCCGTCACCAGTTCCCGATCGAGCACCCATTCCAGGTCCTCGTCGCAGTCGATTTCGGCCGTCACCCCGCTGTGATCCATCAGCGGCTTGCTGGACGCCCAGTAGTCCTCCAGCAGTTCGATCACCAGCAGCGGGCGAAAACGCGGGGTGTAGAGCCCCTGCTGGTTGCGGTACAGCGTGAGCATCTGTACCAGGCTGTCGTGCACGCGATGGGCCTCGTACTGCAGTCGCGCGATGGTCTGCTCGTCGCAGTTGCACTCGCCGGTCTCCGGGTCCCGCAGCGCCTCCAGCGAATTCATCGCCATCCCCAGCGAGTTCTTCATGTCGTGGATGGAAATGGCGATGACGGTACCGAAATCGATGCTCTTCATGTCTCCCCCGGGCCGCCGTTCGATGTCCGCAGGCTCCGCGCGCGTTCGCCCTCACCCGCCTGCTCCAGCAGGTCCGGCAGCACCTCGCGCAGCGCCTGCGGCGGTGATCCGGCCGCCATGGCCGCATCCAGCTGGCCGAGCAACCCCGCGCGATCCACCGCCACACCGGCCAGCAGCAGGCGCAGACGCGTCACCACGACCCACCAGGCCACCTCCGGATGACCACGGTAATCACTCTCCAGGATCTGCAGTTTGGTCCGCGCCTCGCGGGTCGCCCCGCGCGCGATCAATGCCTCCAGCTGATACGCCATGTCACCCGGATGCGGTATCTGCATCTGGGTCGCCAGGGCCATCGCATGGCGCCAGGCCCGTGCGGCGCGCTCGTATTCCCCCTGCGCCAGGGCCAGCCGCCCCAGCGCCCGCTGCCGCGCCAGCGACTTGGGCGAGCGTTCCGCCGCCGCGACCAGCACGTCCAGCGCCTCGCGCTCGCGGCCGGTGCGTTCCAGCACGAACGCCAGCCGATCATGCGCCGGCATGTAATACGGCGTCGCCGCAATGGCCGCCCGATACGCCTCCTCGGCGGCCGCGAGGTTGCCCTCGACTTCGGCCACCTCGCCCAGACGCGCCTGGGCCCAGGGCGGCGTGGTCTCACCCGTCACCGCACGGGCGGCCTCGGCCGCCACGGCCGGCTCGCCCTCGGCCAGAGCCAGATCGCTGCGCAGACGCTGCAGGTCGGCGGCGCGCCCCTCCCCTGCTTCCAGCATGCGTTCCGCCTCCGCCCGTGCCTGCCCGAAGTCGCCACGGCGCCAGTGCTGGTCCAGCGTGCGCAACGGGTCCCGCCGGCGCAGCGCCCGCTGCAGGCGTACTACCAGCAGTTCGCGATTGAAGGGTTTGGACAGGTAGGCATCGGGGCCGCTCTCCAGCGCCCCCATGACCATCTCGTTGCTGTTCTCGGCGGTGACCATCACGAACACCGTGGCCGGTCCGACCCAGCCCTGTTCGCGGGCCCGGTCCAGCACCTGCTGGCCGTCCGGCCCGTCCCCCAGGTTGTAGTCGCACAGCACGATGTCGTAGCGACGCCGTTCCAGCTTGTCCAGCGCATCCACGCCATCACGCGCGAGATCGATGTCCTCGAAGCCGGAGGTCAGCAACATCTCGCGCAGCGTCGCCCGCATGTTGGCGAAATCGTCCACCACCAGCACCGCCAGGCGCGACAGCGGGCGCCCGGCAGAGCCGGCACGGGAAGGGGGAGCGGCGGTCGACATGCGCGCAGTGTGGCGCAGCCAACCGCCGAAACCAAGCCCCGGAACAGGGACTTGTCCCGTATGCGGCGACGCGTCACGCCGCGTCAGTACGGGGCGGCCGTCTCGCCCTGCAGTGCCCGGGTCAGGTTCACGCAGGCGAACAGCAGGATGATCGCCACCGGCAATCCCGCGGTGATCGCCCCGGTCTGCAGCCCGTCCAGGGCCATCTCGCCGCCCACGATCAGCAGGGTCGCCGCTACCGCGCCCTCGGTGATGCCCCAGATCACCCGCTGACGCTTGGGCGAGCGCGTGCTCCCGCGCGAGACCAGCGCGTCGATCACGTGGGTCCCGGAGCCCGACGAGGTGATGAAGTAGGTCGCGATCAGGACGGTCGCCAGCCCCGAGGCCAGATGGAACAGCGGCAGCTGCTCCAGCGTGGCGTACAGCGCAATGGTCGTGTCCTCGGCCACCGCCGCCGCGATCCCCGCCCCGTCTCCGAACAGCTCGAAATGCAGCGCCGTGCCGCCGAACACCGCCAGCCACACGAACACGAAAAGGGACGGCAGCAGCAGCACGCCGGCAATGAACTCGCGGATGGTGCGCCCGCGCGAGACCCGCGCGATGAAGATCCCGACGAACGGTGACCAGGCGATCCACCAGGCCCAGTAGAAGATGGTCCAGCTCTTCTGCCACTCGGCCTCCTGCATCGCGCCGGCGGTCAGACTCAGCTGCACGATGTGGTTGAGATACTCGCCAATGGAGTCGAGGAAGAAACGGATGATGAACAGCGTCGGCCCGGCGAGCAGCACGAACAGCAGCAACGCCGTGGCCAGCCACAGGTTGGCCAGGCTCATCCATTTCAGCCCGCGGTCCAGCCCGGAGATCACGGCCATCACCGCGACGAAGGTGATCGCCCCGATGATCCCCACCTGGAACCAGCCGGACACCGGCATGCCGAACAGCACGTTGAGGCCGGTGTTCAGCTGCATCGCGCCGAAGCCCAGCGAGGTCGCCAGCCCGAACAGCGTGCCGAACACCGCGAGGATGTCGATCACGTGCCCGATCGGCCCGTAGATCCGATCCCCCAGCATTGGATAGAAGATCGACCGAATGGTCAGCGGCAGGCCCTTGCGGAACGAGAAATACGCCACCGACAGGCCCAGCACCACGTACACCGCCCAGGCATGCAGGCCCCAGTGAAAGAAGGTGAAGGCCATCGCTTCGCCGGCCGCTTCCTGGGTCTCGCCTTCGCCGAACGGCGGGTTCTGGTAGTGCAGCATCGGCTCGGCCACGCTCCAGAAGATCAGGCCGATCCCCATCCCCGCGCCGAACAGCAGCGAGAACCAGGCCATGAAGCTGAACTCCGGGCGGTCCTCGGTATTCCCGAGGCGAATCCGCCCGTACGGACTGAGCGCCAGCCAGACCAGAAAGGCAAGGAAGACGGTCACCGCCAGGATGTAGATCCAGCCCAGATACTCGGTGATGAACCCGTGGATCGCGGCAAAGGTCAGCGAGGCCGTCTCGGTGAAGATGACCCCGAACAGCACGAAGGTCAGCACCACGATCGACGAGGCGGTGAACACCACCGGGTTTACGGTGGCGAAGAACGCATGCGGTCGTCCGAATATCATTCGTTCTCTCTCAGGTTTGTGCGTAGATCCGCTGGCCGCGCAGCCGTGCCGTCAGGCCTCGCCCGAGCGGCGGTAATGCTGCCGCAGCCAGCCCCCGACCGCCAGCAGCAGCGCCAGCACGCCCAGCGGCACCAGGGTCCAGGGCTGCAGTGCGTCGCCGTCCTCAATGGCCTCCGCCGCCCCGTAAAGCACGCTGGAATACACACCCCATTTCACGCACAGCCCCAGGGTCGTGGCCAGCACGAAGGTCGCGCGGGGCAGGCCCAGCATGCCCCCGGCATAATTGATGACGGAATGCGGGAACCCCGGGAAGGTACGCATCGCCATCAGATTCAGGAAGTCGCCGTGCCGACGCAGGGCCTCCACCAGCCAGGGATGGTGCCGCAGCGGGCCGCGATCCGCACCCAGACGACCCGCGAGCCAGTACCCGCCCAGCGCGCCCGCGACACTGCCAGTCACCAGCAGCGGGACCGCGACCCATGGCGCCACGAACGGCGCAATCAGCCACACCACCAGACTGCCCGGCAGCGCGAAGGTGAACAGGATCGCCATCAGCACCACCAGCCCCGCGAGCAGCCAGGGATCGCCGGTAAGCCGGCGCCCCGTCTCCAGGATCCATTCCGGATCACCGACGGCCATGCCCAGCCCGATCCCGAGCACCACCAGCCCGGCCAGCAACAGCGGACCGCCATGCTCTTTCAGGGAGCTCGCCATGGTCATTTCAGGCCCGACGGGCGTATCGTGGGAATGCTGACAACAAAAACAGCGAGGAGAGAGAGCAATGCAGAACCGTTTCCTGTTGGGGGCCATCATCGGCCTGATCGCCGGTATCATCCTGGCCTTTGCCTATGCCTACAACGCCGCGCCCGGACTGATGATCGTCGAGGACGAAAGCCAGTATGGCTACGCGGAAACCATCGAGCGCATCGAGACCGCGGCCGAAGCCGAAGGCTGGGCGGTCCCGACCAAGCACGACCTGAGCGGCACCGTGGGCGAACATGGATACGACGTCGCCCCGGTGACGGTCCTCGAACTGTGCCAGCCGGATCACGCCGGGAACCTCCTGAGCGAGGAAGACAACTATCTGGTGACCTCCATGATGCCCTGCCGCGTCTCGGTCTACGAACGCGCTGACGGTACCGCCATCGTATCGCGCATGAACACCAGTCTGGTGGCGCGGGTGTTCGGCGGCAGCATCGCCGAGATCATGGCCGAAGCCACCGAGGACAACGAACGCATCCTCGAAAGCGTGCTGCAGTAAACCGGCCCCGGCGCCCGGCCCGGCCGGGCGCCCTCCCCGCCCGCTTGTCCGCACGAGCGGCAACTACGATGATAGGCCCTCTCACGGAGATCCACGGCGGCCCACGCCGCCCCCGGCCACGAGACTGCCATGTCGTACCTCAAGGACTTTCCGAATGCCGAAGGCTATTTCGGTGATTTTGGCGGCGCCTTCCTGCCACCGGAACTCGAATCCCATTTCGCCGAGATCGAGCGCGCCTGGCGTCAGCTGGCGCTGTCGGCGGACTTCCTGCAGGAACTTCGCTACATCCGCCGGCATTACCAGGGCCGCCCCACCCCGGTCTACTACGCGCGCAACCTCAGCCGCGAGGCCGGCGCGCATATCTACCTCAAGCGCGAGGACCTCAACCACTCCGGGGCACACAAGCTCAATCACTGCATGGGCGAGGCCCTTCTCGCGCGCCACATGGGCAAGAAGAAGCTGATCGCGGAGACCGGCGCCGGCCAGCACGGCGTGGCCCTGGCCACTGCGGCGGCCTGCTTCGGCATGGAATGCGAGATCCACATGGGCGAGATCGACATCGAAAAGGAAGCGCCCAACGTCACCCGCATGAAGCTGATGGGGGCGGAGGTCGTCCCGGTATCTTTCGGCGGGCGCAGCCTCAAGGAAGCGGTGGACTCCGCGTTCCAGTCGTATCTCTCGCAGGCCGACGACGCCCTGTTCGCGATCGGCTCGGTGGTCGGCCCGCACCCGTTCCCGATGATGGTGCGCAACTTCCAGTCGGTGGTGGGGATCGAGGCGCGCGAGCAGTACCAGGAACTGACCGACGGCCAGCTGCCGGAGCAGGTGGTCGCCTGCGTGGGGGGCGGGTCCAACGCGATGGGCATGTTCGCCGGGTTCATCGAGGATCCCGAGGTGCAGCTCAACGGTGTGGAGCCACTGGGTCGCGGCAGCGAACCCGGGCAGCACTCCGCCACCATGACCTTCGGCAAACCGGGGATGCTGCACGGATTCAAGTGCATGCTGCTGAGCGACGACGAGGGCAACCCGGCCCCGGTGCATTCGATCGCCTCCGGACTGGACTACCCCGGCGTCGGCCCCGAACACTCGTATCTGAAGACCACCGGGCGGGCCGCCTATCACGCAATCGGCGATGACGAGACTCTGGATGCCTTTTACCGCCTGTCGCGGACCGAAGGCATCATCCCCGCCCTGGAGAGCGCCCATGCAGTCGCCTGGGCGGTGGAGCACGCGCGCGAGCACCCGGGCAGCACCGTACTGGTGAACCTTTCCGGGCGCGGCGACAAGGACATCGACTACGTGGCACGCACCTTCGGTCATGGCCGGGCGGACTGAAAACAGCGCACGCATTGAGGCTTCCGCCCCGGACGTGCAATCATCTCACTATCACCAAACAAGGGAGGTATCGGGGTGAGCGACAACGACGACCTGCAAAAACAAAAAGAAGAGCTGGAAAAGGCCTACGACACCGATCACGAGATCGGTGAGCAGAACATCAACCCTCTCGGACTGGATCTCCACAACCCGGTTTTCGTGGTCAGTGCCGCACTGATCCTGCTGTTCGTGATCGGCGCCCTGGTCTTCCCGGAACAGGCGAATGACAGCCTCGGCGCCACCCAGACCTGGATCCAGGAAACCTTCGACTGGCTGTTCCTCTCGGCCGGCAACCTGTTCGTCCTCTTCGCCCTCGCCCTGATCCTCCTCCCGATCGGCCGCATCCGTATCGGCGGCCAGGACGCCAAACCCGATTTCGGCGTGCTGTCCTGGTTCTCCATGCTGTTCGCCGCGGGCATGGGCATCGGCCTGATGTTCTGGGCCGTGGCGGAACCGGTGGGTTACTTCACCGAATGGTTCGGCACCCCGCTGGGGATCGAAGGCGGCACCGAGGCCTCCAAGCAAGCCGCGCTGGGCGCCACCATGTATCACTGGGGTCTGCATCCCTGGGCGGTCTATGCCATCGTCGGCCTCGCGCTGGCCTTCTTCGCCTACAACAAGGGGCTGCCGCTGACCATCCGTTCGGCGTTCTACCCGATCCTGGGCGAGCGCGTCTGGGGCCCGTTCGGCCACGTGATCGACACCCTGGCGGTGCTCGCCACGCTGTTCGGTCTCGCCACCTCGCTGGGTCTGGGGGCGCAGCAGGCGGCCTCCGGCCTGGACTTCCTGTTCGACGGCATCGACGGCGGACTGGGCACGCAGCTGGCGGTGATCATCGGCATCACCGTGATCGCCCTGCTCTCGGTCATGCGCGGCATCGACGGCGGGGTGAAGGTGCTGAGTAACCTCAACCTGATCGTCGCCGGGCTGCTCATGCTGTTCGTGATGATCTTCGGCGGCTTCATCGCCTTCCTCGCCAATACCGGCACCACGCTCTCGGCCTATGCCCAGTACATCATCCCGCTGAGCAACCCGGTCGGGCGTGAGGACGAGACCTTCTACCACAGCTGGACGATCTTCTTCTGGGCGTGGTGGATCTCCTGGTCGCCGTTCGTCGGCATGTTCATCGCGCGCGTCTCGCGCGGGCGTACGGTGCGCCAGTTCGTCACCGCCGTGCTGATCGTACCCACGCTGGTCACCGTCATCTGGATGAGCGTGTTCGGCGGCACCGGCATCGATCAGGTGCGCGACGGCATCGGCGCGCTGGCCGACGAGGGCATCACCGACTCCTCGCTGGCGCTGTTCCAGATGCTGCAGAACCTGCCGCTGGCCGCGCTCACCTCGTTCCTGGCGGTGGTCCTGGTGCTGGTGTTCTTCGTGACCTCCTCGGACTCCGGTTCGCTGGTCATCGACAGCATCACCTCCGGCGGCAAGACCGACGCCCCGCAGTCGCAGCGCCTGTTCTGGGCCACCGTCGAGGGCCTGATCGCCGCCGTGCTGCTGGCCGTCGGCGGAGCCGCCGCCCTGTCGGCCCTCCAGGCCGGCGCGGTCAGTACGGGTCTGCCGTTCATGATCGTGCTTCTGGTCATGTCGGTCAGCCTGCTGATGGGGCTGTTCCACGAGCTGAAGCTGATCCGGCTGGCCGAAGCCGAAGCAGCCGGCAAGGCGTAGAACCGGCCTGCCCCGCTGCCCGCTCCGTGTCCCGGAGCGGGCCAGGCCACCCGCCGGGAGCGTCTTCCGGCGGGTTTTTTGTTTTCCGGGATCCGGCCGACATCCGGGCCGATCCCGGCACGGATACAGGAGGTCGCAGCATGCGCCGAGAACGCGTCGAATTTCCGGGCCACCAGGGCCAGATGCTGGCCGGGCGCATCGACCGCCCCACCGGGCCCGTCCGGGCCTGGGCCCTGTTCGCCCACTGCTTTACCTGCGGCAAGGACAACCGCGCCGCCAACCGGATCGCCCGCGGGCTGGCCGAGGCCGGGATCGCGACGCTGAGGTTCGATTTCACCGGACTGGGCGACAGCGAGGGCGACTTCGCCAACAGCGGCTTCTCCTCCAATCTGGAGGACCTGCTGGCCGCGGCCGACTACCTGCGCGGGCGAGAGGCCGCCCCCGCCCTGCTGGTTGGCCACAGCCTGGGCGGCGCGGCGGTACTGGGCGTCGCCGGTCGAATTCCAGAATGCCGCGCAGCCGCCACCATTGCCGCCCCGTTCGAGGCCGACAGCGTGCTGGATCATTTCGGCGAGGCACTGGAGACCATCGACACCGAAGGCGAGGCCACGGTGAACCTGGCCGGGCGTCCGTTCCGCATCCGGCGGGAGTTCGTCGAGGACCTGCGCAGCCAGACCCAGGCCGAACGCATCCGCGACCTCGACCGGCCGCTGATGATCCTGCACGCTCCGGGCGACACGGTGGTGTCGGTCGACGCGGCGCGGCGCATCTTCGAGACCGCGCGCCATCCCAAGAGCTTCGTGTCTCTGGACGATGCCGACCACACCCTGCTCAATCCGGCCGACGCCGAATACGTGGCCGGACTGGTCGCCGCCTGGGGCACACGCTATATCGGCGAAGAACGAGGGGATTCGGCGGACGCGGACGCGCCCGGCGACGGGACCGCAGTGACGGTCGAGGAGACCGGTGACGGCCAGTACCAGCAGGACGTCCGCATCGGCCCGCATCACTTCCTGGCCGACGAACCGCCGGACGTCGGCGGCGATGGCACCGGCCCGAACCCCTACGAGCTACTGCTGGCGTCGCTGGGGGCCTGCACCAGCATGACCCTGCGCATGTACGCCGCGCACAAGCAGCTGCCGCTGGAACGCGTCCGGGTGCATCTGCAGCACGAGAAGCTCAAGGGCGAGAACGGCCCGGTCGACCGCATCACCCGCGAGATCACCATCGAGGGCGACCTGGATGCGAAACAGCGCGAACGCATGCTGCAGATCGCCGATCGCTGTCCGGTACACCGCACCCTGCACGGCGAGGTGCAGGTGGAGACCCGGGAGCGGTCTACAGGTACTTCAGACGCGCGCTGAGGCTGTCCACGTCGGAGACGACATCCTGCAGGGTCGTGCCGCCATCGGAGGAACCGACCACCACGCCCCGGCCGGACACCGGAATGATGCTGTCAATCTGGAAGCGACCGGCGGTCCCGCGCAGGAAACATTCCTCGTCGAAGAACAGGGTGTCGCCCTCGGGGCCGATCGTATCCGCCTCGACGGTCTCGTATCCGATCAGTCCGGGCAGGTCTTCCCGTCCGCCGATCTCGATCGGTTCGATGGACTGTTTTTCGGCATCGATCAGCAGTGCTTTCATCGCTTTCTCCCGTGCAGCAAGTAGTGGTGAATCGTGATGGACCCGGCGCGACCTCAGGGCGTTCCGCCACGCAGCAGGCCGGCCGCGGCGAGGAAATCCTGCAACCCGCGGGTGTAAAGCGACCCGGACCGCAGGAAGCCGTCGTTGTGGCCGCCGCACAGGCCCAGGATCGGCGGGGTGCCCGGGGCCGCCGCCTGCAGGCGGCGCGCATGCTCGAAGGGCACGATCTCGTCCTCGCGCGCATGCACCAGCAGCAGCGGTGCTTCCAGGCGCCGGACATGTTCGAGGACCGGATACGGATGGCGGATCAGCCAGCGTACCGGCAGGAACGGGTAGATCTCCGCCCCCAGATCCGCCGCCGAAGTGAACGCGGACTCCAGGATCACCGCACCGGGTTCGCGCTCCGCCGCCAGGCGCGCCGCCACCGCCGCCCCCAGCGAGCGGCCGAACACCACGATGTCCTCCGTCGCGTAGCCGCGTTCCTCGCGCAGATAGTCCCAGGCGGCCTCGGCGTCGGCGTGCAGCCCCGGCGCATCCGGCCGGCCCGAGGAACGGCCGTAGCCGCGATAATCGATGATCAGCACCGCGAGCCCCACCTCGTGGAACCGCTGCAGCGAATGCAGGCGATGCCCGATGTTGCCCGCATTGCCATGGAAGAACAGCAGCACCGGGGCATCCTCCTCCGGCCCCGGCAGATACCAGCCGTGCAGGCGCACGTCCGCCTCCGGCTCCAGCCACACCTCCTCGAAGTCCAGCCCGGCATCCGCGGGCGTGGAGGTCACGTCACGCGAGGGCATGTAAATCAGGCGGTCCTGGGTCAGATAGACGGTCGCCACCAGCACGGCGTAACCCGTCGCGAGCAGGATCAGGAACCGGATCACATTGGCCATGCCCACGATCCTGAACATCCCCGTCAACGGGCGCAACTCGCGTACAATACGATCCGTACTGCCCATAGCCACCGACATGCCGCAAAACCCCATCCGCGCCTGAAACGGTCCTCGCGATGCGCCATTCCCTGTTGACCAACACCGAACTCCGCGGACTGGATCGCGACCAGCTTTTGCGCCGCCTGGCCGGCGGCGACGCCCCGGATGGCGCCCTGGCCTCCGCACTGGACCGCGCGCTGGAGTCGGTGGACGCCGCCGGTCTGGAGGCGCATGCGCTGGACGTCGCCGAGATCCTCCGCCACCTCAACGTCGACCGTCAGACCCTGATCGCCACCCTGCTGGTCCCGGTCTTCCTCGCCGGGCACGCCGACGCGAAGGCCCTGCGCCGCGACTACGGCGAACGCGTCGCGCAGCTCACCGAGAACGTCTCCGCACTGGTCCGCCGCCGCTTCGAGACCCCGGCCGGCCGGCCCGAACAGGCCGAACGCCTGCGCCGCATGCTGATGGCGATGGTCGACGACGTGCGCGCGGTGCTGATCAAGCTGGCGTTCCGCGTGCAGCACCTGCGCCTGGTGGTGAAGGAACCCGACGCCGGTGCCCGCGCGCTGGCACAGGAGACCCTGGACGTGATCGCCCCGCTGGCCAACCGGCTGGGAGTCGGCCAGCTCAAGTGGGAGATGGAAGACCTCTCGCTGCGCATCCTCGAACCCGAGACCTATCGCGACATCGCGCGCGGGCTGGAGGAGAACCGCACCGAACGCGAAGAGTATGTCGCGCGCTTCACCCGGATGCTGCAAAAGCACCTCGCCGATGCCGGGATCGAGGCCCGGGTGTTCGGCCGGCCCAAGCACATCTACAGCATCTGGAAGAAGATGCAGCGCAAGAACACGTCGCTGTCCGAGCTGTACGACCTGCGCGCCACGCGCGTGATCGTGGACCGGCTGGCGACCTGCTACACCGTGCTGGGCGTGGTGCACAACCACTGGCGCCACCTGCCCGGCGAGTTCGACGACTACATCGCCAACCCCAAGGACAACGGCTACCAGTCCCTGCACACCGCGGTGGTGGGACCGGAGGGCAAAGTCGTGGAAGTCCAGATTCGCACCCGCGAGATGGACGAGTTCGCCGAACTCGGGGTCGCCGCCCACTGGCGCTACAAGGAAGGCGGACGCGAGGATCGCGCCCTGAACCAGGCCATCACCTCGCTGCGCCAGCTGCTGGAGAACGACGGCTCCGACCAGAACCTGCTCGACGAGATCCAGAGCGAGCCACTGCACCAGCGCGTGTTCGTGCTGACCCCGCAGGGCGACGTGCTGGACCTCGCCCAGGGCGCCACGCCGCTGGATTTCGCCTACGCCGTGCACACCGAGGTGGGCCACCGCTGCCGCGGCGCCAAGGTCGACGGGCGCATCGTCCCGCTCACCTACCGCCTGCGCTCCGGCGAACGCGTCGAGGTACTTACCGCCCGCGAGGGCGGCCCCAGCCGCGACTGGCTCAACCCCAACCTCGGCTATCTCAACACCTCGCGGGCGCGGGCCAAGGTGCGCACCTGGTTCCGCCAGCAGCATCAGGACGAGCACCTCGCCACCGGCAAGCAGCTGTTCGACCGCGAATGCCAGCGGCTCGGACTGCACGAACGCATCCCCGATCTCGACCGCGACGAACTCGCGCGGCAGATGAAATACCCCGGGTTCGACGAGCTGATGATCGCGCTGGGCGCCGGCGACATCACCACGGGACAGATCGCCGGACGCCTGGCGCAGATGATCCGCGAGCGCCGCGAACGCGACAAGACCCGCGAGGAGGCGCCCGCCGCGCCGAGCCCCCGTCGCCGCGAGGGCCGCCGCGATGGCGACGCCGCGGATCACAATGCCGAGGACATCCGCATCCGCGGGGTCGGCGGCCTGCTCACCACCCGCGCGCAGTGCTGCGACCCGCAGCCCGGGGACCCGATCATCGGCTTCATCACCCGCGGCGCCGGGGTCTCCGTGCACCGCGACGACTGCCCGAACATCCTGCACCTGCCGGAGGACAAGCGCGCGCGCCTGATCCCGGTCAGCTGGGGCGACGAACCCGAGACCGAGATCGTGTCACTGGAACTGGAGGCGCAGGACCGCCCAGGGCTGTTCGCCGAGGTCGGCGGGGTCTTCTCGCAGAGCGGGATCAACCTGCTGCGGGTCAACACGCAGACCGATCCGGAAGACCGCAGCGTGCGCATGGAGCTGGAGGCGGAGGTCTCCGACCTGGGCGAGCTGAGCGGCCTGTTCGACCGCCTGCATTCACTGGATAACGTCTACGAGGTGCGCCGGGTCAGCCCCGGCGGGTGTTCTGATACGCCCCCACCGCCCGCTGGCCCTGACGCAGGCCCTTGATCTCGCGCGCGGTCTCGGAGCGCCGTTCGGCCAGCCCCGGCACCGTGGCCGCATAGAACTCGGACAACCGCTCCAGCGCCGCGCGCACGTCGGCGTCGACGCCCGGCGGAGGGCGGTCTCCGCTGCTCGCCGTGGCACGCTGGATCAGCGCGCGCGCCTCCTCATCCAGCGCGGGCAGGGATTCCCAGTCCTCGGCATCCCGGGCCGCCTGCAGGCGACCCAGGACATCATCCAGCGCACTCGCCAGCGAATGGGGGTCCAAGACGGTCAGCTGGCGCGGGATGCGGACGCGTTGCGGTATTCCGGCGGGATCTCGTCCCAGCCTGCCTTGATCTCGCGCAGCAGCTTCGACACCTCGTCCAGACGCTCCGGATCGTTGTGCAGGTTGGCCTCGGTCAGGCGGCGCATCATGTAGGAATACAGCGCGGCCAGGCGCTCGGCCAGCTCCGGATTGTGCTTGTCATCCAGCATCGAGCGCAGGGAGTCGATGATGTCGATCGCCTTGCCGATGCGCTCGCCCTTGTAGGCGATATTGCCCGCCTTCATCGCACCCTTGGCCACCGCGATGCGCTCCAGCGCCCCCTCGAACAGCATCTGCACCAGACGGTGCGGATCCGCGACCTGCACCTCGGACAGCATGCCCGCCTGGCGGTAGGAATCGACGTTCTTTCTCGTGTTCATGCCGTACATGCTCGCCTCCGTTCGGAAACCGGACGGCACCTTTGCGGCACCGCCTGCCAATCATCGATGGATCGTTCTGTTACTGTCCCATACCGGCCAGCTGCTGCTGCAGGTAATCC
Organism: Thioalkalivibrio sp. ALE23; assembly: GCF_000378545.1. NCBI lineage: Bacteria > Pseudomonadati > Pseudomonadota > Gammaproteobacteria > Chromatiales > Ectothiorhodospiraceae > Thioalkalivibrio > Thioalkalivibrio sp. ALE23. Next base: position 2,982 of record NZ_KB900033.1, on the reverse strand, counting down.
CCTGTCTGCTGCATCTGGGCCACGGCCGTATCCATGCTGGAGAACTGGCGCACCAGGCGGGCCTCCAGCCGTTCGATCCGGTCATCCAGCCGTTCACGCTGGTCATCCACCCGCGACTGCTCGTTCTGCAACCCGTCCTGGCGGACCTGGAACAGACCCTCGCGCCCGGTAATGCTCTCGAGGGTGTCGTCCACCCCGCCGGCCAGGTCGCGCACCGCCGCGGCGATGTCGTCGAAGCCCTCACGCTCCATCGCATCATCGAACCGCTGGGTATCGAACTGCAGCGTCCCGTCACGCTGAGTCGTGATGCCGAGATCCGCGAAGGTCTGGTTGTTGATGCCTTCTACCGACGAGCGTTCGATCAACGCATTGCTCAGGCGGCTGCGTGCACTGCGCACGGTGGAATCCCCGGTCAGCACCGAGGCCTCGTCTTCCTCGACGTCGTAACTCGTCAGTTCCCGGACCTCACCGATCATGCTGTTGTAGGCCTCGACGAACGACTCCAGCTGATTGCGCAGTGCGCCTCGGTCTTCGCTGATCGAGACCCGCGTGGAACCTTCAGCTTCCAGGTCGATGGACAGGCCCTCGATGGTGTCCTCCAGCGTGTTGCTCGGGCTGGTGATGGCCATCCCGTTGATCACGGCCTCGGCATCCTGGGCCTGCACCATCTCGGTCTGGTTCTCCAGACGCTGCAGATCCGCATCACCGTCCACGGTCACCGAGATCGTGTTCTCCGCACCGGTGCGCTCGGCGGTCATCGTCAGGCGCGGGCCGTCGCCGTCGTTCACGATGGAGGCATTCACGCCCGCATCCGCATCGTTGATCGCATTGCGCAGATCACGCAGGGAGTCACCGTCCTCCACCTCGATGGACACCTCATCACCGTCGCCCACCTGGATGGTAAAAGTCCCGGACCCGACGTCGTCGCTCGACTCCTCGAACAGCCCGGAATCGGAGGCCACCGTCTGCGCCCGGGCCAGCTGGTTGACCTCCAGGTCGAAATCCCCGTTCGGCGCATCGCCGGTGACGAACACACTGGCCACGTCGTCGTTCGTCAGCGACACCGACTGCTCGGGCTCGAACTCGGCCAGACTCGACACGGCCGAACCGATCCCGTCCATGGTGTTGCTGATCTGCCCGTAGGCCGAGATCTCCGCCTCGATGCGTTCCTCGCGCTCGTTCAGGCGGGCCTCGCGCGGCGCGCGCTGCGAGTTCACCAGATCGCCCACGATCTGATTGAGATCCAGCCCGGAACCGACACCGAGAGAACTGATGGCCATGATCGTTACCTTCCTGCCCGCTGCACGGGTGTTCCGTCGTTTCTGATCAGGTTAACGGCCCTTCTGCCGAAAACTTGAGCGGATGAATCATTATGGACCCAAGCCTGCCCCCGCGGGATCATCCTCAAGGGCCGAGAGTCACTGTAGGAGCGGCCTCGGCCGCGAAAACGACCGCCGTGTAGCCCCCGCATCCACATTCGCGCGCAAGCGCGCTCCTGCATGGCCCTCACGAAGACCGGGCCAGCGCAATGACGCCTTCGACGTAGCAAAAACAATGCCGCCCGCCCGAACCGCTCATGCCTTGTCGACAAATCCCGTGCCGCCAAGATCCCGTTCGTTCTCGAAATGCTCCGCCAGGGCCAGCATCTGCTCCGGCGGGATCTGGCGGATGATCTCCTCGCTTTCGCCGTCCATCACCGTGATGATGGTACGACCACTGGAATCGTCAACGCTGAACTCCAGAGTGCGTTGACTGTTCTGGAGATAGGCATTGATGGACTCCACCACCGGCGCGAGATCGGAGGCCTCCACCGGCTCCGCCGATTCACGCCCCTCGGTGCCGGATGCTTCCTGCCGCGCGGGTCCGCCCTCGCCAACCGGGGCGGAAGCGCCTTGCCGCTGGAGCGCCGTATCGCCGCCCGGCGTCTCCGGACCGCGGACTTCGGCTCGCCCGCCCCCCGACTCACCGGAACGGGGATTCGACGTGAACCCCTGGACGCCCGTCGTGCTGCCATTGATCATGTCTGTCATCTCTCAACCTCCCGGGCCGGCCGGCGTCGAGCCAGCGCGGCCCCTCCTGGTCATTGGGAGCTTACTGCAACAGCCCCAGTACGTTCTGCGGCACCGCATTGGCCTGAGTCAGAACCGCGATACCGGCCTGCTGCAGCACCTGCGCCCGAGTCAATTCCGCCGTCTCCGCGGCAAAGTCCGCATCCCGGATCCGCGAACGCGCGTCCGACAGGTTCTCCGCGCTGATCTCCAGGTTGGAAATCGTGCTCTCGAAGCGCGTCTGCACCGCACCCAGCTCCGCACGCAGCGAGTTCACCTCGGTCAGCGCACCATCCAGCGCGCCCATCGCCTGGGTCGCTGTTTCGCGCGTCGTCACATCAATGTCGTTGAGGGTGACGTCTGCGGCCGTCGCGGTGTCAAACAGCGTCACTGTCGTGGCGGGACTGTCCTCGTCCAGAGTCACTTCGCCACCGTCCACAGAGAAATTGTCGGTACCCAGCTGAGAAGTCACGGCAATGGTCGTCTCGCCATCGTTGCCCACCCGCAGGGACGCCTCCAGATTCGCGTCCGCCACCGCCGCGGCATTGGTATCACCCGCCGCGGCCGCCTCGGCAATGTCGGCATTGATCAGCCGAACCGCATCCTCCAGCGTCTCCGCACTGCTCAGGTCCACATCAATCTGGGCGAAATCAGCGCCATCAATCTCGATATTGGCGATCGTGTCGATGCCGATGTCCCGGATCTGTTCCTGCGTCAGACCGTTATCGCCCACCACCTCGGTGGTCCCGAGCTGGGAGGTCCGGGCATCGACACCGCTCACCGCGATGCTCTGACCCTGATTCGCCCCCACCTGGAAGAACAGGTCCTCCACCGTGCCATCCAGGATCCGGCCGCCGTTGAACTCGGCCGAATTGGCCACGCGGCTGACCTCCTCCATCAGCTGCTGGACCTCGTCGTTGATCGCCTGACGGTC